>NZ_JBFODD010000051.1:0-91982 GCF_040908115.1 Aeromonas sp. R7-1 | reverse complement strand
CCCCACTGCCAGGATCCGGCGAAGTCCGACTTCACCCAGCTGATCCAGGTCTCCATGGCCTACCGCAAGATCGACTGGGAGCACACCGTTGCCGGCACTTCTGGTGCGGATGACTGGCGTGCGCCGATCGAAGCGTAATTCCGAGCCAAAGGGCACTGCTTGCGGTGCCCTTTTATCGTCTCTGCAAGGACAACCTGCCCGGAGACCGTATTTCCGATTTTTCAACCCACGCATTTTTTCTTCTGTCCGTTTGCCTGGTGTGAGCGGGTGCAAGAAAAAATCCGAGTTTACGTCTTGCCGCACGCCGTCAAGGGCGTGCGGCAGCCATGGTGAAAGAAAAATCCAGGCGATGGCGAAGCTCTCACATGGCTTGATGTGCCCCACCTGATGGGGCCGCACGATATTTCAGGGGCGCGCAGCGATGGCAGACAGCACAGGATTACAATTTACCGTCAAGGTGGGGGCCCTGCCCGAAAGCACCTTCGTGGTGGCCGAGTTTGCGCTGGATGAGGCGCTGAACCGGCCGTTCAACCTGCGGCTTGAGCTGGCAAGTACCCAGCCCGACATCGACTTTGGCGCCGTGCTGGACCAGCCGTGCGAGCTGCTGGTGTGGTACAACGGCGAGCTGCAGCGCCGGGTGTGCGGGGTGGTAAGTGACTTCGCGCAGGGTGACAGCGGCTTTCGCCGCACCCGCTATCAGCTCATGGTGCAACCGGCGCTGTGGCGTCTGTCACTTCGCCAGAACTCCCGCATCTTCCAGGCGCAAAAACCCGATGACATCCTCTCCATCCTGTTGCAAGAGCACGGCATCACCGACTATGCCTTTGCGCTCAAGAATGAGCACGCCAAGCGGGAATATTGCGTTCAGTATCGCGAGTCCGACCTCGATTTCATGAACCGGCTCGCCGCCGAAGAGGGGATGTTCTACTTCCATGAGTTTGAAGCGGGCAAGCACCGCATCGTCTTTGCCGATGACTCAGCCGCCCTGACCGCTGGCCCCGAACTCTTCTTCAACCTCGGCAATCGTTCCCTCGAGCAAGGCCCCTATGTGCGCCAGTTCCACTACCGCGAGGCGGTGCGCCCCTCGGATGTGGAGCTCAAGGACTACAGCTTCAAGACCCCGGCCTACGGCCTCTCTCACAAAAAGCAGGGCAGTGAGCTCGAGCATCAACGGGATACCTACCAGCACTTCGATTTCCCGGGCCGCTACAAGCAGGATGGCAGCGGCAAGGCCTTTGCCCAGCATCGGCTCGATGCCCTGCGCAATGATGCTGTGGCGGGCCAGGCTAAGTCCAACTGCGCCGCCTTGCAGCCGGGGCAGACCTTCTCGCTCACCGAGCACCCTAACGGCAGCCTCAACACCGACTGGCAAATCGTGCGCATCCAGCACACCGGCTTGCAGCCGCAGGCGCTGGGAGAGGAGGGGGGCAGCGGCCCCACCGTCTATCACAACGAATTCGGCGTAGTGAAAGCCAGCACTACCTGGCGGGCACGCATCGGCAGCCCGGAGGCCCCTCACAAGCCGATGGTGGACGGCCCGCAAATCGCCATGGTGGTGGGTCCCGAGGGGGAGGAGATTTACTGCGACGAGCACGGCCGGGTGAAGCTGCAATTCCCGTGGGACAGATATGGCAGCTCCAACGACCAGAGTTCCTGCTGGGTGCGCGTATCCCAGGGCTGGGCCGGGGGTCAGTACGGCATGATGACCATCCCGCGCATCGGCCACGAGGTCATTGTCTCGTTCCTGGAGGGGGACCCCGACCAGCCCATCATCACCGGTCGCACCTACCACGCCACCAACCGGCCGCCCTACGAGCTGCCAGCCAACAAGACCCGCACCGTGCTGCGTACCGAGACTCATCAGGGGGAGGGTTTCAACGAACTGCGCTTTGAAGACCAGGCGGGGCAGGAAGAGATTTACATCCACGGTCAGAAAGACCTGAACGTGTTGATAGAGAACGATGCCGCCTGGCACATCAAGCACGACCAGCACACCGATACCGACAATGAGCGGGTGACCCGCATCAAGGCCAATGATCACCTCACTGTGAACGGTGAAAAACGGGATCACATCAAGGGGGACTACTCACTCGGCGTTGACACCTCCATGCATCAAAAACTCGGTCAGCGCTGGCTCACCCAGGCGGGGCAGGAAGTGCACGTCAAAGCCGGTGCCAAGGTGGTGCTGGAGGCGGGCTCAGACATTACCGTCAAGGTGGGCGGCTGCTTCATCAGGGTCGATGGCGGCGGCGTCACCCTGGTGGGGCCCACCATCAAGATGAACTCGGGCGGCAGCCCGGGTGCCGGCTCGGGATGGGGCGGCAAGTTACCACTGGGCCCTCTGGGTGTCAGTGTTCCCCCCAAACCCAAGGTACCGCTCACTCCTGCCCAACTGGCCACCATGAAGAGTGCCGCCCCTTTCTGTGAAGAGTGTGAAAAATGCAAGGAGGGTGGCTGTGAGATTTGAGAGCACACCGCTGGAAGCGTGGATACAGAGGCAATCAGCCCCTCTTTATGCCGTGCTGGCGGGGGCCTGCGATGCGGCTCCCTTGCAGCACTACTACCAGCTCGATGGCCGCGAAACGCCACGCGGGCTCTATCTCGGCACCCCTTATGAAGACTGGCATCCCGTCATGCCCTATCTGGTGGCCCTCGACAAGGAGAGCCCCTTTATCGAGTGGGCGCAGGGCGCCGAGGCGAGAGACTGGGGCTGGATAGTGGCGAGCGAGCAGCCTGTCGATGCCCTCTATGCCCATCTGCAGGGGCTGACCCAGATCTGGCACCAGGGGGAGGCGGTCTTCTTCCGTTACTGGGATGGCGTGTATCTGAAACGCATTCTGGTCCAGCTGGGAGAGGGCTTCACCGCCCTGCTGCCTGGAGTGAACGGGATCTGGGTCGGGGGGGACGGCTTCGAATGGGCTGCGTCAGAAGCCGCAGCACCACGCGAATTCCCCTGGTGGGAGCTGCCCCCTGCCATTGCCGCGACCTTGGCGAGACAGGATCCCGCCCCTCTTATCAACAACCTGATGCAACAGTTGGCGGATCACAACGGTCAGCTCTACTGGGCGTTTCCCGAGGCGAACCTGCGCTGCAAGGTCGCCCGCTTTGTTTCCCGTCATCCATCCCCCGATATCGATCTGTTTCCGGCGCTGGAAGCGGCGCTGATCAATGAGGTTCAAGCATGAGCAATGTCGGCCAGGCCGTCTTCAACGAAGTGATCGCCGATTATCGCAACGTCCTGAGTGCCTATCGCAAGGATGCCGAGAGTTTCTTCCTGGGTGACATGCTCAGCATGGACATGGAGCAGACCATCAAGGTGGGCGACAAGACCATCACGGCATCGTCCGGCAGCAAGAAGGCGCAGTCCGTGGTGACGCAGTGCCCGCTGAGCGGCACGCTGCGGTTGGTTCATCTGTTCGAATCCGTCAGGTTTATTCCCATCGGCAATACCCCGTACAAGGTGGAGGCGGGGAAACTGGTGCGCGGACGTTTTGTCAGCGAGGCGGTAGTCAAGGAGGGAACCCTGGATGCCAAGGGTATTGCCGAGGTTGGTAAGCTGACCCCGGGCAAGTCCTATCGGGTGACCTTCTACCCCAATGTGAAGAAGAGCGACCTGGATACGCTGTTTGCCTCTTATGCCCCGGTTCAAAAAGATCTGGAGGCATGGCTTACCAAGGAGTGGAACAGTGAGCACAAGGCTGCGTGGGCCCGTTACAGCGGTACTGGTGGCGGGTTTGGCGGCCATGCGCTGGCGGCGGCAAGCGGTATCGGCAAGGCACTGGTCGGAGTGTGGGACGATCTTAAAACCATCTACAACCTGCTGGCCGATCCGGTAGGCAACGCCAAAAAGCTGGCCGAGCTCGGGGTGGACGCCGCGGCCATGGCAAAGGCCGGAGCCTCCCAGATGGAAGCTGCCATGCTGGTACTGCAAGATGAGGCGCTGCTTTATCTTTATGCCTATGCCCTGGTGTGCTGGGTCAAGATGCTGCCCCCGGATCAGCAGACCGAGTTTGGTGCTCAGGTAATTTCGTCGGTACTGATTGACGTGATCATCGGGGTGGTGCTGACCGGCGGGGCAGGCCTGGCTGCACGCTATGGTGCCAAGGCTGCCACCATGGCCAAGAACAGTGACCGTGTCATGCGACTGGTCACCTCCCTGGTTGATCTCTCCAGGAAACACAACCTGGCCCTGCACGCCCAGCAGGCGAAAAAGGTGCTGATCACCGGGGCTGCACCGTTGAGCCCGGCCAAAAAAGCGGATCTCAAGCTGGTCGATGGCAATGCCAACACGCTGGTGGAAAAAGGCACGGCGGCCAAACGCCGATTCCAGGGGCACACCGAAATCAAGCAGGTGAACAAGACACCTGATGCCTCCAAGCAGGCAGTTACCCCGAATAACCGGCCCCATCAACCGGAAGCCAGCACCTGCAAGAACAACTGCCCGGTCTCCATGGTGACGGGGGAAGAGTTGCTGGCACTGCAAGATGGCGAACTGCCGGGTCTGCTTCCCTTTGTCTTCGGGCGCCTCTATCGCACCTCCGCCGTCGCGCAATCCTGCGGCATGGGGCTTGGCTGGACACATGCCCTTGCGCACCGACTTGAACGTCACGGCGATACCCTGACCTGGTGGGATGAGGAGTCCCTGGCAACGGAACTGCCGTTGCCATCAGCCGCCAGACCCATGGTGACCAACCTGCTGTCGGAGGCGGCGGTCTACCTCGGTGACGAGGCTGATGAAGTGATCCTGGCCAAGGCCAGTTCGCCGTTCCTGCATTTTACCTGGCATGGCGAGATTGGGCGGCTGACCGGTTTTTCCGATCCCTACGGCAATCGACTGACAGTGCGTTCTGACCATCAAGGGCGCCCCGCCTGGGTTGAAAATGAGGCTGGGCTGGCCCTTCGTCTCGCTTACGAGGGCGACCACATCATGGCGCTCGAGTTGCAGCGCTTTGATGGCATTGCCTGGCAGCCCCAGGCCACGCTGCAACGCTACCACTACGATGACCATGGTCACCTGGTGGCGGCCGAGAATGGGGCCGGGGAGTGCGAGCGTTATCGCTATCGTGATGATGGGGTCATTGTTGAGCGCCGTCTGGCTGGTGGTGCCGGTTTCTTCTGGGAGTGGGAAGGGGAAGGCAAGGCTGCCCGCGCCATCCGCCACTGGAGCGATGTGGCGGGTTTTGATGTCACCTATGGCTGGGATGATGACAAGGGCGAGGTGACGGTACTCAATGCCGATGGCAGTCAGGAGGTGTATCAGCACGACAGCCAGGCACGTCTTGTCCGCCAGCAGGATCCGGATGGTGCGATAACCGAGTTTGCCTACAACGACAAGGGTCAGAAAGTACTGGCCCGTGATCCGCTGGGGGCCGAGACCCATTATCACTACGACGAAGAGGGGATGTTGGCCCTCGAAGTGGCTCCCGACGGCAGTCAGACTGCCTATCACTACTGGGATGGCCGGGTTCGCAAGGTCGTGCAGGGGGAGCGCGAATGGCGCTTTGAGCACAATCCGCAAGGGGATCTGATTGCCAGGCGGGATCCCCTGGGGAACGAAACCCGTTATGGCTATACCCCCCAGGGCAAGCTGTGCTCTGTGGTTCACCCGGACAGCACCCGCACCGAACTGGTGTGGAACCGCCTTGGCCAGTTGATCGAAGAAAAAGGGGTCGATGGCGGGACAAGCCGCTGGCGCTATGACGAGCGGGGCCGCCAGATCGTGCGGCAAGACCCGCGTGGCGCAATCACACGCTATGAATGGGACGCGGCAGATCGCCTCAGTGCCGTCCATCTGCCCGGGGGCGGCATTCGCCGCTATGAGTACAACGCCTATGGCAAGGTCACGGCTCAGTGGGACGAGCTGGGTCGCGAGACACGTTTCGAATATCACCCCGGCCTGCATCTGGTGAGTCGGCGCATCAACCCCGATGGCAGCGAGCTCAAATACCGCTACGACAACGCCAAGCTCTTTCTCAGCGAGATCGAGAACGAGCATGGTGAACAGCATCGTATCCATTACCATCCCAACGGGCTGGTGGCACGGGAAACCGGCTTCGATGGTCGCACCACCGCCTACCGTTATGATCTCAACGGACGCCTGAGCGAAAAAGTGGAGTTCGGCAAGCAGGAGACCGAGCTGGTCACCCGCTATGAGCGCGACCCCATGGGGCGCTTGCTGAAAAAGTCCCTGCCAGATGGTCGCGAGATCGCCTTCGAGTATGACGGCCATGGCCAGCTCATCCGGGTCGACGACGGTGCCTGGCCCCTGGCATTTGACTACGATGGTGCCGGTCATCTGGTGGCCGAGCATCAGGGGTGGGCCTCAAGCCATTTCCGATACGATGCCATGGGACGGTTATCACACTGGCAACTGCCTGACGGCAACCGGCTTGGCTATCACTATCAGCACGGCGCGCTTGGCGGCATTGATCTCAACGGTGCCGAACTCACTCGCCACCAGGTGGTGGGTGGGCTTGAGCTGCGCAGGCAGCAAGGGGCACTGACCCAGCAGTACGAATATGACGAGCAGGGGCGCCTCTCGGCACTGCGTCTGCAGCGGGGCAAGCAGGTCGCCCGCGAGCGGCGCTATGGCTATGACAGAACAGGCAACCTGCTGCACATCGATGACAGCGTGCAGGGGGAGCAGCACTACCGCTACGATCCGCTGGACCGCTTGCTGGAGGTGCGGGGCGAGCTGACCGAGCGCTTCTTGCATGATCCGGCCGGCAACCTCCTGGGTGAACGTTCGGGTGGTCAGTTCGATGGGGCCCGCACCCAGGGGAACCGGCTGCTGTTGAGTGGCGATCGTCACTTCGAGTACGACGAATTTGGCCGATTGGCAGTAGAGCGGCGCGGCAAGGGCCAGCAACTGGTGACCCGCTATCACTACGACTGTCAGCATCAACTGGTGAGGGCCGAGCTGCCCGATGGCAGCAACGCCTGTTATGACTACGATGCCTTTGGTCGTCGCATTCGCAAGACGGTGAGTGGAGCAAAAGGCGGGCAGGTTACTGAATTCCTGTGGCAGGCCAACAACCTGATTGCCGAGAGCTGCTATCTGCTCGGGGACGACAAGCATCGTACTGACGAGCAGTACCGCAGCTTTATCTATGAACCCGGCAGTTTCAAACCCCTGGCACAGCTGGAAGGGGAGGGGCAGAAGGCCGAGGTTTATCACTATCAGCTGGATCATCTAGGCACCCCCCTGGCCCTGACCCATCATGACGGCCACACTGCCTGGCAGGTGCGCTATCGCGCCTATGGCAATGTCTGGCGTGAAGAGATCGCTGAGGTGGCAACCCCCTTGCGTTTCCAGGGGCAGTATTTTGACGCCGAGACGGGGCTTCACTACAACCGCCACCGCTACTACCAGCCCGGCACGGGTAGATTTATCACCCCTGACCCGATAGGCTTGGCTGGCGGGCTGAACAACTACCAGTACGCCCCTAACCCGACTGGCTGGGTGGACCCACTGGGGCTAAGCAATGTGCCGGGACAGTGTCCATTGGATACACCTAGAGCTCGGATCCCAGTTGAGCAGCAAGATGTATTCAAACAATTTGAGCAGCATCATACTGGCCAGTTTAACGATGACCATGCATTGGTTAGCGCATTTGAGAATGTGAGGGACAATGAGTCCCCATGGCCTGTTGGGTTTACTCCTAAGACGCGAATTATTCAGCCTGGAGAACGTTTTAATATGATCACTAATGAGGGCAGAGCTCAGTTTCCAGGTCAATTTGGTACTCAAAGTGAGATCCCTAACTCTAGCTTTGGTAGAGCAAATCTCGCAATCAAAGAAGAATGGAAAGGAACACTTGATAGAAGAGTTACCTATGAAGTACAACGTCCATTTGACATAGAATATGGTCCCGTTGGACCACAAATAGAAAAAATGTCTGATGGTTCATACAAGTATTATCCAGGGGGAGGAGAACAGATTAGACTTCTTTACAAAGATTTCGAAAATGCTGTTCCCAGTAAGAAAAATAATTATACAGATAACGCTTACCTAAAAATAATCTCTGATATAGCTTTGCCACAGGAGTGAAAATGAGGGTTGACTTAAATGAGAATGATATTTCTTGGGTTTATGATGGTAAAGAAATAAAAGTGATAGGTGATTATGTTGACGCTGCTTATGATAAGAAATTAGATGGTGTGGCGGCTTTAAATGCCTCTGGCATTAGTTTTTTTGATAAGGAGGGAGATTTACTTTTTATTACCCGTTTTTCATTTAAAGAACCTGGTAGTTGCATATATTGCTTAGCAAACCAATCGGCTTCCGCAGAAAAAACAGTGAGAGTTGTTCTTGCACATGAACCGTCATTTAAAGGTGAGCGTTTTTGGCAACATGATATTAATATTGAAAATGGAACTATTTCAGAGCCACTTGCAAAATGGCGATGAATGAAAGAGTAGCTCCCCTCCGGGGATACATAATGCAAGGATGAGGTGATAGTCGGTTTAAATATAAAGTGCTACTGGTAATGAACCAGGGGCAATTTCTGGTGAGTGGGTTCCTGGCGGGAAAACTAAAGGTGGGGCAAAATAAGCCGCATTGCATGGTGCGGAAAACATAAAACATGATGGATATATTGTATGGAGATGGTATTCACCTGACAGTTGCCCACAAAAGGGAGTGGTCATACGGCTTCAAACCGGATAACAAAACGGTACCCCTACCGTGTTATCTGGAGTCACCGTATGACCACCAACGAGAAAGTAGCACGTCGTAAACTCAGCCTGCTAGAGCTCGCCAAAGAGCTTAATAACGTCAGCAAAGCCTGCAAGCTCATCGGCTACAGCCGCCAGCAGTTCTACGAGATTCGCCGTAACTACCAGACCTATGGCGCCGAGGGCTTGCTCGACAAACTCCCCGGCTGTAAAGGCGCTCATCCCAACCGGGTCGCTCCCGAGATTGAGCAAGCCATCCTCGATTGCTCTCTCACCAGACCAACCCATGGCCCGCTGCGGGCCGCGCAAGAACTGGCTCTGCAAGGCATCAACGTCAGTGCGGGCGGTGTGCGTGGCGTGTGGCAACGTCACGACTTGCTCTCCAAGCATGACCGCTTGTTGCGCCTCGAGAAAACCCACAGGGAACAGACGATTGAGCTCAATGACGAGCAGATCCGCCTGCTCGAGCGCTTCAGCCCCGAGTTTCGCGAACGCCAAATTGAGGTTCACTACACCGGGGAACTGGTGGCGGTCGACACCTTCTTCGTCGGCGCACTCAAGGGGGTGGGCAAGGTGTATCTGCAAACCGTACTGGACTGCTACAGCCGCCACGCCTGGGGACGGCTCTACACCAGCAAGCTGCCGGTGACCTCGGTCCATGTGCTCAACGAAACGGTCCTGCCGTTCTTCGAGGCTCACGAGGCGCGGGTCTATACCATCCTGTCGGACAACGGGCGCGAGTTCTGCGGGCGCCCTGACCATCACCCCTACGAGCTGTTCCTGCAACTGGAGGGGATTGAGCACCGGACCACCAAGGTACGCAGGCCGCAGAGCAACGGCTTTATCGAGCGGCTACATCGCACCCTGCTGGATGAACACTTCCGTATCAAGGGGAGGACGACCTGGTATGAATCAGTGGAGCAGATGCAGACAGACCTGGACAGCTATCTGGATCACTACAACACCCAGCGGCCACATCATGGCAGGATGATGGAGGGTCAAACCCCCTACAGCATGTTCAAAAAGGGTCTGAAATTGATACCGAAGGAAGTGCGCACTAAAGTAGCGTAAACAAGACACCGGTTTGAGGCCGGTGTCAGGTGATAACTAGATCTGTACAGATATATCGAAAATCTGCTTAGTTATTTTGATGAAACGATGAGATGGCAATAATGAAGCCATATAGTGAAATTGAGTTCATATCAGAGTTCAAAACAAAACCATGGAATTTCTTTAGAGGAAATGAGGGATTCTTGATTATGGACCGAGATTGGGGAGAGCATGGCCATTATCGTTCAACTGGGCGTCTTCTAACCTATATTGAACGGGGGATTCTATCACTAGAAGATCTTACGAAAGGAATGAATGCGTTTATCGGCACGCTAGATAAAGATAGTAAAGAAGATTTCTTTCAATTTACCGCTAGTGCTTGCTACATCTATTGCTCCATATATGATGTGGATTGTTATCCATATAAAATAGAAGATGACTTTTTTTACCAGGTCATGCTTGCCACAGTATTTCAAAAGAATATATTGATGGTATAACTTTTGACTACCATGATCAACATTATGCATCTTTGATAAAAAAGGAATACCCTAAATCAGGCTTGGCAAATCTTTTGCTGTGATACGTTTAATTTTATCTAGATTATAGTTGAGTGTTTTTTATTATGTGCTTTTGGTATTTTGGGTGTCTCTACTAAATTTCTTATTATCCTCTTGTTTAAAACTGCGGGTGTTATAGATGGTATATCGAGCTTTACTATCGATGTTATTAGCTAGTTTGCTTATTGCATGTTCTACAACTACACGACTCACCGAGTCTGAACTCTCCCAAGCCGCCCAGCAGGGCCAGGGCAAGGCGCAATATGAGCTGGCCAACCGTCTGGCGGCCAAGCCGGATTATCCTGAGGCGATGCGCTGGATGAAGCAGGTGGTCGAGCAGGCGGGCCCCATGGCGGCAGATGCCGATATTCGGGGCAGGGCTGCGCTACAGGTGGGAAGTTGGTATCAGGCGGGGTTGGGAGAGCCCAAAAATCCTGTACTGGCCAGGCAGTGGTGGCAGCGCTCCGCCAAGTTGGGCAATTCGGAGGCCAGCTATCAACTGGGTCAGGAGTGCCGGCAACGGCACAAGGGGAAGCTTACCAGTGAGTGTCTCGACTGGTTCGAGCATGCCGCCAAGCGGGATCATGGAAATGCCCAGCTGGTTCTGGGGCAGTGGTATGCAGGTCAGGCGGGGGCCGATGAAGAGGCCGTCAAGTGGCTGGAGAAAGCCGCCGAACAAGGGAATCGGGATGCCCAATTCCAGCTTGGCGTTCGCTATGAGCAAGGGAAAGGAGTGATAAAGCGCGCCGATCTTGCCCTGCGCTGGTATGAGAAAGCCGCAGCCCAGCAACAGCCGGACGCTTTGCTGGTACTGGCGAGCAAGGCCTCCTCTGAAGAGGCATTCAGCCTCTATCAGCGCGCCGCCAATGCAGGGGCTGCTCCTGCCCAGCTGTGGTTGGGGCAGGCCTATCTGAGGGGGGATCTGGTTGCCCAGGACCTGGCGCTTGGCCGTTATTGGCTGGAGCTGGCGGCAGGCAATGGTTCCCATGACGCCGAATATCAATTGAGCCTGCAGCAGAGCGATATCACCGCACGTGAGCACTGGCTGAATCTGGCTGCCGCGGGTGGTGTGAGTCAGGCTCAGCTTGAACTGGCGACCCTGCAACAGGAACGGGGGGAGTTGAAAGCTGCGCGCAAGAGCCTCTCTCTGGCCGCCTCGCAGGGCAATGTCGAGGCTCGATATGCCTACGGCGAGATGCTGCGACTGGGGCTGGGTGGTGAGGCTGATTACACCGAAGCCATGAAACAGTATCGGGCTGCGGCAAACGCCAATCATCGGCAAGCACAATATCGCATGGGCATCATGCGTGAGCAGGGATGGGGAGCCCCCCGCAATAGATTGCATGCTTATGCATGGTATTTATTGGCCGCAACGGATGGCAATATTGATGCAACCGCCGCCAGCCGTGAACTTGAAAAAGGCATGACGGCACAAGAAAAAAGTGCCGGTCAAAAACTGGCGCAGCACTGGTTCATCAGACTGGATAAACACGGTGAAATGGGGCAGACGTCAGAGGGCATATGATGTCATTCCTATAACATGAATGAGACATAGTGATAAAAATAACAGTGAGTGGATAAAGCCATTTCCCACTTATTATCGCCACCCAATACCGCCTTGATAATACATCCTGGCGGTTTTTTTTGACAAAATAACACCTTGCGTTGTCAGAAAAATCTCATTTTGTGTTCGTAATATGAGCTTTACTTATGATTTATCATGAGCGGTCATGATGGTTTAAAATCAGATTTTTCCTATTTTACTCTTCATGGCATGCAACTTCCCTACACTTTACACTTCAAGTTTATACTATTTTAATCGCTAGTCATGTTATTGATTTTGTTGGTTTTTTATATTTTACTTGCTTTTGTTACATTTATAAATATATTTATCGTTGACGTTGCTATCATCAAAAATATACCATTAGTCACAAATGACTCTTTAGTCAATCATGATCTCTAACGAAGAGTAGAGACGTAATCGGATTGTATTGAATAACAAGCTGAATGCTGCCTTTTTGATATCCTGGCTCTCTCCTGGAATATATCGAAAAGGCGTGGTTTGTTGATGCTTTTTTGTTCATTTTCGTCCTGAGCACGTCAACTGTCATTTTTTACAGTTGCCGACAAAAGCATTGGCTATAAGCTTTTGGGTCTTCATGGATCCTCAACTTGGTATCTAGAGCATGGGAAAAGGGATTGATGGCGCCACTGTTGCGCCCAAAGAACGTATCAATATCAAATATGTGCCGGCAACCGGTGGCCAACAGGCGGAAATAGAGCTTCCGTTGACCATGATGGTGGTCGGAAATATGAAAGGGCGCTCTGAAGAGACCCCCATCGAGGAGCGTCAGACCGTCTCCATTGACAAGAATAATTTTTCTTCCGTCATGAAAGAATCTGCACTGGAGCTGAATTTTTCGGTTCCCAACCGCCTGGAGGAGAACAGCCAGGACGAGTTGCCCGTGTCGATCAAAATCCAGTCCCTGGAAGACTTCACCCCTGACAGCGTTGCCCAGCAAGTGCCCGAGCTGCGCAAGCTGCTGGAGCTGCGTGAGGCGCTGGTTGCCCTGAAGGGGCCGCTTGGCAATATCCCCGCCTTCCGCAACCGTCTGCAGGATCTGCTGTCCAGTGACGACGCTCGCGAGCAATTGCTCAAGGAGCTGGATTTGATTAAGCCTGCCGAGTGATCAGCAGATTAATTGACTGACTTATAAGGAAAAATTATGTCTCTGGTCGAAGAACAGGTTCAAGCGGGGGCGAGTGCCGCCTCCTCGTCCCTGCTGGACGAAATCATGGCGCAGGCCCGCATCACCCCGGTGGATGAGGGTTACAGCGTCGCCAAGCAGGGTGTTGCAGCCCTGATTGCCAACATTCTGGACAGCGGCACCACCACAGAGCCGGTGAACAAGGCGCTGGTGGACAGCATGATCGTCGAGCTCGACAAGAAGCTCGGCAAGCAGATGGACGTCATCCTGCACGCCAAGGAGCTGCAAGAGCTGGAGTCCTCCTGGCGCTCCTTGAAGCTCCTGGTGGATCGCACCGATTTTCGCGAGAACATCAAGATCCAGGTGCTGCACGCCACCAAGGAAGAGCTGCTGGAAGATTTTGAATTTTCTCCTGAAATCACCCAGTCCGGCCTCTACAAGCACGTCTATTCCAGCGGCTATGGCCAGTTTGGCGGACAGCCGGTCGGCGCCGTGATTGGTGACTACGCCTTCACCCACAGCTCCCCTGACATCAAGCTGATGCAGTATGTCAGTGCAGTGGGCGCCATGGCCCATGCCCCCTTCATCTCTTCCGTCGCCCCCGCCTTCTTCGGGGTCGACAGCTTCACTGATCTGCCCTCCATCAAGGATCTGAAATCGGTATTCGAAGGCCCGGCCTACACCAAGTGGCGTTCCCTGCGCGAGTCGGAAGATGCCCGCTATCTGGGTCTGACTGCACCGCGCTTCCTGGCGCGTCTGCCCTATGATCCGACCGAGAACCCCATCAAGGGCTTCAACTACCAGGAAGAGATCAGCTCGAACCATGATCACTACCTGTGGGGCAACACCGCCTATCTGATGGGCACCTCCCTGACCGACAGTTTCGCCAAGTACCGCTGGTGCCCGAACATCATTGGTCCGCAGAGTGGTGGCGCCATTCACGATCTGCCGGTGCACGTCTATGAGGCCATGGGTCAGTTGCAGGCGAAGATCCCGACCGAAGTGCTCATCACGGATCGCCGTGAATACGAGCTGTCGGAAGAGGGCTTCATCACCCTGACCATGCGCAAGGACAGCGACAACGCCGCCTTCTTCTCCGCCAACTCGGTGCAAAAGCCCAAGGTGTTCCCGAACACCAAGGAAGGCAAGGAAGCGGAAACCAACTACAAGCTGGGTACCCAGCTGCCCTACATGTTCATCATCAACCGCCTGGCCCACTACATCAAAGTGCTGCAGCGCGAGCAGATCGGTTCCTGGAAGGAACGCCAGGATCTGGAACGGGAACTCAACAACTGGATCCGTCAGTTCGTGGCCGACCAGGAGAACCCCCCTGCGGACGTGCGTAGCCGTCGTCCCCTGCGCGCCGCCCAGATCAAGGTGCTGGACGTGGAAGGGGAGCCGGGCTGGTATCAGGTTGCCATGGCCGTGCGCCCGCACTTCAAGTACATGGGAGCGAGCTTCGAGCTCTCTCTGGTAGGTCGTCTGGACAAGGAATAAAGCCCGATGCCGCATCTCTCATCCTGGGATAGAGGCAATGCGGCCAGTCTGTTTGATCGCATCCGGGGGGAGGGGCTTGGCTCCTCCCCCCGTTCGGAAGTGGATGAACTGGTGGACTCCGTCAAACGGCAGCTCGACCAGATCCTCAACACCCGTCCCGGCAACTGTCGCAGTGCCCCCGAGCTTGGCGTCATCGATCTCAATGACGCCACCCAGGGCAGTGCCGACATCAAGGGGCGGATCCGGGAGGCGATCCGGCAATGCATCCGCCGCTATGAGCCGCGGATCGTGCATGTGGAAGTCCGTTCACCCGACTATCAGGCGAGCCCGCTTGAGATGACGTTTCAGGTGACGGCCCACGTGCGGCTGGAGCATATCGAGCAAGTTACCTCGTTCAACGTCCACATGGACAGTCACCGTCACTACCGCATGGTCTGATCAATGTCGCTGGAACATTACTTCAGGGATGAACTGGCTTTTTTGCGCCTGCAAGGGCGCGAATTTGCCGACGCCTATCCCGAGCTCACCCGCTTTCTGTCGGAGCAGAACACCGATCCGGACGTGGAGCGCCTGCTGGAGGGGTTCGCCTTCCTCACGGGCAACCTGCGCGCCAAGATTGAGGATGAGTTTCCCGAGCTGACCCACGGTCTGCTCAACATGCTCTGGCCCAACTACCTGCGTCCCGTGCCCAGCATGACCATCATGCAGTTTTCGGTCATTCCGGGGGCCATCGCCCAGCCGGCGCTGGTCAGGCAAGGTTGTCAGCTCGACAGCCTGCCCCTGGACGAGGTGACCTGTCATTTCCAGACCTGTCACGATACCTGGGTCTATCCGGCCGATATCCGTCATATCGCCGCCCAGAGCGGCAACGATCTCTCCACCATCTCGCTGGACATCGCCCTGCATGCCCCTCTGCCGCTTAGCGAGTTGCAGCTGGACAAGCTGCGCTTCTTCCTTGGTGGTGACAGCTACACCGCCTATGAGCTCTACTTCTGGCTCTCCAACCAGCTCTCCCATATCGAGCTGGAGATCGACGGCAAGCGCTTTCGCCAGGAGGCCAAGGCCCTCAAACCGGTCGGCTTCGAGCGCGGCGATGCGCTCTTGCCCTACCCGAACAACGTCTATTCCGGCTACCGGATCCTGCAGGAGTATTTCTGCTTCCCGGAAAGCTTCCTCTTCTTCGAACTCTCCGGTGGCGAGTGGCCCAAGCAGCCGTTGCCGGTGAGCGAATTCAAGGTGCACTTCTGCTTCGACCGGCCGCTGCCGGCGGAGCTCAAGATCCGTCCCGACTCCTTCATGCTCAACTGCGTGCCGGCCATCAACCTGTTCCAGCACGACAGCGAGCCGGTCAATCTCAATGGCCGTCAGGCGGAGTACCCCCTCAAGGCGAGCTATCGCCACGCCGACAGCTTCGAGATCTTCTCGGTGGATCAGGTGGAAGGCTGGGTCGAGGGGAACCTCGGCCGCTCCCGCGGTACGCCGCGCATCTATCAGCCATTCGAGAGCTTCCAGCACCAGATCGAGCGGGCCAAACAGCGGTTGGCGCTCTACTACCGGGTGCGGGTCAAGGAGGCGGTGAGCGGGGATGGTTTCGAGCACAGCCTCTCGTTCGTGCGCGGGGATGAAACCACCACGGTCGAACTGGATGAATCCATTTCGGTGACGCTCACCTGCACCAACCGCTCCCGCGCCGCCCGTCTCAAGGTGGGCAGCGTCTGCGTACCCACCGGCAGCTCGCCCTCCTTTGCCACCTTCCGCAACCTGATCCGGCCGACCCGACCGCTGCGCCCGGCGCTGGACGGCAGTCTGCACTGGACGCTGATCTCCAACCTCTCCCTCAACTATGTCTCCCTGCTGCGCCGCGATGCCCTGGTGCAGGTGCTGCGCACCTACGATTTTCCGGCCCTGCACGACAAACAGGCGGAGCAGGCCTCGCGCAAGCGGCTGGCGGGGATCGAGGAGATCGAGACCAAGCCGGTGGACAGGCTGGTGCGCGGCATGCCGGTGCGGGGGCTCAAGTCGGTGCTTTCCATCCGCCAGTCCGCCTTTGGCAGCGAAGGGGAGCTCTATCTGTTCAGCACCGTGCTGGCCCACTTCTTCTCGCTCTATGCCAGCGTCAACGCCTTCCACCTGCTTGAGGTGGTCAATCTCGACAACAAGGAGCGCTACCAATGGCCAGTCCAGATCGGTCAGCACTCCCTGATGTGAGCGCCGCCCGGGAGGCGCCCCGCTTCAACTTCTTCCAGCTGGTTGAGCTGCTCAACCGGCTCGATGGTGCCGATCAGGAGCGAGGGCTCGACTACCTGCCCGGTGACGAGCACATCCGCTTCAAGGCGACCGCCTCCCTGGGCTTCCCCACCAGCGACGTGCTGCAGATTGGCCGGGACGGGCAGGGGCGCCACGAGCTGGAGGTGGCCTTCCTCGGCCTGCACGGCAGTCAGTCGCCGATGCCCGGTTATTACCTCGATTCGCTGGCGTGGGAGTACGCCCAGGGGGAGCAGAAGCTCGGTCTGTTCCTGGACTTCTTCCACCACCGTCTGCTGACCCTGCTGCACCGGATCTGGCGCAAGTATCGCTACCACGTGCGGTTTCAGGACAACGGCGAGGATGGTTTCTCCCGTCTGATGTTCGCCCTGGTGGGGCTTGGCAACGAGGCAGTCTGCCAGAGCCTGCCGGTCAACCGGGCCAAGATGCTCTCCTATGCGGGCATGCTGGCCAGCCCCAGCCGCTCCCCCGAGGTGGTGGCCGGTCTGGTGGCCCACTGCTTCGATCTGGCCGATGTGCAGGTGAGCGCCTGGCAGTGGCGCAAGGTGCCTATTCATCAGGATCAGCAAAATCGCCTCGGCGGCGCCTGCGCCACCTTGGGGAGCGATTTTGTCATCGGCGACAAGGTGAATGACTGTGCCGGCAAGTTCTTGTTGAAGATCAACAACCTGAGCTTTGGCCAGTTTCTCGGCTTTCTGCCGAACGGGGAGCACTTCCAGGCTCTGGTGACCTTTGTCTCCTTCATCCTGCGCGATCAGCTGGCCTGGGATCTGCGGCTGGGTTTCGGCCAGGAGCAGGCGAGGGGACTGAGGCTGGGGGAAGAGCAGAGTGCCCGCCTGGGGTGGAGTACCTTTCTCGGCCAGCCGCCGAGTGATCCGTTTGTGACCATTTGTGTGCAGGAATAAGTGCAGGAATAAGTGCAGAGATCAGCAGCGCAGAAAATTTAACTACAGGAATCAGTGCAGGAGTAACTGTGGACGATTTTAACCAGCAACTTTCCCTGGTGGTGCTCAACAGCGAACAGCTCGACGGCAGCCAGCAGGTGCAGTACCGCTTCGACGAGATGGGGGGGACCCTGGGGGCCTCCGAACAGGATGACTGGCAACTGCGCGACAGGCTGGGGGCCGTCATGCCCGCCCACGCCCGCATCGAGCTCAACGACGGTCGCTTCTGCCTGTGCGATCTGAGCGGCCAGACCTATATCAACGGTGCCACCTCGCCCATCGGGCGGGCCCGCAAGGTGCATCTGGAGCAGGGGGACGAGCTCGTGGTCGGCCCGTTCCGGCTGCGCGCCTACTTGGGGGCCATCACCCCCGAGCAGAGCCTGCAACAGGTGCTGGGCAACCGCCCCACCGAGCAGCTCGACGAGTGGCTAACCAGCGATGAGCCCGTTGCGCCCGCAGACGATCCGCGCACCCTGGCGGCCGATCCCTTGCTGGCATTGCAGCAGGATCGCAGGGCGCCCAATCCGTTGATGGATGGCCCGCTGGCGGACGGTCGCCTGCAGGCTTCACTGCGTTCACAACCGGATGTGGACGTCCCCCCTCTTGCCCCTTTTTCTGCTGTCGAGAACACCATGAACCAAGAATTTCTGGATATGCCCGCCATCGAGAACCATCCCGATTACCCGCTGTCGCTGGACGGCGTCGATCACGTAGCCCTGACCCCGCTGATGCGTGGCCTGGGCCAACCCTTGCAATTGCAGGACACCCAGCAGGCCCACGACATGCTCGAAGAGATGGGCAAGACGGTGCGGGCCATGGTGGAGGGGCTGCTGCAGTTGCAAAACGAACAGGCGGCGCTGGCGGACAAGCACTTGCGCCCCATCGAGGACAACCCGCTGCGCCTGGGCCTTGATTATGACGAGACCCTGGCGGTGTTGTTTGCCGAGCAGAAGAGCCCGGTCCACCTGAGCGCGCCGGCGGCGGTGGCCGAGAGCCTGCACAACGTGCGCATCCACCATGTGGCTAACCAGCAGGCCATCGGCGCGGCGCTCGACAGCATCCTGCAGGCGTTTTCGCCGCAGGCCCTGCTGGGGCGCTTCGAGCAATACCGCCGCAGCGGTGCACCGGGCACGGCCGACGAAGGCTGGGCCTGGGACATGTATCAGCACTACTACCGCGAGCTCACCTCCGCCCGCCAGCAGGGGTTCGACAAGCTGTTCCACCAGGTGTATGCCCAGGCCTATGACCAGGCCGTGCGTCAGCAACAGGGACTGATTTGATGATACGAGCGCTGATGCTGGGCGCCGCGCTGCTGGCCCTGGCAGGTTGTACCACCATGGGCAAGATGGCCGATGTGGCCATGAACCCGGATATCCAGGTGGGCAGCAATAATGATCAGCCCTCCACCCTGGGGCTGAGTCTGCTGGCGGAGCCTGACGTCAACCCCAACGAGAGCGGGGAGGCGGCGCCCATCGAGTTTCAGGTGGTGCTGCTGGCGGAAGATTCCAAGCTGCTCGCCACCGACTATGACCAGGTGACTGCGGACGTGGAGAAGGCCCTTGGCAAGAACTACCTGGACCATCAGGACTACACCCTGCTGCCGGGCCAGTTCAAATACCTGCCCCCCATCAAGCTCGACGAGAAGACCCGTTACATCGGGGTGATCGCACGCTACGCCGACCCCGACAGCGCCGAGTGGCGCAAGGTCATCAAGATCAAGAGCAAGGGAACGGCTTATCAAATCCTGGTGCACCTGCGCCTGGATGAAGTGGAACTGCAAAAAGAAGAAGAATAACCATGTCGAGTCGAAATCGGGTTATCTGGCGTGAGGGGCTGTTCATCAAGCCCCAGCACTTCCAGCAACAACAAAGACATTCGGATTACGCGCTGCACGCTCGCCTGAGCGCGCTGTCCGACTATTTCTATGGCTTGCAGTCGCTCGCCATCAACGAGGACTACCTGGGGTTTGGTCGCATCGCCCTGGTGGGGGCCACCGGCATCCTGCCGGACGGTACCGTATTCAACATCCCCAATGACGACGTGCTACCGACCCCGCTGGAAGTCACCGACGCCTCGGTGGCCAACCAGAAGGTCTATCTGGCGCTGCCGCTCTCGGTGAGCGGCGTCAACGAGGTCAATCAGGGCGGTCAGGTGGCCACCCGGTTGCAGGCCCATCGCCACGACGTGCGCGATCTGCACAGCGAAGGGGGGGACGTGGTCTCCCTCGAAGTGGGGCGGGTCAGCCTGCGACTGATGCTGGAGCGGGAAGATCGCAGCGCCTACGCCTCTTTGGCGATTGCCCGCATTCTGGACAAGCGTCCGGACGGCGGCCTGGTGCTGGATCCCAACTTCATGCCCTGCAGCATCAGCGTCTCCGCCATCCCGACCCTCAAGCGCTTCCTCGGCGAGTCGGCTGGCCTGGTGGCCGAGCGGGCCCGCAGCCTCTCCCAGCGCATCGCGGCGCCGGGCCAGCAGGGGGTGGCCGACGTGGCCGAGTTCATGATGCTGCAACTGCTCAACCGGGCCCAGCCCCAGCTCTCCCATCTGGCGCGCCTTGGCACCCTGCACCCCGAGCGGCTGCATGAGGCGCTGGTGCAGATCTGTGGCGAGCTGATGACCTTTACCGACGAGTCCCGTCTGCCGCCCGAGTTCCCCGCCTATCGCCACGACGATCAGCAGGTGAGCTTCGAGCCGGTGATGCTGGCCCTGCGCCAGGCGCTCAGCACCGTGCTGTCGCCGCGCGCCGTCTCCATCCAGCTGCGCAAGCACCAGTACGGCATCATGGTGGCCATGGTCAACGAGAGCGAGCTGATGCAGAGCGCCGACTTCGTGCTGGCGGTGCGTGCCCGCATGCCGCAGGAGCAGCTGCGCAAACAGCTGCTGCAGCAGACCAAGGTGGCCTCCAGCGACAAGATCCGCGAGCTCATCAGCCTGCAACTGCCCGGCATTCCGCTGCTGCCGCTGCCAGTGGCGCCGCGCCAGCTGCCCTATCACGCCGGTTACAGCTACTTCCAGCTCGACCGGCAGAGCCCGGCCTGGCAGATGCTGGCGGTGGGCAACACCCTTGCCTTCCACATCGCCGGCGACTTCCCCGAGCTCGACATGCAGCTCTGGGCCATTCGCAGCCAGTGATCGCACCAAGGAATAAGCAGAGATGACCACGGACATTATCAAGAACGAGCAACTCAGCGACCTGCTGTTCGATCATGCCGAGCAGCTGGACATGGATTCGGACTACTGGTTCCGCCTGCGCGGCCAGAGCATCAACCCGATGATCGATGCGGTGACCCCCTTGCTGGGGCTGGTGCAGCGGGTACGGCTGCTGTCGCGCTACGACCGGGTGCCCGAGCTCTATCAGCGGGTGGTGACCGAGATCCAGGCCATCGAGCAGGAGCTGATGGCCCAGGGCTACGAGAACGGGGTGGTGCTGTCGTTTCGCTACATCCTCTGCACCTTCATCGACGAGGCCGTGATGGGCCGCGACTGGGGCAGTCAGAGCGAATGGTCCGAGCACTCCCTGCTGACCCGCTTTCACAACGAGACCTGGGGCGGCGAGAAGGTGTTCGTGCTGCTGGCCCGCCTGCAGGAAGACCCGGTGCGTTATCGCGACATTCTGGAGTTCATCTACCTCTGTCTGTGCCTCGGTTTCGAAGGGCGTTACAAGGTGATGAGCCAGGGGCGGGGAGAGTTCGAGCGCATCGTGCGCCAGCTGCACAAGCAGTTGGCCCCCGAGGCCGGCGGCGAGGCGCCCAGCGTGTTTCACCTCGATCTGGGGCAGCAGGCCTCCCGCTATCAGCTGCGCAAGCAGGTTTCCCTGCGCAGCCTGTTCATGGGCGGGGCGTTGATCCTGGCGCTGATCTTCGGCCTCTATCACCACCAACTCAATAACCAGACCCAGGACGTTCTGCGTCAACTGGGCGAATTATTAAAATAAAATACTAAGGAGAGCACGCCTTGATTCGTATAGAGCTACCAGTACTGGTGGAAAGACTCAACCCCATCTGCCGTCACATGCTGGAGGAGGCCGCGGCCCTCTGTGTCAATCACCAGGGAGCCGAGATCCGCATCGAGCACCTGCTGCTCAAGATGCTGGAGACCCCGCTGAGCGACGTGCGCCAGATCCTGAAGGTGGCCGAGGTCGACGTTGAAGAGTTGAAGGCCCTGCTGCAACCCTCGCCGGCTGACAACGGTTATGGCCAGGGTTACCCCTCCTTCTCGCCCATGCTGGTGGAGTGGCTGCAAGACAGCTGGCTGCTCGCCTCTGCCGAGCTGCAACACGCCCAGCTGCGCAGCGGCGTCATGCTGCTGGTGCTGCTGATGACCCCCCAGCGCTACCTGCCGGGCTCGGTGACCCGCCTGCTCGCCAAGGTCAATCGCGAGCTGCTGCGCCAGCAGTTTGACGAGTGGGTCAAGGAGTCCGCCGAGACGCAAGTCACCACTACCCCCGGCGGCAAGACGGCCCAGGCCGCCCTGCCGGCCGATGCCAGTCTGCTGGCCCGCTTTACCGTCAATGTGACTGAACAGGCCCGCCAGGGCAGCCTGGATCCCGTGCTCTGCCGGGATCACGAAATCGATCTGATGATCGACATCCTCTCCCGTCGTCGCAAGAACAACCCCATAGTCGTGGGGGAGGCCGGTGTCGGCAAGAGCGCCCTCATCGAGGGGCTGGCTCTGCGCATGGTGGCGGGCCAGGTGCCCGAAAAGCTGCGCGGGGTCGAGCTGATGACCCTGGATCTCGGCGCCATGCAGGCCGGCGCCTCGGTCAAGGGGGAGTTCGAGAAGCGCTTCAAGGGGGTGATGCAGGAGGTCAAGGACGCCGTGCAACCTGTCATCCTGTTCATCGACGAGGCGCACACCCTGATCGGGGCCGGCAACCAGGCCGGCGGGCTGGATGTCTCCAACCTCATCAAGCCGGCGCTGGCCCGGGGCGAGCTGCGCACCATCGCCGCCACCACCTGGGGTGAGTACAAGAAATACGTGGAAAAAGACGCGGCCCTGTCGCGCCGCTTCCAGCTGGTGAAGGTTGGTGAACCCGATGCCGACGAGGCCACCGTGATCCTGCGCGGCCTGCGCAGCATCTACGAGAAGGCCCACGGGGTGCTGATCGATGAGGAGGCGCTGCAGGCTGCCGCCCAGCTCTCCGCCCGTTACATCTCTGGCCGTCAGCTGCCGGACAAGGCGATTGACGTGCTCGATACCGCCTGTGCCCGGGTGGCCATCAACCTCACCACGCCGCCGCGCGCGGTCAGCCACCTGCAAAATGCGCTGCGCCAGCGCGAGCTGGAGATCCGCCAGCTGGAGCGCCAGAGCCTGATTGGTCTTGGTGACAACGCAGAGCGCCTGGCCGAGTTGCAGGCGGCCCAGCAGGCTTGCCGTGAAGAGCTGGCCGAGCAGGAGGCCCGCTGGCAGCAACAGCAAGGGTTGGTGCACCAGATTGTCGAGCTGCGCGCAGCCCTGCTGGCCGATCAGCAGGATGAGATGCTGGCCAGAGAGGCGCTGGATCTCGCCGATGCACCGCTCGATCCGAAGGCCGCTGCCGAGCAGCTGGCCACCCTCGAGCGCGAGCTGGCCGAGCTGCAGCAAGGAGAAGTGCTGGTCTCCGCTCACGTCGACAAGACCCAGATTGCCGCCGTCATCGCCGAGTGGACCGGGGTGCCGCTCAATCGCATCTCCCAGGGGGAGCTGGATGTGGTGACCCGTCTGCCGGAATACCTCGGCGAGCTGATCAAGGGGCAGGATGTGGCGGTGGCCCACCTGCACAAGCACCTGCTGACCGCCCGCGCTGACCTGCGTCGGCCCGGCCGCCCGCTCGGCGCCTTCCTGCTGGTGGGGCCGAGCGGGGTCGGCAAGACCGAAACCGTGCTGCAGATTGCCGAGCTGATGTTCGGTGGCCGCCAGTACCTGACCACCATCAACATGTCCGAGTATCAGGAGAAGCACACCGTCTCCCGCCTGATCGGCTCGCCGCCCGGCTACGTCGGTTTCGGCGAGGGGGGCGTGCTGACCGAGGCGATCCGTCAGAAACCCTACTCTGTGGTGCTGCTGGATGAAGTGGAAAAAGCGCACCCGGATGTGCTCAACCTCTTCTATCAGGCGTTCGACAAGGGCGAGCTGGCGGATGGGGAAGGGCGCATCATCGACTGCAAGAACGTGGTCTTCTTCCTCACTTCCAACCTCGGTTTCCAGACCATCGTCGACCATGCCGAGCAGCCCGACGTGCTGCTGGATGCCCTCTATCCGGAGCTCGCCGCCTTCTTCAAGCCGGCCCTGCTGGCGCGCATGGAGGTGATCCCTTATCTGCCGCTCGGTCACGACACCTTGGTGCAGATCGTGGGCGGCAAGCTCAACCGGCTGGTCAAGCTGCTCAAGGAGCGCTTCGGCGCCGAAGTGGTGCTGGACGACGAGGTGGCAGAAGAGATCCTGCTGCGGGCCAATCGCAGCGAGAACGGTGCCCGCATGCTCGAATCCGTCATCGACGGTGCCCTGCTGCCGCCGGTCTCCCTGCAACTGCTGCAGCGCCTCTCGGCCGGTGACCCCATCAAGCGCGTCCACTTTTCCGTGGCCGATCACCAGTTCGTGGCCGAGGTGGGGGCTTGAGTATGGAGCAAGCCCTCGCATTTGCCCTGGCCCTCACTGCCCAGCGCGATGAGCCGCACCTGTGCCACTGGTGGAGCTCGACCCTTCATGCCAGCTTCCAGCCCAAGGGGCTGCTGCTCGGCATGCTGGATGTGAGCGGCCGTCAGCTGGAGTGCAAAGGCTGGGTCAGGGGGAAGGAGGTGGCGCTGGGGCTGGCGGTGGACGATTTTTCCCACCCCCTTGCCTATGTGCTGCACAAGGCCCAGTCCCGCACCTGGGACTCCCTCTACGGCGGTGCCCGCATCGAGCACGCCGGTTTTCGCGCACTGCTGGCCAACCTTGGCCAGCAGTGCGGCCTGCACGCCTATCCGCTGCTGGATGGCAACGGCAAGCCGTTTGCCGTGCTGGCCCTGATGGATGAAGGGGAGGTGCTGCGGGCCTGGGCCGACGGCCCCGAGCTGGCCCAGCTCTCCCAGGTCTTTTGCAACCAGCTCACCCTCATTCGCGATCTCGGTCGCAGCCGGCGGGATCAGGGTGTACTGCGCGACTCCCTGCGCCAGATAAAGGGGGAGGGGGAGCGGCTGCGTCAACACGAGAAGCTGCTCGGCGATCAGCTGGTCGGCCAGTCGGCGGTGATCCGCGGGCTGCGCGAGCAGATAAGCCAAGCCGGCCAACACAAGCTGACCGTGCTGATCCAGGGGGAGACCGGCAGCGGCAAGGAGGTGGTGGCACGGCTGGTGCACCAGTGTTCCGATCGCGCCAACAAGCCCTTTGTGGCCATCAACTGCGCCGCCATCCCGGAGAACCTCATCGAGAGCGAGCTGTTCGGTTACCAGAAGGGGGCCTTCTCCGGCGCCCTTGCCAACAAGACCGGGCTGGTGGCTCAGGCCAACGGCGGCACCCTGTTTCTGGACGAGGTGGGGGACATGCCCGCCGCCATGCAGGCCAAGCTGCTGCGGGTGCTGGAAACCCGCAGTTACCGGCCGCTTGGGGCCGAGCAGGAGTATCACTCCGATTTTCGCCTCATCGCCGCTACCCATCAGCCGCTCACCCGCCATGTGGAGGAGGGGCAGTTTCGGGCCGATCTCTACCACCGTCTCTGTCAGTGCCTGCTGTTGATCGCCCCCTTGCGCGAACACATGGATGATGTGCCGCTCTTGTGCCAGCACTTCATGGCCCAGTTTGCCGCCCAGGATGGCAAGACGCTCGCCGGCTTGCAGCGCAAGTTCTTGAAACAGCTGCAGACCTATGACTTTCCCGGCAACGTGCGCGAGCTGCGAAACCTCTTGGAGGTGGCCTGTGCTCATACCCGTCACGGGGAGGAGGTGGGGCTGGAGGCGCTGCCGCCGGAGCTGCGCGAGCGGGTATGCGTCGAGTTGCCCAGCACCATGGACGATTACAACCACATCCGCGATCTGCGCCGGGCCATGCAGCAGTACGAGGCTTCCGTCATCGAGGCGCGGCTGCGCCACTTCCAGGGCAATCGGATGCTGGTGGCCGAGAGCCTCAATATTCCCAAGCGCACCCTGGATCACAAGTGCCAGAAACTGGAGGTGAACTGATGAGCATCCTCGGCTTGTTACCGCTGCTGCTGGCCACCAGTGCGGCCGAGGTCCCGCTGGACATGGCGCGCTGGCAGGCCTGCCGGCAGGAGCCCTCGCCGCTGGTGCGGCTCGCCTGCTACGACGCCATCGGCAATGGCGCGGCCAGTGCCGCCGAAGGGGCCGCCCCCAAGTCGGCGGCCTGGCAGGCCATCTGGGCCCAGGAACAGGCCCGCACGCCAGCGAGCGCGCCCTTCCTGCTGCAAAGTGACGCCGGCAGTGGCAGTGAAACCCTCACCCGCCCGGCACTGCGCGGGGCGACGCTCTCCATCGGCTGCGTCGACAGCATCACCCATATCCGGTTGCGGCTGGATCAGCCCTGGAGCGGCGAGAAAGTGCAGGTCGAGCTGGATGGTCAGCCGAGTGCCGGTTCCCAGAGCTGGTTTATCAGGGATCAGGGTCTGCTGCTGGAATATGGCCGCGGTCTGCCTGCCATCGAGGAGCTCAAGCGCTGGCAGGGCCATCGCGAGCTGCAGGTGCGGGCCGACAACGGTGCCCTCTTGCGGGTCGACCTGAGCGGCCTGAAAGAGGCGCTGGCACCGCTGCGTCAGCAGTGCCGCTGGTAGGGGGGACGATGAGCTATCAACACCCCTGGTGTGCACGCCTGCTCACCAGCCTGCCGGATGAACAGATAAGAGGCGCCGTGCTGGCCGACGAGCCGCGCTGGGACTACGTGGAGACCGAACTGGTCAAGCTGGGCTCCCTCGCTCACAGCCAGGTGGATCTCAATGCGGTAGCCGAGGCGTGCCTCGGCTTGCTGGAGAGCCGCACCAAGGACATGCGGGTGCTGGCCCAGCTTCTGCGCTGTCTGCAGCACCCGGCCAAGGCGACCCCGTTGGGGGCTGCGATCAGCCTGCTGGAGGCCTGGATAAAGGCTTACTGGCTGCTGGCCTGGCCCGGCAATGCCAGCCAGAAACAGCGGCTGATGGTGCAAATCGTCAAGCGCTTCGAAGGGGCCCTGCCGCGCATTTGCGAGAGCGCCTCGGCGGCCGAGCTGGCCCAGTTGCTGGCCCAGGCAGAGCAACTGGAGCGAGTCTGGCTGGCCCAGTGTCCCGACAAGGGGGAGCTGCTCGACCCGCTGGTGATGGGGCTGAAGCGGGCCCAGCGCCAGCAGGTGGCACAGGCCGAGGCGAATGCCGCAGGGCAGCCCCAGAGCAGCGGCGCGGCGGCAGCGGGCTCCCCAGCCTCGGTGGCATCGACCGCCAGCGGTGCCGGCGCCATGGTACTCAGCGGCGGTGGCGGCAGTGTCGGCATCGACATCGACAGTTCCAACGATCGCGCCTGGCGCCAGACCCAGCTCAAGGTGGCGGAGCTCCTGATCGAGCGCCAGCCGGAGGCGGCGGTGGGTTATCGACTGCGCCGTCACGCCGTCTGGGCCGGGATCACGGCGGTCCCCATGAGTGGGCCGGGCAATAAAACCCCGCTGGCACCCATGTCGGCGGACATGGTGGACGAGTACCGCGCCGCCATGAACGCCCCTGATCAGGGGCTCTGGCAGCGCATCGAGCAGAGCCTGACCCTGGCACCTTACTGGTTCGAAGGGCACAGGCTCTCGGCCGAGGTGGCCCAGAAGCTCGGCTTTGGGGCGGTGGCCCAGGCGATCGCCGAGGAGCTCGGCGCTTTTCTGCAGCGTCTGCCGGCCCTGCGGGAGCTCGCTTTTAGCGACGGCTCGCCGTTTCTCTCCCCCGAGTGCAGCCGCTGGCTGCAACCGGCCAAGGGCGGCAGTGTCGGCAGTGGCGAGGCGGGGCTGGCCGAGGAGGTAGCCCAGCGCCACGGCGAGCAGGGGGTCGCGGCGGCGCTTGCCCTGCTCGATGAGCGGATTGCGCAGTTGAAAGAGCCAAGAGATCGCTTCCACGCCTTGCTGGTGCAGGCGGAGCTGTTGGCGCAGGAAGGCATGGAGGCGCTTGCGCGCCAGCACTATCAACACTTGTGGCAAGAGGCCAGTCGCCTTGGGTTGTCGCACTGGGAGCCCGGGCTGGTCAACCGCCTGGAGAGCCTGGCGGCGCCGTTGTCGAAATGAGTGCCGAAATGAGTCATTGAGTCGGAGTTGGATCACATTTTATGTTCAAAACCATTTTTACTTTTCTGCGGCAACAGCTGCCGAAATTGAAACCCTCCTGGCCCCTGCTCGGTGCTGTGCTCTGGGTGCTCGCTCTCATCCTGGTGTGGTGGCTGGCTCCTCGTCTCGAGGTGCGCGGCGCCAAGCCGTTCGAGCCGCTGTGGGGGCGGGTGGTGTTCACCCTGCTCTGGCTCTGGCTGCTGCTGGGAGTGGTCTCCTGGCGGGTGTGGCGCAAGATGCAGCAGCTCAAGGCCGAGCGTCAGCACGAGGTGGTGCTGGAGCAGGATCCGGTCAAGGGGCTCATCGACAGGCAGGCGCTGTTCCTCGATCGCTGGCTGCAGGCGTTGAATACCCATCTGGGCAAGGGGGCGCTCTACGCCATGCCTTGGTATCTGGTGCTGGGCCTGCCCGGCAGCGGCAAGAGCAGCCTCATTCACCGTGCCAACCCGGCCAACAAGCTCAACCCGAGACTCGACACCGAGCTGCGCGACGTGGCGCAGGATCAGCTGGTGGATTGCTGGCTGGGGGAACAGGCGGTGATGCTGGATCCCGCCGGGGTGCTGCTCTCCCAGAGCGAAGCCGAACTGGATCCGCAGGCGCGCAAGCATGAGCGGCTCTGGCTGCATCTGCTTGGCTGGCTCAATGAACACCGCCGTCGCCAGCCCCTCAACGGCCTGGTGCTGACCGTGGATCTGGCCTGGCTCTCCCACGCCAGCGTGGCCGAGCGCAAGGCTTATGCCCAGCTGATGCGCTCACGCCTGCAGGAGGTGTCGGCCACCATGAATACCCGGTTGCCGCTCTATGTCACCTTCACCAAGCTCGATCTGCTGCGCGGCTTTGAGGTGATCTACCAGCAGCTCGACAAGGAGGCCCGGGAGGCCGTGCTGGGGGTGACCTTCAAGCCGGGCGCCGACTGGCAGCAGGATCTGGCCCTGTTCTGGGATCAGTGGGTGGACAACCTCAACCAGAATCTGCCCGAACTGATGCTGAGCCGGCTCGATGCCGCCCAGCGCAACGCGCTGTTCTCGTTCGTGCGCCAGCTGGCGGGCCTCAAGGATTACGTGACCAGCCTGCTGGCCGAGACCCTGGCCATTGAGGAGAGCAAGCCACTATTGGTGCGCGGGGTCTATGTCAGCTCCGTCTATCAGCAAGGGGTGCCGTTCGATGCGTTTGCCCAGGCGGCCTCCCGTCGCTACAACCTGCCAGAGCCCATCCACTCGGCCCTGCGCGGGGAGTCCAACACCTATTTCGTGCGCCAGCTCTTCTCCTCCATCATCTTCCCGGAGGCCCATCTGGCCGGCGAGAACCGGCTGCACACCCTCTATCGCCGGCGCCGCATGGCCATCGGCCTCAGCTGCCTGTCGCTCTTCTCGGCAGCCCTCATCGGTGGCTGGCACTACTTCTACCGGGTCAACGAGGAGGCGGGCCGCAACGTACTGACCAAGGCCCAGGCTTTCATGGAGACCAACGAGGTGGCCGATGCCCACGCCTTCGGGGTGAGTCAGCTGCCGCGCCTCAACCTCATTCGCGAGGCGACCCTCTCCTTTGGCAACTACCGTGAGCGGATGCCGCTGGTGGCAGACCTCGGCCTCTACCAGGGGGACGAGATTGGTCCTTATGTGGAGGGTTCCTACCTGCAACTGTTGAGCCTGCGCTTCCTGCCGGCCCAGATGCAGGGATTGCTGGCGGATCTCAACCAGGCACCTGCCGGCAGTGAGGAGAAGCTTGCCATCCTGCGGGTGATGCGGATGCTGGATGACGCGTCCGGTCGCAACAAGGAGCTGGTGGCGCAGTACATGGCGAGCCGCTGGCAGAAGGCCTTCCCGGGGCAGGGGGCGGTGCAGGAGCAACTGATGGGGCACCTGGACTATGCCCTCGATCACACCAACTGGTATGGCGCCAGGGTCGAGCGGGATCAGGCCGCCATCACCGCCTTCGTGCCGTTCAAGGAGCCGGTCTACGGTGCCCAGCGCGAACTCGGCAAGCTGCCCATGTATCAGCGGGTCTACCAGAACCTGGTGGTGAAGGCGGGCGAGGTATTGCCGCCGGATCTCAACGTGCGTGACGAGGTGGGCCCCACCTTTGACACCGTGTTTGCCCTGCGCAGCGACAACGCTGGCCAGGTGCCCCGGCTGCTGACCTGGCCCGGTTTCAACGACTTCTTCCTGAAACAGGACAAGGCCCTCATCGATCTCACCGCGATGGATGCCTGGGTGCTGGGCCAGCGCAAGCTGAGTCAGCTGAGCGAGGCGGATCGCAAGGAGATCACCCGTCAGGTCAACGACCGTTACGTCACCGATTACGTCAACCAGTGGCAAAAACTGCTGACCAATCTGGACGTGCAGACCCTGGAGAGCCCGGAGCAGGCGCTGGACGTGCTCGCTGCCATCACCGGCAACGATCAGCCGTTCCAGCGGGTACTGGCCTCGCTGGATGACAACACCCGCATTCGCAAGATCTCCGATGTGGAAGGGGACCCGGCCCAGGCCATCAGCGCCCGCATCGGTCGTCCCTTTATGGCCACTAATGGAGTATTGGCTGGACGTGGTGAGCAGGGACCGCTCATTCAGGAGGTCAACCAGAAGCTGGTGGAGCTGCAGCACTACCTGGAGCTCATCGTCAACGCCACCGAGCCGGGCCAGTCTGCCTTGAAAGCGGTGCAGCTGCGCATGACCAACAAGTACGCCGATCCGGTGTTCGCCCTGCAGCAATATGCCCGCAGTCTGCCGGCCCCGCTCGATCGCTGGGTGGGTCAGCTCTCCGAGCAGAGCTCGCGACTGGTGATCGATCTTGCCATGTCTTCCCTCAATCAGGAGTGGCAGGACAAGGTGCTGGCCCCCTTCAACAGCCAGCTGGCCGGTCGTTATCCGTTTGATCCAAGCTCGAACAAGGACGTGCCCCTCTCCGAGATGGAGCGCTTCTTCGCACCCAACGGGACGCTGGACAGCTTCTATCAGGTCAACCTCAAACCCATGGTGGAGAGCGGCCTGATGGAAGGGGAGTTCAGCTCGCCCATCCAGGCCGAGCTGGTCAAGCAGTTGGACCGTGCTGCCCGTATCCGTCAGATCTTCTTCAGCCAGCAGGGCAACCTGGAGGTGCAGTTCGCCCTCGAGCCCATCGAGCTCACCGCCAACAAGCGGCGCAGCGTGCTGAACCTGGACGGCCAGTTGCTGGAATACGCCCATGGCCGCCGTACCAAGATCCCGCTGGTATGGCCCAACACCATGCGCGACGGGGCCGAGAGCAAGATCACCCTGGTGCCGGCCGCCCGCGAGCGCTCACCGCGCAGCGAAGGCTTCGTCGGCCCCTGGGCCATGTTTCGCCTGATGGACAAGGGGGAGCTGACCCAGGTCAATGACGCCACCTTCGATGTGCGCTTCCCGGTAGATCAGGGGGCCATGATCTATCGCGTCTATACCGACAGCGCGCAAAACCCCTTCACCGGCGGCCTGTTCAGCCAGTTCAGACTGCCCGAATCCCTCTATTGATCGCGTCGGGGGCACGTTGTGCCCCCTTCCTGCGTTGGAAGTTCATATGTCACAGAATCAACAAGGTCAGCAGGCCCTGAAAGTGGGGCGCGACCCCAGGATGTTGCCGGAGTACGAGGCGCTGCGGGCCGAGATCAACAAGCTCAGCCACGCTTCGCGCCCCGAGGTGGACTGGCAGCGGATCCATCAGCTCGCCAGCCTTATCTTCGAAAAACACGGGGTGGATCTGCAGACCGCCATCTACTTCACCCTGGCGCGTTCGCGCCTGCAGGGGCTGAGCGGTTTTACCGAAGGGTGCGAGTTTCTCGCCAACCTCATCGTCACCCAGTGGGAGAGCTTCTGGCCGCCGGTTCATCAGGAGCGGGCCCGCATCGAGATGCTCGACTGGTTCATTGCCCGTATCAGCGACGTCATTCGTCAGTACCAGATCAGCCACGAGGACAAGCGACTGATCTATCGCTGCGAGCGGGCGCTGCAGCTCATCAGCGAGAAGCTGCACAACGCGGATCTGAGCCGCATTCCCCGGGTCGAGAATCTGGTGCACTTCATCGAGGGGTATACCCACCTGTTCGATGAGACCGAGATCGTCATCGTCTCCGACGAGCCGGGCCTCAAGGAGGATCTGCAGATCCCGCCCATGGTGTTCTTCAAGTCCGACCTGGAGAGTGAGCACGGCGGCACTGTTTCGGCATCGACCCCGCACCTGCCTCAGGGCAGCATTCTGGTGGGGCGCGAGAAGGGGCAGGTCAAGCCGACCGTGCTGAAGATTGAGCAGCACCGCCGGCAGCGCCCCGCCTGGTTCTGGTTTGGCTGCGGCCTGCTCAGCTGCGCCCTGCCAGTGATGGGGTGGCTCGGCTGGCAGCAACATCAGCAGGAGAAAACCGTGGCGGCCCAGCGCCTGGTACAGCCGGCCGCCGAGCTGCCCCGAGCCCTCAGCTACGACGACATTCGCCAGGCGCGCATCGTGCTGGGGGAGCAGACCCTGCTGAACATGGAGAGCGATCTGGTGGCCCGCTACCAGAACCAGTTGACCCGGCTCGAGCAGACGTCGCCGCTCTACTGGTATCGCTACGGCGAGGGACTGCGCAACTCGCTCTCGATGCTCTATCCCGACTCGCTGGCGGTCAAGGCGCTGGACAAACAGTGGCAGGCGCAGCTTGGCAGTCAGCAGGGGGATGTCATTAGCGTGCCCACCTATCTGGATGCCCGCGCCGGGGTGGATGCCCTGCTTGATCAGCTGCTGGAGCTGGAGCGCCAGCGCAAGACGGTGACCATCTCCTACCTCAAATCCCAGCTCTACGAAGTGCAGAAGAACCTGATGCAAAACATCCCGTTCAGTCTGCGCCTGGATGAACTGGAGGCGAGAAAAGCCTCTCAGGAGCCCATCACAGCAGCCGAGCTCAAGAGCCTGGAAAATGATCTGAAAGCGCTCAATATCCGCCTCTATCAGCTGCAACAGGGCGCTTCTGGTAGCTGAAAATGCCGCCCTGAGCAAAAAATTGCGCAAGGTGTGGTGAGTTTGACTGGCAAGGCAAGGTTTGCCGGGAAACTTGCCCTGTCTTGCGCAATGGATTGCAGCAGATTGGTCTGATGCCGCGAGCTTGAATCGTAATTGACTGATTTTTAATGTGATTGTGGGCGACTTTGCCATGGCATGGAGGCTGCTGGGTCGCCGCTTCAACTGTCTCTGCACCAGGCTGCGCTTGCACCATGGTTGCCCCACGGAGAATCCAGATGTGCCCTTCTATTGCATTGCTCGGTGACATCGGCACCGACCACGATGGTTTCCACCCATCCCCCGTGATTGCCGCCAGCCCGGATGTGTTCCTCGATGGCAAGCCGGTGGCCCGCCAGGGTGATCCGCTGGCCCCCCACGACAAACCCAACAATCCACCCCATCCGCGCAGCATCTCGGGCGGCGTCGGCTCTGTGCTGGTCAACGGCAAGCCCATCGCCGTGACCGGCACTGCCGTCGGCTGCGGCGGCGTGGTGATTGGCTCAGGCAGCGGACAGGCAGGTTAAGGAGCGCTTCATGGCAGACAGCACAGGATTACAATTTACCGTCAAGGTGGGGGCTCTGTCCGAGAGTACCTTCGTGGTGGCCGAGTTTGCACTGGATGAGGCGCTGAACCGGCCGTTCAACCTGCGCCTTGAGCTGGCAAGTGCCCAGCCCGACATCGACGTTGGCGCCGTGCTGGACCAGCCGTGCGAGCTGCTGGTGTGGTACAACGGCGAGCTGCAGCGCCGGGTGTGCGGGGTGGTCAGTGACTTCGCGCAGGGTGACAGCGGCTTTCGCCGCACCCGCTATCAGCTGCTGGTGCAGCCGGCCTTGTGGCGTCTGTCGCTTCGCCAGAACTCCCGCATCTTCCAGGCGCAGAAGCCCGATGAAATCCTCAGCATTCTTTTGCAAGAGCACGGCATCACCGACTATGCGTTTGCGCTCAAGAACGAGCACGCCAAGCGGGAGTACTGCGTTCAGTATCGGGAAACCGACCTCGATTTTGTGAACCGCCTCGCCGCCGAAGAGGGGATGTTCTACTTCCACGAGTTTGAAGCGGGCAAGCACCGCATCGTGTTTGCTGACAATGCCGCAGCATTGACTCAAGGCCCCGAGCTCTTCTTCAACCTCGGCAATCGTTCCCTCGAGCAAGGTCCCTATGTGCGCCAGTTCCACTACCGCGAGGCGGTACGCCCGTCGGATGTGGAGCTCAAAGACTACAGCTTCAAGACCCCGGCTTATGGTCTCTCCCACAAGAAGCAGGGCAGTGAGCTCGAACACCAGCGCGACACCTACCAGCACTTCGACTATCCGGGCCGCTACAAGCAGGACGGCAGCGGCAAGGCGTTTGCCCAGCATCGGCTCGATGCCCTGCGCAACGATGCGGTGGCGGGCCAGGCTAAGTCCAACTGCGCGGCCTTGCAGCCGGGGCAGTTCTTCTCGCTGACCGAACATCCCAACGGCAGCCTCAACACCGACTGGCAAATCGTGCGCATCCAGCACACCGGCTTGCAGCCGCAGGCACTGGAAGAGGAGGGGGGCTGCGGCCCCACCGTCTACCACAACGAATTTGGCGTGGTGAAAGCGAGCACCACCTGGCGAGCACGCATCGGCAGCCCCGAGGCCCCTCACAAGCCGATGGTGGATGGCCCGCAAATCGCCATGGTGGTGGGTCCCGACGGTGAGGAGATTTACTGCGACGAGCATGGCCGGGTCAAACTGCAATTCCCGTGGGACAGGTATGGCAGTTCCAACGACCAGAGCTCCTGCTGGGTGCGGGTGAGCCAGGGCTGGGCCGGCGGTCAGTACGGCATGATGGCCATCCCGCGCATCGGCCACGAGGTCATCGTGAGTTTCCTGGAGGGGGACCCCGACCAGCCCATCGTGACCGGCCGCACCTATCACGCCACCAATCGGCCGCCCTACGAGCTGCCAGCCAACAAGACCCGCACCGTGCTGCGCACCGAAACCCACCAGGGTGAAGGCTTCAACGAGCTGCGCTTTGAAGACCAGGCGGGGCAGGAAGAGATTTACATCCACGGTCAGAAAGACCTGAACGTGTTGATAGAGAACGACGCCGCCTGGCAAATCAAGCACGACCAGCACACCGATATCGACAATGAGCGGGTGACCCGCATCAAGGCCAACGACCACCTGACGGTGGAGGGTGAGAAGCGCGACCAGATAAAAGCCGACTACTCGCTGACGGTGGATGCCAGCCTGCATCAGAAGCTGGGGCAGTCCCTGCTGGTGGAAGCCGGTCAGGAGGTGCATATCAAGGTGGGCGACAAGCTGGTGTTGGAAGCCGGTTCCGAGATCACCCTCAAGGGCGGCGGCAGCTTTGTGAAAGTGGACCCGAGCGGCGTCAAGCTGGTCGGCCCCGCCATCAAACTCAATGCCGGCGGCAGCGCAGGCTCAGGCTCTGGCTGGGGTGGCAAGGCCCCCGTGGTTCCCAAGGGGGTAGAAGTGGTCAAGGCTCCCGAACTGGTTGAACTCATCAAGGCCATTCCCACCGAGAAGGCGATGGAGGCGCTCTTGAAAGAAGAGAAGCCCGGTGCGTTCTACCTCTTTTCTGAATAAGGAAACAGCATGAAGTTTGCATTTCCCATCCTCACTGCCAAAGGGGAAGAGTTCAAAGATGCCAAGGCATTGACGGCGCTGATCAATGGCGAGCAATCGGGCCACTATCTTCTTGGCAATCACAACAAATGGCATGGTGGCATTCATATCAGCGACAAGAGTGCCCCTTGGTGCAAGGATAAGTATCCTGTCAGAGCCATGGCCGATGGCAAGGTGGTGGCATTCCGGATGATGAAGGATTACCTGACCTCTGAATTTCATGGGGAGTCCTTGCGTTATTCCAACTGCTTCTGCCTGGTACAGCATGAATATTGTGAAGTGAATGCAGAGACCAGGGCGAAAAATGAGTTCACCTTCTACTCGCTCTATATGCATCTGCTGCCTTGGGATCAGTACCAAAGCACCGAGAAGCTGGTACTGAAGAAGGGGTGGAATGCGCGCAATTCCGTTCCCCATGCCAATCCCGATGCCGAGCAGCGGCGTGTTGATGCCGCCTTGCCGCGCTTCACCTTGCCCAAGGATACCGAGCTGGAAATGGACAGCAGTGTGCCATCCCAAAAGGGGAATGTTGGGGGCAAGGTGTATGACTTCATCAAGGTGATCATCAAGAGTCAGTTGTCCAATACCCAGATGAAAGAGGCCGAGAAGGCCGGTGTTGTGGTCAGTCAAGGGAGTTCGGTCTGGATCGCCAATAGCCCGGAAGCAGTGACCTTTATCAAGCCCAATGTGCCAACCTGGCTATTCGATCAAATAGATGCCGAGGTGCTGACGAATATGGTTGGTCGTGCGGATCCTGTTCTCAATGGGCCTACAGGTCGTCTGAGAGCAGGAGACCGAAGCGTTTCTCTGCCCGCAGGAACAAAAGTGACGTATGATGCCCACCAACTCGAATTCCATTGGGTGGGTGACAAAGCACGCAAGATGGCCAAATGCGAATATGTGACACCGAATGCAGATGGTGCTGCGGGTAGTTGCGGTATGGCCTGGGTGTGCGTCGAAGATGAATTTATCAAGGTAAATGCGCGTACACCTTCTCATCTTGGTGAGCTATATGTGTTGCCATCTCCCGTGGCTATTGCCGCAGGTGAGACCATCGGCTATCTCGGCCTGGTGGAAACGCCTGGCTCTTTGATTGGTGGCAAGAAGAGCAAGCATCAAGTCCATCTTGAAATCTTCACCCAGGATCCCAGACTGGACGATGTATTGGCCAACAAAGCGGGAACAAGAGGTGGTGCCACCTATGCCAAGGTCCCGGCGGGACTCATCTTGCACGAGAAGAAAAAGCAGGATGGTAAAGATCTCTGGGTGGCAACCGGTGACAAGAGTCTGGAAGCGCTGGTTGAATCACCAACGTTTGAAAAAGATGCCGCCAAGCAGGAGTGGGTCAGCATTTCGTCAGGAAAATATGTCAAGAAAGAGCAAGTGGAGCTTTTGAGCCAGCATGACTGGCTTAAGATTGGCTTTAAAAAGGTTGATGGTTCAGGATCAGATGGTTATCTGGACCCGGATGTGCCGCCTACTTTCTTTACCGAATTGGTAAACAGTTTTGATACCGACAAGAGCGGTGAACTGAGCAGTGAAGAGATCCAGGCCGCGCTGCAAAATAGCAGCAATGCAGAGAAACTTCACAAGCTTATCGTAAAGCATCCCAGCGAGTGGTATGAAAAATCGTCGGCCAGCAGTTATCTGTGGCTGGAAAAACTGATGGCTAAAATTGGCTTGCCTGATTTTGACCTGCTGGTGGATCATGAAAAACAGCGCATCGATAAGCTGGAATGGATGCAGACTGCTGCTAGTTTAAAGATTGGTCCTAATATTTATCACATTTACCCCATAGCTATTTATGGAAAGAAAAAAGATCGATTTGTAGTAAACTATACGCACTATAGGTATCCACTATCGTATGCACTGGATAAACAAATGGCAATCCCTTCCCAGTATGCCCCCAAAGTAGGAAACTATAAGATAGCAAGTCGAAATGAAGTGTTGGTGAATCTAACTCCAGACGATGACGTCACTAAAGACTCTATCTATCAATTTCTTGATCTGTCAAAGTATTCTGAAGTTTCAGATGATGAAATAAATAAGTTTTTGTTTGGTCAAGGAGTTTTGGAAGGGAAAGGTTCTGTTTTTACGTCTGCAGCTAAAAAATATAATGTCAGTGAAGTATATCTTGTTTCCCATGCATCACTAGAAACTGGTCGAGGGACATCAGGGTTCGCACGTGGAAAAGAATTTAACGGAATTAAAGTATATAATATGTATGGAATTAATGTTAGAGATGATAAGCCTTCACTAGGCACAAAGTATGCGTTTGATAAAGGATGGGATTCTATTGATAAAGCAATAGATGGAGGGGCTAAATGGATCTCTGATAACTTTGTTAACCATCCTAAATACAAACAAAATACACTCTATAAAATGCGTTGGAACCCCGCATCACCAGGTGAACATCAGTACGCTAGCGATGTTCTGTGGGCCAAACATCAAATACCTAACATGAAGAAACGATTTGATATTTTTCCAGATGCCGTTCTATACATAGATGTTCCTGTTTACGAGGAGTGATTGGTGAAAAGTATATTTTATCTTGTTTTTTTACTACTTTCTTTCAGTGCTCAATCCGAGTGTGAAAAAATGAGTTTTTCGAGTGTTGATACTGACTATGAAGGCGTGAACTATGGTCTTTCAGATGTCATTGTGACCTCGAAAGGGAGAACTTTTTTTTATGATTTCCCACTCGAAAAATGTAAATCAAATAAAGTTTTCATTATTAATGGTGATAAAGCAGTATCATATGCATCATATAATGGCTTCCAATATATAAATTATTTAGATAGAAATGGAATAGTACATGCTGGATGGGTTAAATCACCTCGCATCAGCAAAGATAGCATATCGACAGATAAATTAAATGTGAGAGAAAGTGATTTCTTTGTAGATTTCAATGGTACTGAAATACATATTGATAATAGTTACAGTGATATAGCATGGTTGTTTGATAATCTCACTGAAATAGATAGTGGGAATAAATATATAGATTTATTTAGAACTATAAATGGGGTTGATTATAAGTTTTATCAACACGATTTTGATCCTATATATATAGAGTCATCTAATCTTAACTATGATAAAATAAAAAGAGATTTTGATGATTACAGAATAACTAGGATTACCCTCAAGAGCGATATAGGGTTTAGCAGTAGGGGGATTTTTGTTGGAAGTAAAATGCTTAACGTCCTAAAAGTATATGGTAAGCCTTCAGCGATACAAGATGGTGATTTAATTTACTATTATGATAATAAATCAATACGTTTCATCGGCTCAGAAACCGTTAAGCAAATAGATATTTCAATAAACCCAGTATGACATGGAGTTATTGACTGACTGTACAGATCTAGATATCACCTGACACCGGCTTCAGCCGGTGTTTTCTTGTGTCATCATGGCTTGGGAGGCCAGCCTGGTCAGTACAATGAAAGCGGGTTGCGTACGAGATACAAGCGTTTCTGCTGGTGATTCAGCCACTTTCTGTAGTCCTTGAGCTTGGCTATTAAGGTACCGCGCTTGATTAATTTATTTCTGTTTTGGCAAGAGATGAAGGACTGAGTGGTGGCGCTATGTACGCTGCAACACCTATTGATGAAGATGAAATGCTGAAATAACAGGGCCGAAAAATAAATTCTGTGACAATGCTTTCATTTTTATAATTTCATGCCGAAAACAAAGACGTAATTTATATGGTGTTAATTAGGTATTTTCTTGAAATACCTCTTTGTGGGTGTTTTTGGGGCTCAGCAAATAATAAATGCATGTGGCATATAGCTTTTTTGATTTCACTCTCCAGTCCAACAGAGGCATTAATAGGGTTCGACTTGATGGAGATCAATATAAAGGGGGAAGGGGAGGCATAGCATTCCCGCAATTAAGCATTTGTCAAACAATGCTCACTGACGGGAATAAGAAGAATGGTCGAGGATACTTTTTTATCGGCTCATGGAATTAATCGCCGTGACTTTATGAAATTGTGCGCCGGGATGGCCGCAACCCTGGGATTAAGCCAGCATGCCGTGGCCAAGATGGCCACGGCGCTCACCAGCCCGGAGCGGCCGCCGGTGATCTGGATTGGGGCGCAGGAGTGTACCGGTTGTACCGAGTCACTGCTGCGCGCCACCCACCCCACCATCGAGAACCTGATCCTCAATACTATCTCCCTCGAATACCATGAGGTGCTCTCGGCAGCATTTGGCCATCAGGCTGAAGAGAACAAGCACAACGCCATGACCCGCTACAAGGGCAAGTATGTGCTGGTAGTTGATGGCTCCATTCCGCTCAAAGATGGCGGCATCTACTGCATGGTGGCCGGTGAGCCTATCGTCGACCATATTCGCCGTGCCGCCAGTGACGCGGCTGCGGTCATCGCCATCGGCTCCTGCGCCGCTTGGGGCGGGGTGCCCGCCAGCGGCGGCAACCCGACCGGTGCCGTCAGCCTGGAAGAGGCCCTCGGCAACCTCGGCACGCCGATTATCAATATCCCGGGCTGTCCGCCCAACCCCCACAACTTCCTCACCACGGTCGCCTACTACATCACCTACGGCAAGCTGCCGGCGCTGGATGCCAAGAAGCGGCCGCTGTTTGCTTATGAACGGCTCATCCACGAAAACTGCGAGCGCCGTCCGCACTTTGACGCCGGTCGCTTCGCCAAGGAGTTCGGCGACGAGGGCCACCGTCAGGGCTGGTGTCTCTATCACCTGGGCTGCAAGGGGCCGGAGACCTACGGCAACTGCTCGACTCTGGAGTTCTGTGATATCGGTGGTGGCATCTGGCCCGTTGGCATCGGTCATCCCTGCTACGGCTGCAACGAACAGGGGGTGGGGTTCAGCAAGGGGATCTTCCAGCTCGCCAAGGTGGAGAATCCCACCCCGCGGGTCAACAAGCCCGACGTGGCCATTCAGGAGGGAGGGCACATGTCGCCCACCGCCACCGGCCTTATCGGTGGGGCGCTCGGGGTGCTGGTCGGGGTGAGTCTGATGACGGTGCGCGAGCTCGGTCGCCAGCAGAAGCGCCATGAAGCCGGGCAGCACTCATCACGGGAGGAGTGACCGTGAACAGACGCAACTTCCTCAAATTCGCCTCCGTCGGTGCGCTGGCGGCGGGCACCACCGTTTCCGGCACCGCGCTGGCGGCGGCCGAGAACAAGCCGCCCATTCCCGGCGCGCTCGGCATGCTCTACGACTCCACCCTCTGCATCGGTTGCCAGGCCTGTGTGGCGGAGTGTCAGCGCCTCAACGGCAACCAGGCCAATCCGGCCGGGGAAGCGACCTGGTCCAACAACGACAAGCTGAGCCCCTACACCAACAACATCATTCAGGTGTGGAAGAGCGGCACGGGTGAGCACAAGGATCAGCTGGTGGATGGCTATGCCTACATCAAGAAACAGTGCATGCACTGCGTCGATCCCAACTGCGTCTCCGTCTGCCCGGTGCAGGCGCTGACCAAGGATCCCAAGACCGGCATCGTCCATTACGACCCGGACGTCTGCACCGGCTGCCGCTACTGCATGGTGGGCTGCCCGTTCGATGTGCCCAAATATGACTACGACAATCCGCTGGGGGCGATCCACAAGTGCGAGCTCTGCAACCAGAAGGGGCTTGAGCGCATCGATCAGGGCAAATTGCCCGGCTGCGTCGAGGTGTGCCCCACCGGCGCCGTCATCTTCGGCACCCGCGAGGCGCTGATGGCCGAAGCCAAGCGCCGGCTGCTGGCCACCCCGGGCAGCGAATATGCCTACCCGCGCCAGACATTCAGCGCCAACGATCCCTACCTGCATGAGGTGCCCAACTACCAGCCTTACGTCTATGGCGAGAAGGAGGGGGGCGGTACCCAGGTGCTGGTGCTGGCCGGGGTGCCCTACACCAAGCTCGACATGCCTGACTTGCCGGAGCTCTCCTCCGGGGCGCGCTCCGAGCACATCCAGCACACCCTCTACAAGGGGATGGTGCTGCCGCTGGTGGTGCTGACCGGGCTCTCGGTGCTCATTCGCCGCAACACCAAGGACCATCAGGATGGCGACGATCATGACTCGCACGCGGGCCATGACAAGCAATCGGGAGGCAAGGACCATGAGTAATCACAAGGCACATCCGCTGGGGGGCCGGCTGGTCAGCTGGCCGGTCATGGTGCTGGCGCCGTTCGTCATCCTGTGCGGCATGCTGATCCTCAAGCGCCTCATCTTCGGGCTGGGCTCGGTCACCGATCTCAACGGCGGCTACCCCTGGGGGCTCTGGATCTCGTTCGATCTGCTGATAGGCACCGGTTTTGCCTGTGGCGGTTGGGCACTGGCCTGGGCGGTCTACGTCTTCAACCGGGGCGAGTATCACCCCCTGGTAAGGCCGGCCCTGCTGGCGAGTCTGTTTGGCTATTCGCTGGGGGGCCTCTCCATCACCATCGACGTCGGCCGTTACTGGAACTTGCCCTACTTCTACATTCCGGGTTTCTTCAACACCTCCTCGGTGCTGTTCGAGACGGCGGTCTGCATGACTATCTACATCGGGGTGATGGCGCTGGAGTTTGCCCCCGTGCTCCTGGAGAAGTTCGGCTGGAAGGCCTCCATGGCACGACTCAACAAGATCATGTTCTTCATCCTTGCGCTGGGGGCCCTGCTGCCCACCATGCACCAATCCTCGATGGGCTCTTTGATGATAGTGGCGGGGGAGAAGATCCATCCGCTCTGGCAAAGCTACGAGCTGCTGCCGGTCTTTTCGCTTCTGACCGCCTTCATCATGGGCTTCTCCATCGTGGTGTTTGAAGGCTCCCTGGTGCAGGCAGGGCTGGCGGGGCGCGGCCCCAACGAGAAGTCGCTCTTCTACAAGCTGACCCAGGTGATCGACATCTTCCTGATCCTGTTCGTGGCGCTGCGCTTTGCCGAGATCGTCATCAACGACAAGTCGGAATATCTCTCCCAGTGGAACCGCTACGCCTTGATGTTCTGGAGCGAGATCGCGCTGATGATCTTCCCGCTGCTGGTGTTCCATTGGGACAAGAGCCGCCGCGATTCGCGCATGTTGTTCCTGGGGGCCCTCAGCATGCTGCTGGGCGCCGCCCTCTGGCGACTGGACTACTCCCTGCTCGCCTTCAACCCCGGCAATGGCTACCACTACTTCCCCTCCGCGGCGGAAGTGCTGATCTCCTTGGGCTTCGTCGCCATCGAGGTGTGTGCCTATTTGCTGCTGATCCGGCTGCTGCCGGTACTGCCATCACTTGAACGTGTTCACCAAGATTATCAGGCCCGAGGGAAAGCCAACGTATGAGCCAACGTATCACCATAGACCCCATCACCCGCATCGAGGGTCACCTGCGTATCGACTGTGAAATCGAAGGCGGCGTCGTCACCAAGGCCTGGTCGTCCGGCACCATGTGGCGCGGGATGGAGGAGATCGTCAAGGGCAACGACCCGCGCGATGCCTGGATGATAGTGCAGCGCATCTGCGGGGTGTGCACCTCCATTCACGCCATCGCCTCGGTGCGGGCGGTGGAGAACGCCATCGGCGCCAAGGTGCCGGTCAATGCCCAGTACATCCGCAACCTCATCATCGCGGCCCACAACATCCACGATCACATCGTCCACTTCTATCAGCTCTCCGCGCTGGACTGGGTGGACATCACCGCCGCACTGCAGGCTAATCCGCAAAAAGCGGCCGACCTGCTCAAGGGGGTATCGACCTGGTCCCTCAACAGTGCCGATGAGCTGACCAAGGTGCAGGACAAGATCCGCGCCCTGGTAGCCAGCGGCCAGCTCGGCATCTTTGCCAACGGCTACTGGGGTCACAAGGAGATGAAGCTGAGCCCGGAGGTGAACCTCATCGCCGTGGCTCACTATCTGCAGGCGCTGGAGTGCCAGCGCGATGCCAACCGCATCGTCGCCATCCTCGGCGGCAAGACTCCCCACATCCAGAACCTGGCGGTGGGCGGGGTGGCCAACCCCATCAACCTGGATGCACCGAGCGTGCTCAACCTGGAGCGGCTGCTCTATGTGAAGAGCTTTATCGACCGGCTCGGCGAGTTCATCGAGCAGGTCTACAAGGTGGATGCCGCCATCATCGCCGCCCACTACCCCGAGTGGCTGAACCTGGGGCAGGGGGCCAAGCACTACCTGAGCGTGCCGGAGCTCCCCACCGACGGTGACGGCGGCAGCTTCCTGATGCCGGGCGGCTACATCGAGAACGGCAATCTGGCGGGTTATCGCCCCATCGAGAGCCATCAGGATGCGTGGCTGATGGATGGCATTGCCGAGAGCAACAAGCACGCCTGGTACAAGGATGACGCCCCCCTCAAGCCCTGGGAGGGCAAGACCGAGCCCGATTACACCGGCTGGCAGGATGACGGCAAGTACTCCTGGGTCAAGTCTCCCACCTTCTACGGCAAGGTGGTGGAGGTGGGGCCGCTCGCCGACTTGCTGGTCAAGCTCGCCGCCAAGCACCCGGAGACGGTGGCGCACTTCGATCAGCTGAACGGTCTCTACAAGACGCTCACCGGCTCGGCCATCAAGACCGAACAGCTGCACTCCACCCTGGGCCGCATCATCGGCCGGGCGGTGCGCTGCTGCGTGCTCAAAGACACCCTGTCTCACCAGTGGCAGGCGCTGGTGGACAACATCGGCAAGGGGGATGTCAGCGCCTACATCAAGGCCGAGATCCCGGCGGACAAGGAGTTTCGCGGGGTGGGCTTTGAAGAGGCGCCGCGGGGCATGCTCTCCCACTGGGTAGTCATCAAGGGCGGCAAGATCGAGAACTATCAGGCGGTGGTGCCATCGACCTGGAACTCGGGTCCGCGCAACTTCAATGACGAACCCGGCCCCTACGAGCAGTCCCTGGTGGGCACCCCGGTAGCCGATCCGGCCAAGCCGCTGGAAGTAGTGCGCACCATCCACTCGTTCGATCCCTGCATGTCCTGCGCGGTGCACGTGGTGGATACCCAGAGCGGCGACGTGACTCAGGTGAAGGTGCTGTGATGAACACCCTGATCCTGGGCGTGGGCAATCTGCTGTTGAGCGATGAGGCCGTCGGCGTGCGCATCGTCGAGGGGCTGGAGCGCGACTACCGCTTCGCCCCCGGCATCGAGCTGCTTGATGGCGGCACCGCCGGCATGGAGCTGCTCGAAGCGATGGCCAGTCGCGATCACATCATTCTGGTGGATGCGGTGCGCAGCGGTAATCCGCCGGGCACAGTGGTGACCCTGAAGGATGAGGAGATCCCGACCCTGTTTGGCCGCAAGATCTCCCCCCATCAGCTGGGGCTGGCGGATGTGCTCTCGGCGTTGCACATGACGGGGGAGTCGCCAAAGCGGCTCACCCTGATCGGGGTCGAGCCCGAATCCCTCGAGCCCCGCATCGGCCTCACTCCCGTGGTGGCGGCGGCGCTGGGGGAGGCGACGGATCGGATCCTGACCCTGCTGGCCAGTGTTGGTGCCCCAGCCATCCCGCTCTCTGAGCAGGAGAAAGCTGAACAAGCGCGGGAGGGCACATGGCGCAATCCATTGTGAACGAGGTTGAGAGAGTGCCGGAAATATTACCGGAGACGGCGCAGGAATTTGCCGGTTTTGCCAGCAATCCCTCGCCTCTGCTGGTAGCCCAATACGAGCGGATCGCGCAGCAAGAGATGCAGGCCCTGCCGTTCTACCACCCGGCCATGCCCATCGTGGCCGAGTGCACCCTGTTTGAAGGGCAGTGGCTTGGCTGCGTGCTCACCCCCTGGATGCTGAGCGTGGTGGTGCTGCCCGGGCCGGATCAACTCTGGCCGGTGCGCAGCAGCAGCGAATGCCTCGCCCTGCAGCTCCCCTGCGGCAACCTGACCTTTATGGTGGGGGAGTTGCCCGAGACGGGGCAGTTGCTGGCCTGCTCGCTCATGTCCCCCATCGACCCGCATCTCGGGGCCGAGGAGGGGCGGGCGCTGGTGAGCAGCGCCCTCAAGATGCTGCTTTCGCTTCCGGTGCAGCAGGGGGAGGGCGGCGTGGATCTGGGGCGCCGACGACTGTTCGGGGGACGAAAGTCCTGAGACCAAGGCGTGCCGACAACCGGGCGCGTCAGTTTGACACAGGGGCCGGCATGGGCCCCTCACTCGCCTCATTGAGGTGGCGTTGCATCTCTGCGAGTGAATCCTGGGAACAAGGATCATGATGAAGATTGAACATGGCCGCATCGATGGCCTGCTGGGTGCGCCAGTCCTGGAGCGGGCACTACCCCTGCTGGCCCTGCTATCGGGCGGTTTCTCTACCATGGCGCTGGCTGCCCAGCCCGTCCCCGCCGAACTCAAGCTCGCCATCGGCAGTGAGCCCACCGAAGGGTTTGACCCGCTGCTTGGTTGGAGCCACGGCAGCTATCTGCTGCTGCACAGCCCGCTGCTCAAGCAAAACGCCGACCTCAGCTGGCAGAACGTGCTCACCCAAGCGGTGACTCCGAACCAGGATGGCAAGGGGTGGCTTATCCGCCTCAAGCCGAATCTGAAATTCTCCAACGGTGCACCGCTTACCGCAGAGGATGTGGCCTTCACCTACAACAGCGCAGCCCAGGGCGGCGGCAAGATCGACATGGGCAACTTTGTCTCGGCCAAGGTGCTCTCGCCCACCGAGGTTGCCATCACCTTGAGTGCTCCCCAGAGCACCTTCGTCAACGTGCTGGGATCTTTGGGGATAGTGTCGAAGAAGGATTACGATCCCAAGGCTTACGCCCGCCATCCGGTCGGCGCCGGCCCTTACCGGCTGGTGAGCTTCCTGCCCGGCCAGCAACTGGTGGTGGAGGCGAACCCCCATTACGCCGGCGGCAACAATGACTTCAAGCGGCTGGTGTTTGTCTTTATCGATGAAGAGAGCGCCTATGCCGCCGCCCAGAGCAGCCAGCTCGACCTGGTGCGCATCGCCCCCTCGCTGGCGCCCACCGTACCTGCTTCCCTCAAGCTCTGGGTGCGGCCGAGCGTGGAGAACCGCGGCATCGTCTTCCCCATTCCGCCTGCGGGCGGTAAGGATGCCAAGGGTTATCCCATCGGCAACGACGTGACCTCGGATGTGGCGGTGCGCCGCGCCATCAACTACGCCATCGACCGCAAGCTGCTGGCCGACCAGCTGCTGGAAGGACATGCCATCCCCGCCTACAGCGCGGTAGAAGGTTTGCCCTGGCTGAACAAAGCCACCGCCTTCAAGGACGGGGATGCCGCCCACGCCAACGCCCTGCTCGACGAAGCGGGCTGGAAGATGGGCAGTGACGGCATTCGCCACAAGGACTCCCTGCGCGCCGCCTTTACTCTCTGGTACACCAGTGGCGACAGCACCCGCCGGGATTTGGCGGAAGCGGTGCGGGCCATGCTGGGGCCCATCGGTTTTGAGGTGAGCCTCAAGTCCGGCAGCTGGGAGCAGGTGGAGCGCGAGATGCACGCCAACCCGGTGCTGATGGGGTGGGGGAGTCTGGATCCCATGGAGCTTTATCACCACTACCAGAGCGGCTCCGCCGGCGTGGAGTTCTACAACCCGGGCTATTACCAGAATCCGGTGGTGGATGGCCACCTCAAGCAGGCGCTGGATGCCCCCGACTGGCAGGCGGCCGTGCCGTTCTGGCAGCAGGTGGAGTGGGATGGCAAAACCGGCGCCGGAGTGCAGGGGGATGCAGCCTGGGCCTGGCTGCTCAATGTGCAGCACACTTATCTGGCCAACCGCTGCATCGACCTTGGCAAGGGGGCGCCGGAAATCCACGGTAGCTGGTCACTGCTCAACAACCTGCAGGATTGGCGGTGGACGTGCCGTTAAGTTCGTCCACCATGATGACTGCCACTCTGAAAGCCCTGCTGCGTCTGGCAGGGCTGCTCTGTCTGGTCTCTGTTGCCACCTTTGTGCTGCTGAGCTACTCCCCCATCGATCCCATCAAGGCCTATATCGGCAACGATCTGCTCCATGTGCCGCCCGAGCAGTACGCCCGCATCGCCGCCCGCTGGGGGCTGGATCAGCCGCTCTGGCTGCGTTACTGGCACTGGTTCAGCCAGGTGCTGCAAGGAGATCTCGGTTACTCCATGCTCTACAACGCGCCGGTGAGCGAGGTGATTGGCCAACGCTTTGCTGCCTCCTTCCTGCTGCTGGCGGGGGCCTGGCTGCTCTCCGGCTGTTTCGGGATTTTGCTGGGCCTCTGCGCCGGTCGCTATCTCAACCGCTGGCCCGATCGCCTGATTTGCCGCTTTGCCTACCTGCTCGCCTCCTTGCCCACCTTCTGGGTGGGCCTCTTGCTGCTCGCCCTGTTTGCGGTGCACTGGCCCTTGCTGCCGGTCTGCTGCGCCTGGACGCCGGGGCTCTCTGCCGATGAAGCGGACTGGTTGATGCGATTGCGCCATCTGTTGCTGCCGGTGACGACCCTATCGCTGCTCGGGGTGGGCAACATTGCCCTGCATACTCGGGCGCGGGTGGCCGAGGTGCTGGAGAGCGACTTTATTCGCTACGCCCGCGCTCAGGGGGATGGCGGCTGGCCCATGCTGCGTTTTCACGTGCTGCGCCACGCCCTGACCCCGGCCATCTGCCTGCAGTTTGCCTCCCTTGGCGAGCTGATTGGCGGGTCGCTCTTGGCCGAGAAGGTCTTCTCCTACCCGGGGCTCGGTCAGGCCACCGTGGATGCGGGGCTGCGGGGCGATATCCCCCTGCTGATGGGAATCGTGCTCTTCTGCACCCTGCTGGTCTTTTTGGGCAACACGGTGGCGCGGGTGCTGCTGGCCCGCATCAATCGGGGCTGGGAGGGCGAGCATGCTGTTTAATCCGCTCCCCTCCTTGCTGCGTCTTGGCTTTGCGCTGATCTGCCTGCTGCTGCTGGCCAGCTACGGCTGGAGCCTCTCTCATCAGGATGTGCCGATGGATCTGCTGGCGCGCCAGCAGCCCCCCTCGCTGGCTCACTGGTTCGGCACCGATCAGATGGGGCGGGATCTCTGGTTGCGGGCCTTTCAGGGCACCCTCACCAGTCTGGAACTTGGGCTAGGCACGGCTCTCTGCAGTGGCCTGCTGGCCATGGTGGCGGCAAGCGTATCGCTCATACATCCCAGATGTGATGCGGCGGTGCGAATGGTGAGCGACGCCATGCTGGCGCTGCCCCATATGCTGCTGCTGATCCTGATCTGTTTTACCGTGGGGGGCGGCATGCGCGGGGTGATCCTGGCGGTGGCGCTCACCCACTGGCCCAAGCTGGCGCTCATTCTCTGCGCCGAGGCGCGGCGGATCGCCTGCAGTGACTATGTGGTGCTGGCCCGCTGTCAGGGGATGGGGGCGCTGCGTCGCTGGCGCATCCACCTGCTGCCGGGGCTGTTGCCCCAGTGGTTTATCGGCACCTTGTTGATGTTTCCCCATGCGGTGCTGCACAGCGCGGCCTTGAGCTTTCTCGGCTTTGGTCTGGCGGCCCACGAGGCCTCCCTTGGCCTGCTGCTGGCCGATGCCCTGCGTTATCTGGCCGGTGGCGGTTGGTGGCTGGCCCTCTTCCCGGGGCTGATGTTGCTGCTGTTGGTGTTGCTCTTTGATCAGGCTACCCGCGCGTTGCAACAGCTGTTGTGGCACAGGAGTGAACCATGCTGAGTTTTGATCAGGTGACTATAGAGGCGGCCCACTACTCCTGGCTGGGGCGGCGCAGCTGGCAGCCTTTGCTGACCAGTATCAGCCTGCAACTGGCGCCAGGGGAGATAGTGGCGCTGGTGGGGGGGAGCGGCGAGGGCAAGAGCCTGCTGTTGCAAAGCGCCCTGACATTGCTGCCGGACAATCTGCGCATGCGCGGCGTCATCTCTCTTGATGGTACTCCTCTGTGCGATGCCAGTAGGGCCCGTCTGCGCGGTCACACCCTCTGCTATGTGCCGCAGGGGGTGAGCGCCCTCAATCCGTTGCTGACGGTGGAGCGCCAGCTGGGCCGTGCGGCACGCCTCTGCGGTCAGAGCGGTTCTCGCGAGCGGCTCGGTGAGCAGCTGCTGCGCTACCAGTTGCCCGCGACCACCTTGGACAGATTCCCGCGCCAGCTCTCCGGCGGCATGGCCAAGCGCATTCTGGCCTGCACCGCGGCCCTTGGCGGTGCTCGCTACATTCTGGCAGACGAGATCACCGCTTGGCTTGACGAGGGGCTGGCCTGCCTGCTGCTCGGCCAGTTGCGTGAATTGGCCAATCAGGGCAGCGGTATCCTCTGGGTGACCCACGATCTGGCGCTGGCGGCCCGCTTTGCCGATCGCATTGTGGCGCTGCATCAGGGGCAGGTGAGCGATACCCTGAGCAGCCACCATCTGCGCCAGGGGCAGGGGAGCGAGATGCTCCGCGCCCACTGGCAGGCACTGCCGGAATTCAACGCGCTCTTCTCTGTGCCGGAGGTTTCCTGATGTTTGAAGTACGAAATCTCACCATCGCCCAGGGGGAACGTCCCCTCTGGCAGGGATTGTCGCTGACGGTGAAAGCGGGCGAACGGCTCGGCATCTCCGCCCCGAGCGGTTATGGCAAGACCACCCTGGGGCGGGTATTGGCCGGTTGGCAACCGGTTGGGGCCGGCGGGCAGATCCTGCTGGATGGGCAGCCGGTGCCTGAGCAGGTAAAAGGTTATCACCCCATCCAGCTGGTGCCTCAGCACCCGGAACTCACCTTTAATCCCTATCGCACCATCGGGCAGGCGCTCTGGGATGTATGGCGCCCCGATGACGCCATGCTGGCCCGCTTTATGGTCAAGCCTGCGTGGCTCAGTCGCAAGCCCGGTCAACTCTCCGGCGGCGAGCTGGCCCGTATCGCGCTGCTGCGCGCCCTCGATCCACGCACCCGACTGCTGATTGCCGATGAGGTGACCGCCCAGCTGGACCCGCAAATTCAGCGCCAGCTCTGGCGGGAGTTGATGATGGAGTGCGAGCAGCGCGGGCTTGGCATGGTCATCTTCAGTCACCAGCAGGCATTATTGCGCCAGATCTGCCATCGGGTGCTGCGCTTTGGTGAGATGCAGCCCGAATCTGGAGAGCTGACCGAAAGCGCTGCTTGAAGGTTAGTTCCCCCTCATCCCCAGCCCTTCTCCCGCAAGGGGAAAAGGGAGCAGAAGGTGCCATTTCGCCAGGCTCGGGGTTTAGGGTTTGGAGAACCTTGGGGTTTGAAAATATGGCTGGTTGTTATGCTCGAAGCCCCCTGAGGGGTTTGAGGGCGTCGTATAGCCGCGGCATCAACAAACCGATTCCCTCTCCCTGGGGAGAGGGCCAGGGTGAGGGGGCGCGAGTATGAAACGCTGGCCATTCTGTACAGAGAGAATCGTTGGCAAAGCGCGCAGATAAAAGAGAGGGAGGCATCAGCCTCCCTCTCTTGTTATCCGCCACTGGTAACGGCATTTAACCGGTTCTGGTTCAGGCACTGGCTAGCCAGTTAAGCCAGGCATCCATCCCTTCTCCCGTGGTGGCGCTGACCTGGATCACCTGGATATAGGGGTTGACCCGTTTGGCGTTCTCGATGCAGCGGGCCACGTCAAAGCTGACGTAGGGCAGCAGATCGATCTTGTTGATCACCATTAGCTGGGCGGCGGCAAACATGTCCGGGTATTTCAGCGGCTTCTCTTCCCCCTCGGTGACGGAGAGGATCGCTACCTTGTACTTCTCGCCGAGATCGAAGCTGGCGGGGCAGACCAGATTGCCCACGTTCTCGATAAAGAGGATGCCCCCTTGATTGGCGGGCAGCTGGTGGCAGGCGTCGTGAACCATTTTGGCGTCCAGATGGCAGCCCTTGCCGGTGTTGATCTGCACGGCAGGGACACCGGTGGCACGAATGCGATCCGCATCTCTGCTTGTCTGCTGATCCCCTTCGATCACCGCGCAGGGGCGCTTGTCGGCCAGCTGGCGCAGGGTTTCACACAGCAGGGTGGTCTTGCCTGAACCCGGGCTCGATACCAGATTGAGCACCAGCTGGTCGGCGGTTGTGAAGTGCTCGCGGTTGTGGGCCGCCAGCGCGTTGTTCTTGGCCAGCACATCCATCTCGATGGCGATCAGCTGGCGCTGTCCCATGCCCGGGACCGACAATCCCGCTTCCCCTTTGCCGTAGTGCAGATCACCCTGCTGGCGGTCATGGTCATGGTCATGGTCATGGTCATGGTCATGGCTGTGATCATGGGGATGCGCGTGGGAATGGCCGTGGTCATGAGAGTGGGCATGTTCATGATGATGGTCGTGGGGGTGATCATGTCCCTCATGACTTATGGGAGCCCGCACCCCGTGGTAGTGGTGATGGACATCCCCCTGATGGTGGTAGTGGTGGTGAATGATCAGGGTGCGCGGTGCGCTCTGCTCGTGGTCATGATGGTGATGGGCGTCATGAGCATGATGATGGTCGTGCTCATGACCATGTTCATGGTGATGTTCATGTTCGTGATGATGCTCATGATCGTGCTCATGGCCGGCGATCCGCGCCTGGCCGCATCCGCATACGCTACACATATCAACTTACCTCGATGTCGGTGATGCGCAGGCTATCACCTTGCGCGACTCGTAATTTGTATCCGCCACACTCGGGGCAGGCCTGCCCGCGTTCGGTGAGGGTGACCGTCTGGTTGCAGTCGTAACACCAGGCTTCTGCCGCCTGGTGCTGAAAGTGCAGCTGGGCCCCTTCGACGGCGGTGCCCTTGGCGGCCGCCTCGAAACAGAAGGCAATGGTGTCCGGGTCAACGCAGGAGAAGCTGCCGACCTCGAGCCAGAGGGCGGTCACCTTGTTAAAGCCCCGCTGGGTGGCCTGCTCGGCCGCCAGATCGATGGCGGCCATGGCCAGAGACATTTCGTGCATGGTGGCTCCTTAACCGATATGGGGAGGAGCAGTGACTCCTCCCTGTAAATGACGGAACGGCATGGCTGCTCAACAGATCCGCGGCAGCAGCTCCCCTTGCGGCAGCTCCAGATAACGGCGGCTGCCCCAGGGGTTGCTCAGGATCACCTTGTGGCGATCGCTCGCCCGCACAACGCCGATCTGGCTTGCCGCGGGGTTGAATTGCCGCAAGATGCCCAGCGCGTCCTGCGCCTGTTCGGTAGGCAGGGCAAGCACCATGGTTCCCTCGTTGGCGAGATCATGGGGCTCGAAACCGTAGAGTTCGCACAGGCCCCGCACCGGATCGCACACCGGAATGGCGGACTCCTCCAGTTCGATGGCCACCTGGGAGGCGCAGCTCCACTCGTTGAGCACGGCGGCAAGGCCACCGCGAGTGGCATCGCGCAGGGCGTGAGGGGTAATCCCCGCTTTTAGCAGCGCTTCTACCAGCGGCCAGAGGGTGGTGCAGTCGCTCTTGAGATCGGATCCCAGCTGTAGGGCGTCGCGGGCCATCAGGATGCAGGCACCGTGGCTGCCGATATCCCGCGACACCAGAATGGCGTCACCGGCCTTGAGGCTCCGCACCGAGATGCCCCGGCTCTGCTCCGGCAACGGGAAGGTACCGACCCCGCTGGTGTTGATAAAGATCTTGTCGGCCGCCCCCTTGGGCACCACCTTGGTGTCGCCGCAGACGATGCGGGCACCGCTGTTGGCAAGTTCAGCCGCCATCGACTCGACGATGCGGGCGAGATCGGCGTAGGGGAAGCCCTCCTCGATGATAAAGCTGGCGCTCAGATACTCGGGTTTGGCCCCCATCATGGCGAGATCGTTGACCGTACCGGCGATGGCCAGCTTGCCGATATCCCCCCCCTCGAAGAAGAGCGGCGAGACGGTGAAGCTGTCGGTGGTGAAGGCAACGGGGCCGCTCACCGGCAACAGGGCGGCATCTTCACCGCGCAGCAGGATCTCGTTGCCAAAGTGGCGAAAGAAGAGGTGGCTTATCAGCTGGTTCATTTCTACACCGCCGCCGCCGTGGCTTAACTGAATTTCTCTCATTGGGTCTGGTTCTCCACAAGATTGCAGAAACAGGCTGGTTCATCTCTCCTCATCACCCGACCGCCGTGGCTTAACTGAATTTCTCTCATTGGATCCCCATATATCGGTAGTAGGCATTGCAGGCCCCTTCGGAGCTGACCATGCAGCTGCCCATGGGTTGGGTCGGGGTGCAGCCCCGGCCAAAGACGTTGCACTGGTTCGGTTTGGCCAGCCCGCGCAGGATATCGGCGCACTGGCACGCCTTGTGGTCATCGATGGGAGTCTGATTGAGTTGAAAGTGGCGCTCCGCATCGCGTTTGGCAAAGGTATCGCGCAGGCGCAGGGCGGAGGCGTTGATATCCCCCAGACCTCGCCAGCGAAAGTGCTCGCGGGTCTCGAAAAAGCGCTCGACCAGCCGCTGGGCGGCTTTATTGCCACTGGCGGTAACGGCGCGGCTGTATTGCACCTCCAGCGCGTAACGACCCTCCACCTTCTGGCGCACCATCATCAAGAGCGCCTCCATCACATCCACCGGCTCGAAACCACTCACCACCACCGGCACCTGATAGCGATCGACGATAGGCAGGTAGATATCGGCGCCTGTGATGACGCTGACGTGGGAGGGGCCGATAAAGGCGTTCACCTTGGCCACTCCGTCGGCCATCACAGCGTGAATGGCGGGGGGCACCAGCACATGGTTGATATGAAACAGCAGGTTATCGATCCCTTGATCTTCAGCGGCAGCTAAAAGCGCGGCAGTCATTGGGGTAGAGGTTTCAAAACCGATGGCGAAGAAGACCACGGTTTTCTCCGGATTCTCTTTGGCGATACGCAGGGCATCGAGGGGGTCATAGACTGGGCGGATATCGCTCCCCTTGGCCCGTTGCTGGGCCAGCGTGTCCTTGGATCCCGGCACCCGGATCATGTCCCCCAGGGTGACCAGAATGACGCTGGGCTGGCTCGCCAGCTCGATGGCCTGATCGATGCGCTCTTTGGGCATGATGCAGACCGGGCAGCCGGGGCCGTGGACAAACTCGATGCTGGCCGGCAGCAGCTGGTGCAGGCCGTATTTCATGATGGTGTGGGTATGGCCGCCACACACCTCCATCACCCGCAGCGGTTCGGGGAGTAATTTGGCCAGTTCTGTAATTTGGGCGGCGAGGGCGCGGATCACTTCGGGCTGGCGAAAGCCCTGGAACAGGTCATTCAAGGTCAGCATGGCAAGATATCCTGTTTGGGCATCAGGGCCACCATCTGGCGGAAGCTCTCGAGGCTGGCCTGCGCCTCCTCTTCGTCAATCTTGCTCATCACAAAGCCGATATGGAGCAGCACATAGTCGCCCACCTGGAGGGGCTCCTCGAGCAGCATGCAGCTGACGCGCCGCTGCACCCCCAGGGTGTCGACGGTGACGCAGTTATCTTCGGGGTGCAGCTGCACCACCTGAGAGGGGATGGATAGACACATGGATTTCAGGACTCCGACAAGGTGGCACAACCGGTGGTGACAGGCTGATGCGTGGCAAGATGGTGGATGGCAAACCAGAGCTGACCGGCGGCGATGCCACCGTCATTGAGCGGCAGGGTTTCAGAGGTGAGTACCTGCCGGCCGGCGGCTTCGAGAGCGGGCACCAGCTGGTCCATCAGCACCCGGTTTTGAAACACGCCGCCCCCGAGCGCCACCGGATAGCCGGGGAAGCGCGCGGCCAGGGCAACCACCAGCTTGCTGATGGCGCGGATAAAACCGGCGGCCAGGCTGGCGGTGGAGGTGCCTTTGCGCCGCTCGCTGACAAGGGTATTGATGAGCTCTGCCCACTGGATCTGCAGTGGTCCCTCTGTTGATTGGCTGAGATCAAAGGCGAGGGGGAAGGGCAATTCATCGGGGGCCAATTGTAAGGCGGCTGCCTCCAGCAATAGCCCCGTTTCGCCCTCGTAATCGGGGGTGTCGATCACTCCCAAGAGCGCCGCCACCGCATCGAACAGCCGACCGATGGAGCTGGTGTAAGGGGCGTTGCGACCCAGCTGCCAGAGCTGGTGCAGGTTGCGGATCCGCTCAGCGGGCAGTTGCCTGATCGCCGGAATATCGAGGGCACTGATCTCCTCAGGGCTATGCGATTCAAACAGCAGCCCCAGCAGTTGGCGCACCGGCTCGCGGATGGCCGCTTCGCCGCCGATGAGCTTGAAGGGTTTGAGGTGGGCAACCCGCTCAAATCCCTGAACGTCTGCGATCAGCAGCTCGCCGCCCCAGAGGGTGCCGTCATCGCCAAGGCCGGTGCCATCGAAGGCAACACCCAGCACCGGGCCTGTGATGTTGTGCTCGGCCATCACTGCCAGCAGGTGGGCGTGATGGTGCTGCACCTCGAGGTGGGTGGCACCCTGATGGCGGCAATAGTTTTTGGCCCACTGATGGCTGAGATAGCCCGGGTGGCGATCCGAGACCAGCAGTTCGGGTTTGAGATCGTAGAGATCGCGAAAGGTCGTCAGGGTCTGCTCGAAGTGCTCCTGCATCGGCAAACTGTGCAGATCGCCGATATAGGGGCTGTAGATGCGCTGGCGGCCGAAGGCGAGCGCCAGCTGGTTCTTCTGCTGGGCTCCGACCGCCAGCAGCGGCACCTTGACCGCCTGTTGCAGGCTGGGAGTGCAGGGGGCATAGCCCCGGGCTAGCCGCAAAGTCTGGCGTCGCCCACCGGCCCACTGCACCAGACTGTCGTCGCACGGGTGCAGTATGGGGCGGTTGTGATCCAGGATGCCGTCAATCTCGCCCCCGAGTTCCCTGACCACCGTCTCGCACTCGATAAGGATCGGGCTGCCGCGACCATTGGCGCTGGTGGCCACCAGCGGCATGGCGCAGGCATCCAGCAGCAGCTGATGGAGCGGGGTATAGGGGAGCATGACGCCAAGGTAGGGGATGCCGGGGGCGATCCCCTCGGCCAGCGGGACTGTGCCGGGCGGCTGACTACCTGCATCTCGTTTGCGCAGCAAGGTGATGGGTCTGGCCTGAGAGGCGAGCAGCGTCCACTCTGCCCCGCAGCCGGTGACATGCAGTTTGGCCTCGGCAAGGGAGCCCATCATCACCGCCAGCGGCTTGCGTGCGCGCCGCTTGAGTGTTCGTAATCTGGCCACACTCTGTTCATTGCGGGCATCACATATCAGGTGATACCCCCCCATCCCCTTGACCGCAATCAGCGCCCCCGCTTGCAGGGCGCTGGCAGCTGCTTGCAGGGCACCCTCGCACTCGGCCAGCGCCTCGCCGCGGCCGCTGCGCCAGGTCAGATGCGGCCCGCACTCGGGGCAGCTCACCGGCTGGGCGTGGTAGCGTCTGTCCAGCGGGTTTTCATAGGCAGCCGCGCAGCGCGGGCACATGGCAAAGTCGGCCATGGCGGTGTGGGGTCTGTCGTAGGGGAGGCGGCGGATGATTGTGTAGCGCGGGCCGCAGTGGGTGCAGTTGGTAAAGGGGTAGCGATGGTGGCGATCCGCAGGGTTGGCCACATCGTTGGCGCACGCCTCGCACATCCCCTGATCCGGCGAGATGGCGACTGTGGCAGAGCTCTGCTGCTGGCTGGCTTTAATTCGAAACTGGCCATGAAATTGGCCATCGAAGTCGGGATCCTGATCTCGGGGCAGTTCCCGCTCGCTGAAATGATCGATGCGGCTAAGGGGCGGCGCCAGTTCCCGCAGTTCGAGGGCAAAGGCGGCGAGCTGCTCGGCGGAGCCTTCGGCGCCGATGGTGACGCCGCTCGCGTCGTTCAATACATAGCCGGCAAGGCCGTGGCGCAGCGCCAGCCCATAGACGAAGGGGCGAAAACCGACCCCCTGAACTATGCCGTCGATATGAAATTCCCGGCGCAGTCGAAGGCGTGTCGACGTGGTCATGGCGCCATCCAAAGAGGGGCCAGCGCCCCTCCCTGATAACCGGGGGGCAGGGAACCCTCCCTCATGACAGGGAGGCTGGGGAGGGCCGACAGGGGCGGCCATCCGGCGATCATCCTGAGGGATGTCATGCGATATCGAACTCCCATCTGCTGGCCTGCCGCCACGGCATGGGCCATCGGGTGCAACGAACGGGGGGCAACGGGCTGCGTCGCGATAGAAGGGGCGTAGCCTTGACAGGCAGAAGAGGCCCTCGCCCTGTCACGGGGGCCAAGTTTACCGGGGCCCTGGCCCCCAATACCTTGATCTCGCCCCTGTTTGAGTGCCAGATGCGGCGCTTCTTTGCGATCCTGTGAGGGGCGCCACGTCCCCCGGCGGCTCGAGATCCCGGGCGGAAGAGAGAGGCGCTCAGCAATGAAAGAGGGAGGCGGTTGCCTCCCTCTTGCGTGCCATGACCTTGGGCCCGGCGCCCGCCATCAGATATCAACCTGGGATCCCAGCTCGATCACCCGGTTGGGCGGGATCTCGAACTGATCCGGCGCCCGCAGGGCGTTGCGCTGCAGCAGCATGAAGAGCTTGCCCCGCAGATAGAGGTACCAGGGGCGCTCCTTCATGATGAGGGACTCGTGGGCCATGAAGAAGGAGGTCTCCATCATACGGCAGCTCAGCCCCTCGGCGTTGCAGCGGTGGAAGATCTCCTCCACGTTCGGGGTCTCGCGCCAACCGTAACTCGCCACCACCCGCCAGAAGGTGGGGGAGAGCTGCTCGATGCAGACCCGGCGCACGTTGTGGACATAGGGCACATCCTCCACCTTCAGGGTGAGCAGGATGACGCGCTCGTGCAGCACCTTGTTGTGCTTGAGGTTGTGCAAGAGCGCATGGGGAATGACGTTGACCACCCGCGACAGATAGACGGCGGTGCCCGCCACCCGGGTCGGCGGGGATTTTTCGAGCGACGCTATCATGGGCTCCAGCGAGTTGCCGTGCTCGTTCAGGCGGCGAATAAGCTGGAAGCGCTCGCTCTTCCAGCTGGTCATCAGGGTGAACATGACGGCCCCCAGGGTGAGCGGCAACCAGCCGCCGGAGAAGATCTTGGCGAGGTTGGCGGCAAACAGCGGCACGTCGATGGCGAGCAGCAGGGCGAAGAGGGTGGCCACCAGCGGCTTGCGCCAGTGCCAGCTGTGGCGGGCCACCGAGCAGGAGAGGATGGAGGTGAGCACCATGGTGCCGGTCACGGCAATGCCATAGGCCGCCGCCAGGTTGCTGGAGTGCTCGAAGCTCATGATGACGATCACCACAGAGAGATAGAGCAGCCAGTTGATGACCGGAATATAGATCTGGCCGGACTCCTGCTCCGAGGTGTGGACGATGCGGATGGGGGAGAGATAGCCGAGCCGCACCGCCTGCCGGGTGAGGGAGAAGACCCCGGAGATGACCGCCTGGGAGGCGATGACGGTGGCGAGCGTCGCGAGCAGCAAGAGCGGTAGCAACGCCCACTTGGGCGCGAGCAGGAAGAAGGGGTTGGCGATGGCCTCGGGAGTGCCGAGCAGCAGGGCCCCCTGACCGAAGTAGTTGAGCACCAGGGACGGCAGCACCACCATGAACCAGGCGCGGCGAATGGGGCTCTTGCCAAAATGGCCCATGTCTGCATAGAGCGCCTCCACCCCTGTGATGGCCAGCACCACGGCGCCCAGGGCAAAGAAGGAGGCGCTTTGATAGGTCATGAAGAAGCGCAGCGCCCAGACAGGGTTGAGCGCCCCCAGCACCTCGGGGTGCTGGAGGATGCTATTCAGGCCAAGCACCGCCAGGGTCAGGAACCAGATCAGCATGATGGGGGCAAACAGCTTGCCCACGGCGGCGGTGCCGTGCTTCTGGATGGCAAACAGCAGGGTCAGCACCAGCACCGAGAGCGGCACTATGTAGGCGTCCAGGGAAGGCGCCACTATCTTCAGGCCCTCGATGGCCGACATCACCGACATGGCCGGGGTGATCACCACCTCGCCATAGAAGAAGCTGCCGCCGACGAGCCCCAGGATGATCAGCACCGGCGTCCATTTTTCCGGGGTGTTGCGGGTCGCGAGCGACATCAGGGTGAGTATGCCCCCTTCGCCCGCGTTGTCCGCCCGCATCACGAAGGAGAGGTACTTGACCGAGACCACCAGGATCAGCAGCCAGAAGATAAGCGAAAGAAAGCCCAGGATGGAGGCGGGCTCCACCCCGAAACCGAACTGGCCGGAGAGGCACTCGCGCAGGGTATAGAGCGGGCTGGTGCCGATATCGCCATAGACCACGCCAATCGCCGCCAGCATGACGCCGGACAGGGCGGGTTTGTTAGTACAGTTCATGAAATTATCTTGTCAGATTGCCGGTGGCATGGCTGCCAACACAGGGGCCCCGCACTACCGGGAGTTCACGGATAGTCGTTCGGGAGGATCTTCAGGATTGCGATGGGAGCGGGGGTTAGCTGGATATAAATAGGAGGCTCATCATGGACACAGTCTGTTTATCTGCGATTCAGCTTATGATGACACAGAGTCTGTGGGAGTATGCTCAGGTATAAATAATCAAAAAAGACTGTTGAACGAGGTTATTAATTACTCCTTGATTGAAATAGGCCCCCGTGCAGCGGGCAAGTGTTTGTTTTTGCTAAGCAGTCATTTTTAGCCAGTCTTTTCCAACAAGCGGGTTGAAAAACGGGCGATAAAATGTTGACCAATAAATTATCGGCAGGAGCGGCAGGGAGGGAAGGCTTGGGTGGCAATGGAGTCTTTATTTCATCGGCTGGATGGAGAATGGTCGGGAAGAGAAGTGACCGCAGTAAAGACAGCCACTATAAAGTGAGGGCATAAATAGAGGGTGGGAATGTAGGGGGCAATGAACGAAGTGAAATGCACCACTAATTAAAAAATGCAAGAGGTGCAATGCGCTGCGCTTATTGCACCCTACGGCACTAATCGAAAAAATAAATACGATGTTCTATGACCAATGAATCTCACAAATTAATATTCTTATGTTTCCTTTGGCAGGCTGGTTGCTAGAGCAGAAAGAGCATTTTTAAAGTCCTCAGCAGGGCCACGTTTAGATAATTGGACTAATTCATTAAGCCCTGTAGAACTGGTAAACGTCATTTCTTGATATAAACAGATTGGTAGCTCGTGATTGTTTTTGAATCTGCGGTCAGGCCCACCAGATTTATTTACATACTTCCACGTCTTATCAACAATCAATGCATCGCTTGGAACGGTTTCATCTTCAATAAACCGCCTATCACGTACCGTCACAAGGAGTGCTTGATAACTTACTGCTCCGACTCCTGCAGCATCGTAAACCAGAACTCGGTCAGGGAAGAAATGCAAAGTCTGACGACCAACGGCAAGTGCGACAGTTTTTACATTCGTTTGTAAATATGGAGGCTCAGAGATCTGAATTGTTGTTGTTTTGCGGTCTACTAGATTACTGGCACCCGCATGGTATTTTTTATCAAGGACCTTACCAGAGGCCGATATGTGCCAAGCTTTTCTACATTTCTCCAAGCGTTCAGCTGCTTGGAACAGTTTATTATATGTAGTCTCCATTTCTGGTTCAAAGTCATAGAACAACACAGTTGTCTTAGCCAGCATATCTCGTGTATGAGATACCCAAGTGAAAAACAAACCCAATACTAATGTGGAAAGCACAACCCATCTTGGTAGCTCCATATTATTCAATAAATATGTAAGCCCTAAGGACGTAATAAAAACGATTGGCCACATCCTATATTTCTTTCGTTTATCATTTAGTTCGTTGAGTAACTCTGATGAAGATGAATCAACGATCTGTGTGACATGTGCGGAATCAATTTCCTTTAGCGGTTCATGAGTGTAATGATGGGGATCACTTGTAACGTGCTGGTTTATATCTTGAATCAAAGAGCTTTCAGATGGAGAACTAGCAATAGTTGAACGGTAGTAAATATTTTTCGTACCAATTCTGACATAGTTTCCCCTTGGGCCTGTTCCAATTCTTAGGCCTTTAATACCAGCAGAAACACCTAGCCCAGATTTTGATAGATTGAAACGAAAAGGGCCAACAGCAATGCTCTTCCTTATATAAAATCCCATGTTTACTCCGATGTAAAAAACGCCCTGCTAAGAGATTCGTGCGAGGAAATGTTCGTTGCAGAGTTGGTTGCCATCTGGGACATGCTATCTCGTCGATTAAAAAACAGTAGCGGGAGGTGTTGGAAACCGGACCTTGCTCAACAAATGAGTCAACAGGGGGGCTTTTTTGTTCTGTTTTTCTTTACGACTTACACATTTTAAATAGAAAAACCAAACGTTTTTGCCGCCGATCTACTTTCTCCAGGGCCTGTTGGCGCTGTCTTGCGCCCTGTTGCCGCCATTTCATCAATGGGTCGTAGGCATGTCGTCGAGTGGTCTGCCGCACGATGGGGCAGGGACTGTCATCCGGGTGTCGAATTCATCACCTTGTCGCGTCAATAGTTGTGACCGGCCGGTGATATAGAACCCTCTAGGCTCTCTCCCTAATAACGGCGTTAGGCTGCGGATCCCGATTTCTGCATCGGGTGCCGTACTTGTTGGTGGCTGCGACGGGTCACTTGCGAACCTGAGTCAGCCCTGAGTGCAAGGCTGCCCTGCTCCGCCCGACGGGGATCCGGCCATTGGCGCCCGGGGCCGGCTCGGGTATAGTCCTGCGCCAACAAGATAGGTTCGGATGGAGGAGTCGGTACCGCTTCAGGCAAGCGGGCCGAATCACTCCTTCGGCGCGGCATCAAAGGATATCCCCATGAAATTCAGTCCCCTGCTCGATGAGATGATGAAGGCGCTGCAGGTCTTGCCGGGCGTGGGCCCGAAATCGGCCCAGCGCATGGCGTTCACCCTGCTGGAGCGCGAGCGCAGCGGCGGTCTGCGTCTGGCCTCCCTGCTCAACCGGGCGCTCACCGAAATAGGTCATTGCAGCCACTGCCGCACCTTTACCGAGAACGATCGCTGCGATATTTGCGCCAATCCCAAGCGAGAGGAGAACGGCTTGCTCTGCGTGGTGGAGAGTCCCGCGGACGTGGCCGCCATCGAGCAGACCGGCCAGTTCTCCGGCCGCTACTTCGTGCTGATGGGCCACCTGTCGCCCCTTGACGGCATCGGCCCCGAGGAGCTGGGGCTCGATATCCTGGAGCGCCGCCTGCAAGAGGAGCAGATCAAGGAGCTGATCCTCGCCACCAACCCCACCATAGAGGGGGATGCCACCGCCTGGTACATCGCCGACATGGCCCGCACCGCCGGGGTGGAGGTGAGCCGCATCGCCCATGGCGTGCCGGTGGGCGGGGAGCTGGAGCTGGTGGATGGCACCACGCTCTCCCACTCCCTGATGGGGCGCCAGCGCCTGAGCTGAAGAGGCCACGGACCCCACCCCGGCCCTCCCCTTGGCAGGGGAGAAAGCAACGGACCCCACCCCGGCCCTCCCCTTGGCAGGGGAGAAAGCAACGAACCCCACCCCGGCCTTCCACTTGATAGGGGAGAGAGCAATGGATCTTGCCCCACTCCTCCCTTTGGCAGGGAAGAAAGCAACGGAGCCCGCCCCATGCCCCCTTTGGCAGAGGAGGGGGCAACGGATCCCACCTCATGCTTCCCCTTGGCAGGGGAGAGCAAGGCTGACCCCGCTATTGGCTCCACGCTCGATCCCAATCTGACCCTCCTAGCCAGACAGGGGACGACGGTGCACCTCCCCCTTGTGAAGGGGGAGGCCGGGAGGGGGTTGCCTGTGTGGGCCAAGCGAGGGGCCGGTGTGCAAATTTGCTCTCAAGTTTGCACGCAAGCCCCTTGATATTTGAAAGGCCAACCCCATCTAGCTTGGGAATCTGTTCAACCCGACGTTTTGAGGACTGGTCGATGACCCAAAGTGTTCACGCCGAAACCCACGGCTTTCAGACTGAAGTCAAACAACTGCTGAGCCTGATGGCTCACAGCCTCTACTCCAACAAAGAAGTATTCCTGCGCGAGCTGATTTCCAACGCCTCCGATGCGGCGGACAAGCTGCGCTTCAAGGCGCTTTCCGATGCCTCTTTGTTCGAAAACGACGGCCAGTTGCGCGTGCGCCTGGTGGTGGACAAAGAGAACAAGACCCTGACCATTTCGGACAACGGCATCGGCATGACCCGTGACCAGGTGATCGAGCACCTGGGCACCATCGCCAAGTCCGGCACCGCCGAGTTCTTCAAGCACCTCTCCGGTGACCAGGGCAAGGATTCCCAGCTGATCGGCCAGTTCGGGGTGGGCTTCTACTCCGCCTTCATCGTGGCCGACAAGGTGACCGTGGTCTCCCGCGCCGCCGGCACCGCGCCGGAGCAGGGCGTGCAGTGGGAATCACAAGGGGAAGGCTCCTTCACCGTGGCTGACGTGACCAAAGCCGGTCGCGGCACCGACGTCATCCTGCACCTGCGCAGCGATGAAGAGGAGTTCCTGGACGACTGGCGCCTGCGCTCCGTGGTCAGCAAATATTCCGACCACATCAGCGTGCCGGTGGAGATGTTCAAGGAGGGCACTCCGGATCGGGAAGAAGACGGTGAAACCATCGTCGGCACCCCGGGGGAGTGGGAGCAGGTCAACCGCGCCACCGCGCTCTGGACCCGCAACCCGAAGGACATCAAGGACGAGGAGTACCAGGAGTTCTACAAGCACGTCGCCCACGACTTCGAAGATCCGCTCCTGTGGGGTCACAACCGGGTGGAAGGGGCCCAGGAGTACACCAGCCTGCTCTACATCCCGGCCCGCGCGCCGTTCGATCTCTACAACCGCGAACAGAAGCACGGCCTGAAACTCTATGTGCAGCGCGTCTTCATCATGGACGACGCCGAGCAGTTCATGCCGACCTACCTGCGCTTCGTGAAAGGGGTGCTGGACTCCAACGATCTGCCGCTCAACGTCAGCCGTGAAATCCTGCAGGACAACAAGGTGACCGCCTCCCTGCGCAAGGCCTGCTCCAAGCGCGTGCTCACCATGCTCAACAAGCTGGCGAAAGAGGATGGCGAGAAGTACGCCAAGTTCTGGAGCGAGTTCGGCAATGTGCTCAAAGAGGGCCCGGCCGAGGATTACGCCAACCGGGAAGAGATCGCGAAGCTCTTGCGCTTTGCCAGCACCGCCGGTGAGGGCGAAGCCCAGACCGTCTCGCTCGAGGATTACGTTGGCCGCATGAAGGAAGGTCAGCAGAAGATTTACTACATCACCGCCGACTCTTATGCCGCTGCCAAGAACAGCCCGCACCTCGAGATCTTCCGCAAGAAGGGCGTCGAAGTGCTGCTGATGTGGGAGCGGGTGGACGAGTGGCTGATGAGCCACCTGACCGAGTTCGACGGCAAGCAGCTGGTCTCCGTCACCCGTGGCGAACTGGATCTCGGGGATCTGGAAGACGACGCCTCCAAGCAGGCGCAGGAAGAGGCTGAAAAAGCCAACGCCGGTCTGGTTGAGCGGGTCAAGAAGAGCCTCGGGGAGGCGGTGAAAGAGGTGCGCGTCACCCACCGTCTGACCGACTCGCCGTCCTGCATCGTCACCGACGCCCACGGCATGAGCACCCAGATGATCAAGCTGATGCGCGCCGCCGGTCAGCCGGTGCCGGAGCAGAAGTACATCCTGGAGCTCAACCCCGACCATGCCCTGGTGAAGAAGCTCGGCACCATCGAGGATGAGAGCCTGTTTGGCGAGTGGGTCTCCCTCCTGCACGAGCAGGCCCAGCTGGCGGAGCAGGGCGGCCTCAATGATCCGGCGAGCTTCGTCTCCCGTATCAACCGTCTGCTACTCCAGGCGTGATGTGATTATGATTGGCCCACTGCATGACAGTGGGCTTTTTTTTGGCCGTTCCCCTCTGGTGCGCTGCTGCATTTTCAATCATTTTTCGTGGTCGTCGTCTGCGTCTTTGGTCGCAGAGACGGGGCGGGAGTGTGGTGATAATCTGGCCACTCACACGGGGCGAGCTTGTTAATACGGGCGAAAACGTGTAGTTTTTTGCCTTCTCAAGAATTGAATAACCAATCAACTAGGAGCGTGTATGCGCATTGTTCTGTTGGGAGCTCCGGGCGCCGGCAAGGGTACCCAGGCTCAGTTCATCATGGAAAAACACGGTATTCCGCAGATCTCCACCGGCGACATGCTGCGTGCGGCGATCAAGGCGGGTACCGAGCTGGGCCTCAAGGCCAAAGCCGTGATGGACGCAGGTCAGCTCGTCTCCGACGACATCATCATCGGCCTGGTCAAAGAACGCATCGCGCAACCGGATTGCGCCAACGGCTTCCTGCTGGACGGCTTCCCCCGCACCATTCCCCAGGCGCAAGCCATGAAGGATGCCGGTGTGACCGTGGACTTCGTGCTGGAGTTCGACGTGCCGGACGAAGAGATCGTCAAGCGCATGAGCGGCCGCCGCGTGCACTCCGGCTCCGGCCGTACCTACCACGTGGTGTTCAACCCGCCGAAAGTGGAAGGCAAGGATGACGTGACCGGCGAGGATCTGGTGATCCGTGCCGACGACGAAGAGACCACAGTGCGCAAGCGTCTGGATGTCTACCATCAGCAGACCGCGCCGCTCATCGGTTTCTACGGCAAGGAAGCGGAAGCGGGCAACACCCGTTACGTCAAGATCGACGGCACCCAGCCGGTGGATCTGGTCAGCCAGCAACTGGCCGCCATTCTCGGTTAAGCCATTCAGGGCCGGCAGGACGCAGCCGTTCGCCGGCTGGCGACGAGAGTGAGAAAAGGGTCCATACCGGGCCCTTTCTTGCATTCCATTCCCACGACACAGAACGACAGGATGCTAACGTGACCACGAAAACCGGGATCTTGCTGGTCAATCTGGGTACCCCGGCCGCGCCGACCACGGCGGCGGTCAAGGCGTTTCTCAGCCAGTTTCTGCACGATCAGCGGGTCGTCGACCTGCCGCGCTACCTCTGGTGCCCCTTGCTTCACTTCATCATCCTGCCGACCCGCTCCCCCAAGGTGGCCAAGCTCTATCAGCAGGTGTGGACCGAGCAGGGCTCCCCCCTGATGGTCATCAGCCAGCAGCAGCGCGCGGCCCTGGAGCATGAGCTCAAGCGGGAAGGGGTCGAGGTGCCGGTGGCGCTCGCCATGACTTATGGCGCCCCGTCGCTGGCCGATGGCTGGCAGGCCCTCAAGGCCCAGGGGGTCAACCGGGTGATCCTGCTGCCGCTCTATCCCCAGTATTCGGTCAGTACCACTGCCTCGGTGTTCGACGCCTGGGCCAGGGCGATGAAAACCGAGCGCAATCTGCCGGTGGTGCGGCTCATCCGCGATTACCATGCCCACCCGGAGTACATCCAGGCGCTGGCCATGAGCGTGCGTCGCCACTGGGAGCAGCACGGCCAGGGGGAGCATCTGCTGATGTCCTTCCACGGCATTCCCGAGCGCTACGAGCGGGAAGGGGATCCTTATGGTCATCAATGCAGGCGCACCGCCGCCCTGCTGGCGGAGGCGCTGGGGCTGGCCCCGGAGCAGTGGACCGCGAGCTTCCAGTCCCGCTTTGGCAAGGAGGAGTGGCTCAAGCCCTACACGGACCTGACCGTGGGCGACTTGCCCTCTCGCGGCGTCAAGCGGCTCGATGTGATCTGCCCGGCCTTCTCGGCGGATTGCCTCGAGACCCTGGAAGAGATCCAGGTGCAGAACCGGGAAATCTTCATGGCCGCCGGTGGCGAGCAGTTTGAATACATCCCGGCCCTCAACAGCGATCAGGCCCATATCCGCATGATGGTTTCCCTCATCTGTCGCGAGCTGGCATGATGGCCGTTCTCATCCGGCGCTCGACGTGGCGGACGTTCGGATTCAACGATAAAGGAGTGTCCTGATGATGCATATCACGCTGATTTACGCCGGCCTGCTCGGGCTCTTGTTCCTGCTGCTCTCCTTCTGGGTGGTCAAGCGCCGCGCCCAGTTCAGGGTGATGATAGGGGAGGGGGAAGCCCCCGAGATGCTGGCCGCGATCCGCGCCCACGGCAACTTTGCCGAGTACGTGCCCCTCACTCTGCTGCTGATGGCCCTGTGCGAACTGGCGGGGGTCGGGTCGCTCTGGCTGCACCTGGGCGGTGTGCTGCTGCTGGTGGGTCGCATCCTGCATGCCATCGGCATCCAGATCCCCAGGGCTCCCAACATGCCGCGCCTCTTCGGCACCCTCTTCTTCTGGCTGTCGCTGGGAATGTTCTCGGTGCTGGCCCTGGTGCAGGGGCTCTCGGCAAGCTGAATGTCATCCCGCAACACCACCCCGCCACGGGGTGGTTTTTTGTGGCAGATAAGTCAAACGTTTTCCTCGCAAACCCTTGTCTATACTGACCTCAAAATTCAATCGTGCGACTTTTCGGCGTGGTGGATTGTGTTAAAATCCCGCCCCTCTTTTCCCCAGAGCACAGAAGATTGCCATGAAATTTCCCGGTCAGCGCAAGTCCAAACACTACTTCCCGGTCGACAGACGTGATCCCCTGATCCCGCAGAACTCCCAGCTCACCGAACTGGGCAAGGCCTATGTAGTGGGCATCGATCAGACTCTGGTGGATATCGAAGCCCATGTGGACGAAGACTTCCTGAACCGGTACGGCCTGAGCAAGGGCCACTCCATGCTCATCTCCGACGAGGTGGCGGAGCTGGTCTACGACGAGCTCAAGGCCAACAACATGGTGGTGAGCGAATTTGCCGGTGGCACCATCGGCAACACCATGCACAACTACTCCGTGCTGGCGGACTCCCACTCCATCCTGCTTGGCGTCATGAGCCAGGACATCCGCATCGGCAGCTATGCCTACCGCTATCTGTGCAACACCTCCTCCCGGGTCAACCTCGACTACCTGCAGCCGGTGGACGGCCCGGTCGGACGCTGCTTCACCTTCATCACCGAAGGGGGAGAGCGCAGCTTTGGCATCAACGCCGGCAAGATGGATCACCTGGATGTGGACCACATCCCCGAGACCATCATCAAGGAGGCCTCGGCCCTGGTGATCACCGCTTACCTGGTGCGCGGCGCCGACGGCACGCCCATGAAGGAGGCCGCCATGGCCGCGGTGCGCTATGCCCGCGAGGCCGGGGTGCCCGTGGTGCTGACCCTGGGCACCCGCTTCGTCATCGCCGAGAATCCCCAGTGGTGGCGCGATTTCATCAGCGAGAACGTGACCGTGCTCGCCATGAACGAGGACGAGGCGGAGGCCCTGACCGGGATAAAGGATCCCCTCGGCGCGGCCGACAAGGCGCTGGACTGGGCGGACATGGTGCTCTGCACCGCCGGCCCCATCGGCCTCTACATGGCGAGCTACACCGACGAGGACTACAAGCGCGAGACCACCCACACCCTGCTGCCCGGCGTCATCCCCGAATTCAACATGTACGAGTTCAGCCGCCCCATGGCCCGGGACAAGTGCCGCAAGCCTGCGCGTATCTACTCCCACATCTCCCCCTACATGGGCGGCCCGGAGAAGATCAAGAACACCAACGGGGCAGGGGACGGGGCGCTGTCCGCCGTGCTGCACGACATGGTGGCGAACGCCTACCACCGCATGAACGTGCCGAACTCCGCCAAGCATCTCTCGGAATTCCTGACCTACTCCTCTCTGGCCCAGGTGTGCAAGTACGCCAACCGGGTGAGCTACGAGGTGCTGGCCCAGAGCAGCCCGCGCCTCTCCCGCGGGTTGCCGGAGAAGGAAGACAGCCTGGAAGAGGTGTACTGGGAGCGGTGATACCTCTTCCTGTCGACCACGAGAAAGGGTGCCACTGGGCACCCTTTCTTGTTTTTGGGGCTGGATCATGTTTTTGGCATCGCTTTTGCTGACATCGTGGACAGCCCGCGTCGCGGCGGCATACCTTGTGTTAAGGATATGTAGCTGCTGCGGGGCGAGGGTATGTTGAGACAATGGAGTATCGGTCGGCGTCTGTCGCTGGTGACCCTGATGGTGCTGGCGCTGCTGGGACTGCTGCTGTTCTTCTGCCTGCAGATCTATCAGCAGGGGTTGATGGGGGAGAAGAGCCGCCAGACTCAGGCTCAGGTGGAGACCGCCTACAGCCTGGTGGCGGGGCTGGAAGCCAGGGTGCGCAAGGGGGAGCTGGACGAGGCGAGCGCCAAGGCCGAGGCGCTGGCGCTGATCAAGGGGTTGCGTTACGGCAACGATGACTACTTCTGGATCAACGACAGCCACCCCACCATGGTGATGCACCCCATGAAACCCGAGCTGGACGGCAAGGATCTCTCCGGGGTGGAGGACAAGCAGGGGCTCAGGCTGTTCGTCGCCTTCGCCGATCTGGCCCGGGCCCAGGGCGCGGGGGAGGTGGCCTACTACTGGCCCAAGCCGGGGGTGGACGAACCGGTACGCAAGATCTCCTACATCAAGCGCTTCGCCCCCTGGGACTGGATCATCGGCACCGGCGTCTATGTGGACGACGTCGAGGCCCAGTACCGGGAGGTGCTGCACACCCTGCTGGGGATCGGGCTGGTGCTGGCCCTCCTGCTGTTTGTCGTGGTCGGCCTCATTGTGCGCAGCATCGTCGTGCCCCTCTCCCGCTCGGTCTCGGCCCTTGGCAACATCGCCAGGGGGGAGGGGGATCTGCGGGTACGTCTGCCGGAGTCGGGGCGTGACGAGCTGAGCCAGCTCAGCATCAACTTCAACCTCTTCGCCAGCCAGATGGCGCAGCTGGTGGCCCGCAGCCAGCAGATAGCGGATCAGAACCGGGTGCATGCCCACCAGCTGGCCGAGGTGGTGGAGCGTACCGGCGCCATCGTCACCGGCCAGGAGCAGGATACCCTGCGGGTGGCCAGCGCCATGGAGCAGATGACGGTGAGCAGCCGTGAAGTGGGCCAGCACGCGGCCCAGGCCGCCGACGCGGCGGATTCGGCCCTCAATCTGGCCCAGCATGGCCGCGAGGTGGTGGTCCAGACCCGGGAGTCCATCAGCCAGTTGGCGGACGAGATGGTGGAGACGGTACAGGCGGTGAGCCGCCTCGAGCAGGAGACTCAGCAGATTGGCTCCGTGCTCGACGTCATTCGCGGGGTGGCGGAGCAGACCAACCTGCTGGCCCTCAACGCCGCCATTGAAGCGGCAAGGGCCGGGGAGCAGGGGCGCGGCTTTGCGGTGGTCGCCGACGAGGTGCGTACCCTGGCGACCCGCACCCACAGCTCCACCGACGAGATCCGGCAGATGATCCAGCGGCTGCAGGAGGGGGCCGGCAAGGTGGTCAGCGGCATCAGCCAGTTGCAGCAGCTCTCTCGCGCGACGGCGGACAGGGCCGGCGATGCGGATGTCGCCATCAATGCCATCGATGGATCCGTCCACACCATTACTGCCATGAATGGGCAGATTGCCACGGCGGCGGCGGAGCAGAGCCGGGCGGCGGAGGAGATCAACCAGCGGCTGGTGGCCATCACCCAGCTGGCGGCGGATGCCCTGGCCCAGAACCGGCTGACCGAGCAGGCATCCGGGCAACTGGCGCTGGCCTGCGACGAGCTGGGGGCCCTGGTGGCGAAATATCGCATCTGACGGCCTTTATCCCCGCTTTTTCGGGATAAGGCTTGAGTCTGGGGGGCTTTTGGGACACCATCTGCCCCATTCTCGGCCAGCCCTGGCCGACAGCCTGCCATTGCTTTGCAAGAGAGAGACCCCATGAGCAAACTAACTGACAATCTTGACGCCAATTTCCAGCTGTTCATCGAAGAAGTCCGCGAGTCGGGTCAGGTGTGGGGTCTGCGCTACGGTGAAGACTGGGTGGTGTGCCGCTCCGCCGAGTTCGAAGATGCGGACGTGATGCCGCTCTGGTCCGCCGAAGGGGATGCCCGCCTGCACTGCGTGGACGAGTGGGCGGATTACGAGCCGGAAGTGATCGAGCTCGAAGAGTTCCTGGACATCTGGATCAACGATCTGGACGAGGACGACGTGCTGGTCGGCCCGAACTGGAACGCCGATCTGGAAGGCCAGGAGCTCGAGCCTATCGAGCTGGCCAAGGCGCTGGTGGAACTGGACGCCTGAGTCTGCCGTCCTGCCGGATTGTGATGAACCGGCCCCCTTCGGGGGGCCGGTTTTTTTATGGCCGCCATGGGCCATGAAAAGGCGATTTGCCTTTGCACCCGTCCCGGGGATGGGTCATCATCAACCCTTTGCCGATCGGGAGGTGCCATGTTTGTCTTTGACGTGACCACGAAGGCGGGGGCGCAGGGGAGGATCCAGGTGCAGGCGCTGGACTGGAGCCAGAGCGGCCCGGTGAGCTTTCAGTGTGACAGCGACGAGCTGGCCCTGGTGCTGCTGAGCGGGTGCCGCTGCGATGCCGTGGGGTACTTCAATCTGCTGGGGGGCTGCAAGCCGCTCTACGTGGAGCAGTGGCTCACCTATTTGCAGGAGCGTGGCCAGCTGGAGAAGGTCACTGCCCGCCAGGAGAGCCCGTCCCAACCCGATTACCTGACCCGGGCCGGGCTGGCGGACGACGAGCTCAATGCCCTGCTCGGCCAGATTTACAAGGTGGCCGGGTTCAACCGCCTGCAGATCAACCGCTACCTCAAGCATCGCCACAACCCGACCATGCTGGCGACCCGTTACGATCAGAAGGAGCTGGAGCGTTATCGCCAGCTCAACGACATCATTCTGACCCTGTTGAAGCTGAAACCGTCTCCGTGAAGATCCCCATCTGACCGATCTCCGGTCCCAGCTCCTGGGGCCGGGCGATGAGGTAGCCCTGCAAGCCGTCCACATACATGCTCTGCAGCATCTGCTTCTGGCCTATCTGTTCCACCCCTTCCGCGATCACCAGGCAGCCCATGCGATGGGAGACGTCGACGATCATCCGCACGAACTGCTGGTTGGTGAGATCCTGCTCCAGCTCGGTGATGAGACCGGGGTCCAGCTTGATGTAGTCGGGTTTGAGCTCGCGAAACAGGCTGAAGGAGCCGATCCCCTTGCCGAAGTTGCAGATGGCCGAGCGGCTGCCGTGGCGCCTGAGCAGCTCGAACAGCCGCCTGGACCCGGTCAGGTTGCGCTCCAGGTGCTCCTCGTCGAGCTCGAACACCAGGTTGGCCCCGATGTCGGGGTCTTTTTGCAACTGGTGATCCAGCCAGATGAGAAAGGCGCTGTTTTGCAGCAGGGAGCCCGGCAGATTGAGGCCCCATCGGCTGTTGTGGACCCCGAAGGCGCGGTATTGGCGGATGACGTGGCGGATCACCATCTGGGCCAGGCGCAGTACCATGTCCAGCCGCTGCGCCATGGCGAGCAGGGTATCGCTTGGCAGCACGGTGCCGTCGCTGCTGCTGAAACGGGGATAGATCTCGTGGTAGGCGAGCATGCCGCGATGCAGGGGCTGGATGGGCTGGCAGGTGAAGCTGATGCTCTCCTGCTCCAGCAGATCGGTCAGCACCTGGGTCCAGTGACGCTGACCCTGCACCTCGACCACCTCGTCGTTCTGCTGGATGGCCCAGCCATTGACCACCTCTGTCTGGGCACGGGCCAGCGCGAGATCCGCCCGGGCCAGAATGGCCTCTATCTTCTGCTCGCTGCTCAGGCGTGTCATGCCCGAGTAGGCGGCACTCTCGAGCTCGTGATCGTGCTGATAGCGATCGAAGGCGAGCTTCAGATCCCGTCCCAGCAGATGGGGCGGGATCTGGGCCAGGGGGGGCAGCAGGACGGCAAAATCGGCCCCCGAGATGCGATAGACCCGGTGGCCCGGGAAGCGGCTGACGGTGTGGCTGATGAGGGCGGCGATGTCCCGGATGTAGGCATCCCCGGACTGGAAGCCGCGCTGGGCGTTGAGGGTCCCGAGCTCGGTGGCGCGGATGAGCACCAGGATGGCGGTCTGGGTGTTTTCCTGTTGCAGCAGCTCGGTCAGATCGCGCCGGAAGGCGTGGCGGTTGCCAAGGCCCGTCATCTCGTCCCGGGTCGCCTGATTGTGCAATTCGGTGATCTGGCGGTGGGCATCGATCTCGGCCTCATTGAAGGACGCAAGGAGCTGGCGCAGAGCCGTTTGTGCCTGTACGCTGTCGAGCATGGCGGGATCCCGCTGCTGCAGCGCCAGCAGCCAACGTTGCTCCTGCCTTGCCTTTTCCCCACGGCGCACGCTGTGGGTGAGAAAGAGCAGCAGGGCGAATCCCGTCAGGGTGGTCATCAGGACCAGCAGCAGGGTGAGCGGTGAGGCGGGGGGGGCGAGCAGCACTCCCTGCAACAGCAGCATGGGAATGCAGACCAGTGCGCTGACCAGCAGCAGGTTTCCCTCATGTTTATTCAACATCGTTTCATCCTTGATGATGTTCATGATGTAGAAATTCTAACCAAGTCGCTGGCGCAAAACATGAGTACTCACGCAACTCCACGATAAAGCGCCGGCGGAATGCAACTAAATGTGAGTGAAAACACTTTCATGGTCTGTAAAAAAAGCGAAGATGGGTTGAAAACAGCCCCAACAGAGCAGAGGTAGATATGTTGCTAGAACCCGTAGACACCGCCAAAGCACGGCAACTATTGAATCAGAGTATGGCCTTGGTGCTCGCAGGGGGACGGGGCAGCCGCCTGAAGCAGTTGACCGATAACCGCGCCAAGCCCGCCGTCCACTTTGGCGGCAAATTCCGTATCATCGACTTCGTGCTCTCCAACTGCATCAACTCCGGCATCCGCCGGGTGGGTGTGGTGACCCAGTACAAGTCCCACAGCCTGTTGCGCCACCTGCAATCGGGCTGGTCTTTCCTGCGCTACCAGATGAACGAGTTCATCGACTTGCTGCCCGCCCAGCAACGGGTGGACGAGGTGCACTGGTATCGCGGCACCGCAGACGCCATCTACCAGAACGTCGACATCATCCGTGACTACGGTCCCAAGTACATCGTGGTGCTGGCGGGGGATCACATCTACAAGATGGACTACGCCGCCATGCTGCTGGATCACGTGCGCCTCGGTGCCAAGGTGACGGTGGCCTGTATCGAGGTACCGCGCTGCGAGGCATCGGCCTTCGGGGTGATGGACATCGACGAGCAACGCAAGATCCGCGCCTTCGTGGAGAAACCGGCCAATCCGCCCGCCATGCCGGGCTGCGAGGATCGCTCGCTGGCCTCCATGGGCATCTACATCTTCGAGGCGGAGTACCTCTACCAGTTGCTGGAAGAGGACATCCACAACCAGGAGTCCAAGCACGACTTCGGCATGGACGTGATCCCGCGCATCGTGGGAGAGGGCAAGGCCTTTGCCCACCCGTTCAACATGTCCTGTGTCGGGGCCAAGGAGGGGCAAAAACCCTACTGGCGCGACGTGGGGACCCTGGATTCGTTCTGGGAGGCGAACATGGACCTTGCCTCCGTGGTGCCCGAGCTCGACATCTATGACGAGAACTGGCCCATCTGGACCAGCCAGAACATGTCGCCCCCGGCCAAGTTCGTGCAGGACAGAAACGGCCAGCACGGCATGACCATCAACTCCATGTTCGCGGGGGGCTCCATCGTGAGCGGCTCCTTCGTGCTCAACTCGGTGCTGTTCACCAACGTGCGGGTGCACTCCTTCTGTACCCTAGATCAGGCGGTGATCTTCCCCGGGGTCGAGATCGGGGCTGGTTGCCGCTTGCGCCGGGTGGTGGTGGACAAGGGGTGCAAGCTGCCAGACGGCCTGGTGGTGGGGGAGAACGCGGACGAGGATGCTCGCCGCTTCTACCGCTCCGAGCAGGGCATCGTGCTGGTGACCAAGCCGATGCTGGCCAAGCTCGGCTAACCTCGTCGACACAGACAAAAAAAGGGAGCCCTGGGCTCCCTTTCTATTGGTGGTCGATTTATTTCTCGCTGACCAGGGCCTTGCCGGCCATCACCATGGCGGTGCCATGCTTGCCACCGGCGGCGGTCACTTGCGGGACGCCATCTTCGTCGGTGTCGCTGCCGGCACCCTCGATGACGTTCTCGCCGGAGTCGCCGATCCACTCGGCCATCTGCATGCCGCCGTTGACGGTGCCGCGGAACCAGCTCACGTAGCGCTGGGTCAGCTGGGCCAGCTCCAGCTCGGGTGCCTTCTCGGCCCCTTCGTTGCGCAGGTTCAGCATGGCAGAGCGCAGGGCGCCGGAGATGGCGGCCTGGGTCCAGGGGGTGTATTCACCCTGCTTGCCGGCGAGCCAGGTTCCGGCCTTGGCATTGAAGTAGGCCTTGTCGGCGGCGATGAAGAGCTCGCGCGCCGCGGTGCGGTACTTGGCATCCGAGGTGGCCAGGAAGGCGGCGGTCAAGCCGCGGATGGCGGCGAACTGCGCGTCGATGGACTGACCGGCGTCAAGCTTGCCGCCCAGGGTCAGACCGTCATGGACCAGGCCATTCTTGCCCTTGAGGTTGGCGAGGATGAAATCGGCCTGCTTGCGGACCAGTGCGATCGCCTGCTCACCCTGTGGGGTCTTGAGGTTCAGCTCGCCATTGTCACCGGCGGCGTAACCCACCGGCAGCGCATCCTGGGCGCGCTGGAAGATCTGCAGGGCGACTAGGGCGTAGGCGACGTCGAAGGTGGTGACGTGCCCGGCCTGTTTGCCAGCCTGCCAGCTGTCGACCAGGGTGCCAGCCTTGGGCTCGAAGTGCAGGGCCAGCAGGTTCTTGAAGGTGAGGTTGGAGAGGTTCAGGGCCAGGGAGAAGGCATCGCTGCCCGCCACCGCCTTGCCCAGATCGTTGGTCTGGTTGGCAGCCGGAGCGGCGGCGAACGGGGCACCGTCAAACACGGCGTGGAAGGCCGGGTTCTGATTGGTGTTGGCCGTGCGCTGATCGCTGAAGGCGTAGAACTCGGAGAGGGGCCACAGCAGCATCCAGGCGTCGCGCAACTGGGCGGAGCCGTCCACGACCTCCAGCTTGCCGATGGCACCGGCGTCGTTCTTGCTGGTCTCGGTCACTTTCACCTGATGAGGGAAGTAGACAACCCCCTTGGCCGGATCGTACTGCGGGGTGATTTTGGCGCCCAGGGTCTTGCCGTCAAAGCCGAGCTGACCTTGCAGGATGGCGAGCTTGTCGATGGACTGCTCGGTCAGCATCATGCCGTTGAAGCCGTCGGCGGCAGAAACCCCCAGCTTGTGCTTGCCGTCCTGATCCATGGTGGCGGACGCGGCTTCCACCTCTTCATCGGTCTCGGCCACGTGCATGCCCCCCAGGAAGTCCTGGGACCACATCACCTCCTTGAGCAGGATGCCGCCTACGGCGGCCGGGACCAGCAGGTTGTCACTGCCGCTCCAGCGCAGGGTGGCGTAGTCGCGGAAGTAGGCGGGGACCTGGGTCTTGACGCTCTTCTCGTTGCCCTTGGCGGTCTTGATGGTGATCTGGTCACCGTTGACCGGGGTGGCGTTTACGGCCTGGGCGAACTCCGGGTTGGCGGAGGCGTAGGGCAGGGAGAGGGGATACATGCCCTGGGGAATTTCATCGGCGGGGAAGCCGACGGCCTCGGCCATGGCCAGTACCCGTTTGCCCAGGTCGGCCAGGGTGCCGCCACGGGCCTGGTTTTGCGGCCCGTTTACCAGATGGGGGCCCATGCCGGACTGGTAGTTGAGGGCGTACATCGCCTCTTCGGAGTATTCATAGGATTCGATGCCGGCGGCGAAGTCGAACGGGGTCGGCTCGTCGGCGCGGTTGGCGTCCAGCACATCCAGATCCAGACCGAGGGCCTCGGCCAGCGGCTCGCCGGAGAGCTCGAATTCGGTGTAGGCCAGCATGTTGGCGGCGGTGTTGAACGTCTTGTCCTCCACCTTGACGGCAGCCTGTGCGGCGCTGCTGAGGAGTGCGCAGGCGATCGCCTGCACCAGTACGGTTTTTCTCATGTCCTTCTCACCATATTGTTGATTTTATTATGACGCTTCTCATGAATCTAAATGAGAATGGTGTGCATTATGGGGCAAAGGGCGGGGCTTGAGAAGAAAAAAACCGCGCCCCGGTGGGGTGAAGAGGAGAGGCGCGGCGGCAGGTGTCACATCAGTTTGAAGGGGATGACCAGTCGGCCCGGCTCCACCTTGAGGGCTTCGACCTTCTCCTTGATCCGCGCCTCGTTCTGGCGGCTGCCATCGAGCCGGTAGACGGGGGTCTGGGAGAGGAACAGGGAGAGGGACTGGTTGAAGGTGGGCAAGAGCGGGGAGAGGGCGGTGCCCACGTCCGCCGGCTCGGTCTTGACGGAGAGCAGCTCGAGATCGCGCAGATAGATGGCGCCCTGCTCGGCCACATAGTCCGGGCGTGCCCGCAGGGAGAGGCGGATCTTCATCTGCTGGCTGCCCAGCGGGCTCGCCACCTGCAGCTCGCCGGCGGCATCCAGCTCGACCTTGTCGGCCTGGCTGCGGCCGATGCGGCTTTGCATGTCATCGAGTCGGATCTTGCTCGACATGATGCCGGGGATCCCCAGCTGTTTCTCGAAGGCGACTCGCTCCTTGAGGTACTGGTTGATCTCCACTTCGCTGACGCTGTACTGGGTCAGCGAGCAGGCCGCCAGCAGCAGGGCGAAGGGGAGCAGAAGCAGGTGTTTCAACATGGGAGGGTTCCATTTTCGGGGCTGTCACAAGAGGTGGCGCCATCTTAGAGGCAAAGCGGGTTGGCCGCCAGTGGGGCCGCCCTGACCGGTTTCTGTCGCATCCCCCATATGGGGATGGCAATCCGTTTTCATTCGAGTAGCTGTTTCCCTTCACCGCCAGCAGGCCCGCCCTGGCGTCATCTCTGAAGTACCCACAGACAAGCTCCTGTTTTAACGATGCAAAATCCCATTGACCCCGCGATTTCAAAGCGAGTATTTTACCGCCGCACAAAGTCAAATTGATAATCATTATCATTTTGAATCTTCTTTGAGGGTGTTACGTGAAGACTCGAGTAATGGACAATGGCACACCTGCCGAGGCGAAGATGTCGCCTGATTTCTTGTTTACCTCGGGTCAGGGCACGATCAGTGCCACTGACCTGGGGCAACCCATCACCACCCCCGCCTGTGAATGGCCCCTGCTGGAACAACAGATTGCCAGCGCCTTAGCCGCGGCCAGCGCCGCCGGCCAGAGCAATCCTCTGCTGATCGGTGCTTTTGCGTTCGACCCGGCGGAGGCCTCCTGCCTCTATGTGCCCGGCAGCTATAAGCGGGGCGAGAAACTGGCCCCGACAGAGCCGTCATCGGTGACAGCGGCTGAGCAGGCCCCCGAGGCCAACCGGGTCATCTCGGTGCAGAGCACCCCGCCGGCCAGCGAATTTCAGGCCTCGGTCAGCGCGGCGCTGGATGCGTTTGCACAAGGCCGGCTCGCCAAGGTGGTGTTGTCGCGCAAACTCACCCTTACCCTGCACCAGCCTGCCGATCCTAAGCAGGTGATGGCCCGTTTGATGGCCCAGAATCCCCACGCCTTCCACTTCTCCCTGCCGCTCGGCCAGGACCGCCGCCTGCTGGGCGCAAGCCCCGAGCTGCTGCTGCGGGTCAGCGGGGGAGAGGTGTTCACCCATCCGTTGGCGGGCTCCGCCAGACGGGCGAGCGAACCGGCGCAAGACGAGATGGTGGCCCGGGATCTGCTGGCTTCTCGCAAGGATCAGCATGAACACCGCCTGGTGATCGACGAGATCCGCCGGGTGCTGACCCCCCACTGCCGCGAGCTGGCGATCCCCTCTCATCCCTCCCTGATGAGCACGGATACCCTCTGGCATCTGGGCACCCCCATCGCCGGGCGGCTCAATGGCGGCGAGGCATCGGTACTGTCACTTGCCTGCCAGCTGCATCCCACCCCGGCCCTGTGCGGCTATCCCACTGATCTGGCCCGCCAGTTCATCCGCGAGCAGGAGCCCTTCCGGCGCGCCCTGTTCAGCGGCATCGTCGGTTGGTGCGACAGCCAGGGCAACGGCGAGTGGGCCGTGGTGATCCGCTGCGGCGTGCTCGATGGCCATCAGGTGGAGCTGTTTGCTGGCGCCGGTATCGTCGCGGGCTCGGATCCCGCCATGGAGTGGGCCGAGACCGGCACCAAGCTGGGCACCATGCTCAAGGCACTGGGCCTGGATTTGGAGGTGGCGCAATGAGCGATACCAACCGCTTCCTGCCCTATACCCGCTGGCCCGAAGAGTTGGCCCAGCTGTACCGCGCCAAGGGCTATTGGCGCGGCGAGCCGCTGACCGCCATGCTGGCGCGTCAGTGCGAGCTGGCCCCCGACGCCGAGGCCATCCTCTGCGGCGAGCGGCGCTTCAGTTATCGTGAGCTGGACGCCGCCTCGAGCCGGCTGGCCGCCAATCTGGCCCGCCACGGCCTGGGGGTGGGGGACACCGCGCTGGTGCAGCTCCCCAACGTGGCCGAGTTCTATCTGGTGTTCTTCGCCCTGCTCAAAGCCGGCATCGCGCCGGTCAATGCGCTCTTTAGCCACAACCGGCTGGAGCTCCTCTCTTATGCCGAGCAGATCACACCGCGCCTCTTTATCGGCTCGCTGGCTCATCCGCTGTTTGCGAGCAAGGGTCGCGAGAGCGAGCTGCTGACAACCATCGGCGCCGAGCTGGTGCTGCTGGATGGCGATGGGGAGGAGCTGGGGCTGACCCACTGGTTGACGAAGGGGGATGAGAGTGAGCCAGTGAAATATGGCCCGACCCCGGCGGACGAGGTGGCCTTCTTCCAGCTCTCCGGTGGCAGCACCGGCACCCCCAAGCTCATCCCCCGCACCCACGACGATTACCTGTACAGCGTGCGCCGCAGCAACGAAATTTGCGGCCTCGGCCCCCATACCCGCTATCTGTGCGCCCTGCCGGCGCCCCACAACTTCCCCCTGAGCTCCCCGGGCGCCCTGGGGGTGTTCGAGGCGGGCGGTACCGTGGTGCTGGCGCCCGACCCCAGCCCCATCAGCTGTTTTCCGCTGATCGCCCGCCACCGGGTCAATCTCACCTCGCTGGTGCCGCCGGCGGTCTCGCTCTGGCTGCAGGCCGCGGAAGCGGACCCCACTGCGCGCACTCAGCTCGAGAGCCTCGACTTGCTGCAAGTGGGCGGCGCCAAGCTGGGGGAGGCTGTGGCCAGCAAGATTGGGCCGCTGCTCGGTTGCCGGCTGCAGCAGGTGTTCGGCATGGCGGAAGGGCTGGTCAACTACACCCGGCTCTCTGATCCCGACGAGAAGGTCATTCACACCCAGGGCCGTCCCATGAGCCCGGACGACGAGGTGCGCATCCTCGATGAGGCGGGCAATCCGGTTGCCCCGGGCGAGCCTGGCGCCCTGCACACCCGCGGCCCCTACACCTTTCGCGGCTACTACCAGAGCCCGGCCCACAACGCCCGGGTGTTCGATGTCGAGGGCTTCTACTGCTCCGGCGATCTGGTGGTACAGGATGCCGATGGTTACCTCACCGTGGTGGGGCGGCAGAAGGATCAGATCAACCGGGGCGGCGAGAAGATCGCGGCGGAAGAGGTGGAAAACCAGCTGCTGCACCATCCGGCCATCACCCAGGCGGCCCTGGTCTCCATGCCCGACAGCGCCATGGGGGAGAAGAGCTGCGCCTTCATCGTCAGCACGGATCCCGCCTTGAAGCCGCTGGCCTTGCGCAAGTTTCTGCGCGAGCGCGGGGTGGCGGACTTCAAGCTGCCCGACCGCTTCGAAACCCTGGACGCCCTGCCCATGACGGCGGTGGGCAAGATTGACAAGCAGGGGCTGCGGGCGCGCATTGCGCACGCCATCGCCGCCAACCAGCCTCTACAGCATAAAAACTAGTAAGGAATCATGACGTTATGGCTATCCCAACCCTGAACAATTACGCCATGCCCAGCCAGTGGAAGGCCAACAAGGTCAACTGGTCTCTGGATCCCAAACGCGCCGCCCTGCTGATCCACGACATGCAGGAGTACTTCACCGCCTTCTATGGCGAAAACAGCCCGCTGATCGCGGCGCTCACCGAGCGTCTGGCCGCCGTGCGCAAGCAGTGCAAGGCCCTCGGCATCCCGGTTTTCTACACCGCCCAGCCCAAGGATCAATCCCCTGAAGATCGCGCCCTGCTCAACGACATGTGGGGCCCGGGTCTCAACAAGCGACCCGAGCAGCAGCAGGTGGTGGCAGCCCTGCGCCCGGAGCGGGACGACACCGTGCTGGTCAAGTGGCGCTACAGCGCCTTCCAGCGCTCCGAGCTCGAGCAGATGCTCAAGGAGTTGGGGCGGGATCAGCTGATCATCGGCGGTATCTACGGCCATATCGGCTGCATGATGACCGCCTGCGACGCCTTCATGCGCGACATCCAGCCCTTCTTCCTGGCGGACGGGGTGGCGGACTTCTCCCTGGGCGACCACCAGATGGCGCTCGACTATGTGGCGACCCGCTGCGGCAAGGTGATCCGCTGCGAGGAGGTACTGGCCCTCGCCCCGGCCTCCGCTTCTGCCGCCCAGCCCACCAATCCGTTGCTGACATATGAGGGGCTCAAGGCGCGGCTGCTGAGCCACATCGATGAGGACGAAGAGGAGTTTGACCCCGACGAGAATCTCATCGACTACGGTCTGGATTCAGTGCGGATCATGGCCCTGCTCACCGAGTGGCGCGCCGCCGGGGTGGAGCTCGGCTTCGTGGATCTCGCCAAGCTGCCGACCCTCAACGGCTGGTGGTGCCTCATCGAGGCCAGGCTGGCAGCCCAGGCGCTGGAGGTGACCCCATGAACCGCTTCCCCTTGACCATCCCCCAGCAGGGGCTCTGGTCCGGACATCTGCTCAATGACGACAAGGCGATGTTCAACACCGCCGAGTGCATCGCCTTCGACGGCAAGGTCGAGGCGGCCGTGCTGGTCGCGGCCCTTGCCAAGGCGGTGGGGGAGTGCGAGGCGCTCAAGGGCCACTTCGAAGACGATAAGGAGGCGGTCTGCTTCGTCTCGCATGAGCTGCCCCTGGCCTATGAAGAAATCTCCCTCGAGCACGATGACGAGACGCTGGCCCGCGCCTGGGCCTGGGCCGATCTGCGCCGCCCGTTCGAGCTGACCCAAGAGGCACCCTGCCGTTTCGCCCTGCTGCGCGGCCCCGGCCGCGATTATCTCTACAGCTGCGTGCACCACATCGCCCTCGACGGCTTTGGCACCACCTTGCTGTTCCAGCGCATCGCCGAACTGTATGCAGAGGGGCTGGCCGGTGAGATGAACTCCCCATCTCCCTTCGGCTCGTTGGCTGAAGTGCTGGCAGAAGAGGCGAGCCGCGAGCAGAGCGGCAAGAACGACGCCGCCCGCGCCTTCTGGCAGGAGCAGCTGCAAGGCTGGCCCGAGGTGAAGTCCTTTGGCGAGACCCGCGCACCGATTGCCGCCGAATTTATCCGCGAGAGCCGTCCGCTGCCGGCGGCGCTCTGGCAATCCCTGACCGGCTTTGCCGACGAGCACAAGCTGGGTTGGCCCGATCTGCTGCTGGCCGGTCTCTCTGTCCAGCTGTCGCTGTCGAGCGGCCAGGATAAGACCCTGCTCGGCCTGATGATGATGAACCGCATCGGCTCGGCGTCGCTGACCGTGCCCTGCATGCAGATGAACATTACCCCGCTGGCGCTGACACTGGGTGAAGAACTGGATCTGGCGGGAGCCGCCGGCGCCGTGGCCAAGGCCAAGCGCGGGGTGCGCAAACACCAGCACTACCGCTACGAGCTGTTGCGCCGCGACCTTGGCCTGGTGGGGGGCGACAAGCGCCTGTTTGGCCCGCTGGTCAACATCATGCCGTTTGATCACGCTCGCCGCTTCGGGCCGCTATCTGCCCATATTCTCAACATCAGCGCCGGGCCGGTGGAGGATCTCACCATCGAGGTGCAGGTCGGCGTCGATGGCCAGCCCAGACTGGATCTGGACGCCAACCCCGACTGCTACCAGCAGGCCGATCTGGCGGCCATCGCCGATACCCTGTTTGCCCTGCTGGGCCGCTGGCTGGCCGAGCCCACCCAGACGCTGGGGGCGCTCAAGGCCGACTGGCTGGCCGAGCAGCGGGCCAGCGCCCTGATCGCCGGCCCCGCCCATGAAGCTCTCCAGGTGCGGCCGGTGCTGGAGGCGCTCTGCCACTTCGCCGCCCAGACCCCGGACAAGATTGCCTTGATTCAGAGCACGGCGCAGGGAGAGGTCCGCTTCAGCTACGAGGCGCTGCTGGCCCGCTGCGAACAGATGGCGGCCGCCCTGCAAGCCGCAGGCGTCGCCCCCGGCGACAAGGTGGGGGTCATGCTGGCCCGCACCCCCCAGGCCATCTTCGCCCAGCTGGCGGTGTTGCTGGCGGGCGCCGTCTACGTGCCGCTCGACCCCGAGCAGCCGCTGGAGCGCCAGGGCCATATTCTGCGGCTGGGGGAGGTCAAGACCCTGATCACCCAGGCCGAGTACCGCCACAAGCTGGCCAGCCTGTTTGAGGGGCGCACGCTCCTGGCGGGGGATCTGGTGAGTGATAACCGCTTGAACCAGCCGACAGCCGGCCGCGCCGTCGCCTACCTGATGTTCACCTCGGGCTCGACCGGCCTGCCCAAGGGGGTGGCGGTGAGCCACGGCGCGCTGGATCACTTCGCCGCCGCCGCCCGCTGCCGTTATCACCTGAATGAAGAGGCGCGGATGTTGCAATTCGCCCCCTTCAACTTCGACGCCAGCATCGAGGAGGTGTTCGCCACCTTGAGCGCCGGCGCCACCCTGGTACTGCGCACCGACGCCCTGCTCGAATCCATGCCCGCCTTTGCGGCCGGGGTGGAGCAGATGGGGATCACCCACCTCGACCTGCCCACCGCGTTCTGGAACGAGTGGGTGGTGGCATTGACGGCGGGTCAGGCCCACATTCCTGCCGGGCTTACCACCGTCATCATCGGCGGCGAGGCGGTCTACCCCGAGCAGCTGGCCCAGTGGCAGCGTCAGGGCCGCAACGATGTGCGCCTGTTCAACACCTACGGCCCCACCGAAACGACCGTGGTGGTGACCACTCAGGAGCTGCAACAGGAAGACCCGAGCCAGGCCCAGCTGCCCATCGGCCTGCCGCTGCCCGGCATGCAGGCGCTCATTCTGGGGGCGGGGGAGCAACCCGCCAGCGAGGGGGAGCTGGTGCTGCTCGGCCCGCAGCTGGCCAACGGCTACGTGGGGGGCGTGCAAGGGAGCTTTGGCACCCTACGGGTTGGCGCAGAGCAGATGCCCGTCTATCGCACCGGCGATCGGGTGCGCCTGGTGGATGGCCAGCTGGTCTATCTGGGTCGGCGCGACAACGAGTTCAAGATAAGCGGCTATCGCATCCAGCCCGGCGAAGTGGAGGCCCAACTGCTGGCCCTGCCGGGGGTGGACGAGGCGTGCGTGCAGGGGGTGAGCATCGGCAGCGTGCGCCGGCTGGTGGCCTTCGTGGCGGGGGCGGCGCGCGACAGCCGGGTCATCAAGGCGCAGCTGGCCAGGGTGCTGCCTGCCGCCATGATCCCCACCGACTATCGCCACTATGACCAGCTGCCCCGCACCGGCTCCAACAAGCTGGATCGCAAGGCCCTGCTGGCCGCCTACCAGGCGGGCGGCGAAGCCCTGACCCTGGGCAGCGAGACCGAGAACCGGGTCGGCGCCATCTGGCAGCAGATCCTGGGGCTCGCCACCATGTCGCCTGCCGACAACTTCTTCGAACTGGGGGGCCAGTCCCTGCAGACCATCCAGATCGTCAACCGGCTCGGCGCCGAGTTCGGGGTGCAGGTCAAGGTCTCCGACGTGTTCGATCACCCGCGCCTCGACGACTTCTGCCGTTTCCTCGATGGCCTGCTTTCCGAGGACGAAGAGAGCGTGGAGATGGTGTGGTGATGGATAAGGAGCAACAAGCAATGGCCTTTGATTTCACTGGCAAGCGGGTCTGGGTGACCGGAGCCGGGCGCGGCATCGGCCGTGAGGTGGCGACGCAGTTCGTGGCGGCCGGCGCATCCGTGGTGGGGCTGGATCTTGCGTTTCCCGAAGCGGACTACCCCTATGCCACCCGGCTGCTCGATATTGGCGACTCGAAGGCGGTCAACGCCTGCTGCGCAGCGCTGCTGGCGGACGGCGGGCTCGATGTGCTGGTGAACGGGGCCGGGGTGCTGCGCCTCGGCCCCACCGAAACCTTAAGCGATGATGACTGGCACGACTGCATGACGGTCAACGCCAGCGGCGTCTTCTATCTGCTGCGGGCCCTGGTGCCCCACTTCAAGGGGCAGCGGCGCGGTGCCATCGTCACCATCGGCTCCAACGCCGCCCATGTGCCGCGCATGCAGATGGCGGCCTACTGTGCCTCCAAGGCGGCGGTCACCAGCCTGACCCAGACGGTGGGGCTGGAGCTGGCCCCCTTCGGCGTGCGCGCCAACCTGGTGTCGCCGGGCTCGACGGATACCCCCATGCTGCGCGGCATGCTGCCAAGCGAGGAGGCCATGGCCCGCACCATCGCCGGGCTGCCGGAGCAGTTCAAGCTCGGCATCCCCCTGCGCAAGGTCGCCACCCCGGCGGAGATCGCCCATACCGTCCTCTTCCTGGCCTCGGATCTGGCCAGCCACATCACGCTGCAGGATCTGGTCGTCGACGGCGGCGCCACCCTGAGTGCCTGAGGCTTGAGAAACAGATGAACAATATGATTTTGCTGTTGAAACAGCTGGAACGGCAGGGAGTGAAGCTGGCGCTGAACGACAAGGGCCAGCTTATCTCCCAGTCGAGCAAGGAGGCGGTGACGCCGGCCATCGGCGCCACCATCAAGGCCCACAAGGATGAGCTGGTGCGCTGCCTGGCGGCCCGCGCCGCCTTCGAGGCGCCCATTGCCTCCGAGGGCGCCCGGCAGGGGCCGCTCTCGTCCTCCCAGAGCGGACTCTGGTTTATCGAGCAGTACGAAGAGGCCTCCCACCTCTACAACATGCCGGTCTATTTTCGCGTCAAGGGAGAGCTGGACACGGCGGCGCTGGAGTTTGCCTTCGACCACCTGTTTGCCCGCCACCCCAGCATGCGCACCCGCTTCATCAAGGACGAGGCGGGCAGGGGGGCCCAGGAGATCCTGCCCCACGAGCCCTTCACGTTGCAGATTGAGGACGTGAGCGCAGAGCCCGCTGCCGAGCGCGAGGCCTATGTGGCCCGCCGGGTGCGCGAAGAGATAGGGCGCCCCTTCTCCCTGACCAAAGGGGATCTCAGCCGGGTGCACCTGATACGGCTGGGCAGCCGCGAACACGTGCTGCTGATCACCCAGCACCACATCATCTCCGACGGCTGGTCGGTCAAGAACATGTTCGCGGATCTCAAGCGCGCCTTTCTTGCCCACCAGAACCGCGAGCCTCTGCAGGTAAGCGAGCTGCCGCTCACCTACATCGACTATGCCCGCTGGTTCAACTCACCGCGTTTTCTCGATTATCACGCCGAGTTCAAGCCGTTCTGGGTCGACCGGCTCGGTGGCAGCCCCGAGGTACACGGTCTGCCGCTCGACAAGCCGCGCCCGGCCCATCAGGACAGTGGCGGCGAGCTGGTCTTCTCCACCATCGACAATGAGCTGTGGGAGAGCTTCAAGCGCCTCTGCCAACGGCACAGCACCTCCAACTTCATCGGTCTGCACGCCCTGTTCGCCCTGCTGATGGTGCGCCAGAGCGGCGAGAAGGAGGTGGTCATCGGCACCCCGCTCGCCTATCGCGAGCGTCACGAGATCGAGTCGCTGGTGGGCTTTTTCGTCAATACGCTGGTGCTGCGCACTCAACTCAGCGGCAAGCCCAGCTTTGTCGACTATCTGCAGCAGTGCCGGGAGGAGGATCTGGCGGCCTTCGATCACCAGCTCTACCGCTTCGAGGCGCTGGCCGAGGCCATCGGCGCCGATCGCACTACCGCCATCAACCCCATCTTCCAGATCATGCTGGTCTATCAGGCCAAGGTGGACTTCAACGATCTCATCCCCGGCTGCCAGCTGGTGGAGGAGACCTCGCCTGTGCTGCCGGCCAAGACCGACATCTCGGTCAAGGTGACCGAGCTGATGGACTCCGTCAGGGTGGACTGGCTGTTTGCCACCGCCCTGTTCGAGCGAGAGACCATCCAGGCTTATGCCGATCGCCTGCTGCACCTGATGCGCGCCGTGGTGGCGGCCCCCGAGACCGACATCTGGCAACTGCCGCTGGAGGCGGGCACCGACCAAGCCGCGCTGGCCGCCGAGCTTGCCGACCTGCCGCCGGATTACCCGAGCCGCGACACCCTGCTCTGTCATATCGAGCGGCGCGCTGGGAAGTGCCCGGACGCGTTGGCGGTGAGCGACGGCGCGCAATCGTTGACCTATGGCGAGCTGGAGGTGCGAGCCAACCGGCTGGCCCACTGGCTGCAGGCTCGCGGCGTCACCCCGGGCGCCGCCATCGGCATCCAGGCCAGGCGCGATGTGGCCTTCGTCATCGCCCTGCTCGCCTGCTGGAAGGCGGGGGCGGCCTATGTGCCCCTCGACCCTGCCTATCCCGCCGAGCGGCTGGCCCATATCCTGGGCGATGCCTCCATCAGCCTGGTGCTGGGGGGCGTGCCGGACCCGCGCCTTGGCGAGGCGCTGGCGGGCACGACGGCCGAATATCACGATCTGCACGGGCTGGCGCTGGACAAGATGCCAGCCAGCACGCCTGCATTGCCTCGGGACGCCGCCATGCTGGCCCAGATCATCTACACCTCCGGCAGCACCGGCCTGCCCAAGGGGGTCATGGTGGAGCAGGGCAGCCTGGTCAACCTGATGGCGGATCACGGCGAGCGCATCGCCCTTGATCAGAATGGAGTCATGTTCAACTGCATGTCCCTCTCGTTCGATGCGGGCAACATGACCGCCTTGCTGCCCCTGTACTGCGGCGCGGCCCTGCACTTCGGCGAGCCGGGCGAGGGGGTGATCAGTGCCGCGATCGCTTGCGGTGCCAGCCATATGATTTTGCCGACCGCCCTGCTGGCGAACCTGCTGCCACCGACGGATCTCGGTTCCCTCAAGGCCATCGGTTTTGGCGGCGAGGCGTGCCCGAGCAGCCTGGTGGAGCGCTGGGGGGAGCGGGTGGCCCTCTTCAACATGTACGGCCCGACCGAGTGCACCGTCACCGCGCTCTGCGCACGGCTCACCCCGGGGGTGCCCATCACCATAGGTCGACCGGTCAACAACCTGAAGGCACTGATCCTGGACGAGGCGGGCAACCTCTGCCCGGTGGGGGTGCCCGGCGAGCTCTGCCTGGCGGGGCTGGGGCTGGCCCGCGGCTACCTCAATCTGCCGGAACGTACCCAGGAGGCCTTTATCGAGCTGGCCTTTGATGCAACGAATGAGGAACGTACCCATCGCCTCTATCGCACCGGCGATCGGGCCCTGCTGCGCCGTGATGGCAACATCCAGTATCTGGGCCGGATAGACGAGCAGATCAAGCTGCGCGGCTATCGCATCGAGCCGGGGGAGATAGAGACCCGGCTTGCCGAATTGTGCCCGGCCATTCGCCAGATCAAGGTGGTGGTGCAGGAGGGGCGCCTGCTCGCTTACGCCTGTTTGCAGGCCGGGGCAAGGGAGCCCGACGGCGATGCCCTGCTGCAGCGGGCCGGCGAGTGCCTGCCCGAATACATGGTGCCGGCGCGCCTGTGCTGGCTGTCCGAGATGCCGCTCACCCCCAACGGCAAGCTGGACTTGCGCCGTCTGCCCGCCATCGTCTGGCAGCAGGGCAAGGGCGAGCCGCAAAACGAGCTGGAGCAGACAGTGCTTGCCATCTGGCAAGGGGTGCTCAAGCAACCGCTCGGGGTGGAGGATGACTTCTTCCGCCTGGGCGGTGACTCCATCCTCAGCATCCAGCTCACCACCCGGTTGCGGGATGCGGGACTGCACTGCAGCGTGAAGGACGTGTTCGAAGCCAAGACGGTGCGCCGCCTCTGCCGCCAGCTCGGCCAGCAGCAGGCGGTCAGCCACAGAAGCGAGCAGGGCAGTTTGACCGGCGAGTTCCCGCTCCACCCCATTCAGCACTGGTTCTTCGAGCAGGGCTTTGCCAAGTCCGGTCACTGGAACCAGGGGGTGATCCTGCGCCTGCCGGCCGGGGTGGACGATGAGGCCCTGCGCGGCTGGCTGGATGCGTTGCGCCAGCACCACGATGCCCTGCGTCTGGCGGTGACCCCGACCGGCCAGCGCTACCTGGCCGAACTGCCATTGCCGCCGCTGCCGACCCTGGATGCCGCCAATCTCGATGAGGCCGAACTGCAAGCCCGCCTGACCGAGCTGCAGGGAGATTTCGACCCCGCCAGCGGCCACACCCTGGCCTGGGCCCGCCTGCGCAATCTCTCTCTGGAAGGTGAGCGGGAGGGCGAGACGGTGGAGGGGCTCTTCCTCGCCTTCCATCACCTGGTCATCGATGCGGTCTCCTGGCGCATTCTGGCCGAGGATCTGGCTCGGGTGAGCAGGGGCGAGCCACTGCCCGCCAAGGGCAGCAGCTATCGCCAGTGGGGCGAGGGGCTCGCGGCCTACGCCAAACGGGAAGAGGATCAGCTTGGCTTCTGGCTGGCTCAGGGGGAAGGCAGCCAGGGTCACCTGCTGATCGCTGCGCGCGCCATCGATGGCCGCGCCGCCGCCAGCCTGCTGCAACTGAGTCAGGAGACCACGGCCCGGCTCATCGACTCCGCCAACCAGGCCTACTTTACCCGGGTGCCCGACCTGCTGCTGGCGGCACTGACCCGTACCCTGAGCGAGCTGGGTTACGGCAATCGTCACTGCGTGATGCTGGAAGGGCACGGCCGTGAGGCCATCGATGCGGAACTCGACGTGAGCCGTACCCTCGGCTGGTTTACCAGCACCTATCCGCTGGCGCTGGCGGATGCCAAGGAGTGGGACGCGCTGGTGTGCGCCACCAAGGAGCAACTGCGCGCCGTGCCGGACAAGGGGGTGGGCTTCAACGCCCTGCGCCTGCACCACCCCCGTGGCTGGGCACTGCCCGAAGCCCTGGTAGTCTTCAACTACCTGGGGGTCAGCCATCAGGGCGTTGCAAGCCAAGCCTGGCAGCCCCTGCCGGTGGCACCGGGGGCACCTACGTCCCCTGACAACCTGCCGCGGGAGCTGGTCAGCCTGCACGGGGGCGTCTACAACGGCCGCCTCACCCTGCGCCAGGTCGGCGCCCTCAACCAGCAGGCGAGCGACGCCCTGATGGCGCGGCTGGCGGACAACCTGACGGCGCTGGTGGATCACTGCTGCAACCTGAAGGCCCCGCGCCATACCCCGAGCGACTTCCCGGGGCTTGGCCTCTCGCAAGCCGCGCTCGATGGGGTGCTGAGCGGACGCGAGGTGGAGACCCTGCTGCCCATGACCTCGCTTCAGCAGAGCATGTTCCATCACAGGGCGCTGCTGCCCCGGGATCACGCCTATCACCTGCAGACCGAGATCGACTATCACCAGCCGCTGGACGTGGCGGTCTACCGTCAGGCCTGGCAGGGGCAGATCGCCCTTTGGCCGGCCCTTCGCAGCGAGCTGGTGCTGGCGGATGGGGTGGCGCTCCAGCGCATCCTCAAGCACGCCGAGTTGCCATTCCACTATGAGGACTTGTCTGAAGTGGAAAATGCAGAGACACGGGTCCAGGCCTATCGCGAGCAGGATCTGGCCCGCCCGATCCCGCTGGAACAGGCCCCCCTGCTGCGCCTTGCCTGTTTCAAATTGGCCCCCGATCACCACAAGGTGATCTTCAGCGCCCATCACGGCGTGCTGGATGGCTGGAGCGGCCCCGTGTTGCTGGGTTCCTTGCATCGCGGCTATCAGGCGCTGATGAACGGCCTGTTACCGCAGGGCGAGCCGGATACCGCCTGGCTCGAATTTGGCCGCCATATCGCCAGCCAAGCCCGCAGCGCCGACGCCTACTGGCAGGGGCGAGGCGAGCTCTTGGCAACGCCTAACGATCTCGCCTGCCTGTTCGGAGTGACACTGGACGCTCGCTCAAGCGGGCGTCATACCCAGCAGCGACCGGGGGTGTGCGCCACGTCGCTGCCGACCGAGGTGGCGACCTTGCTCGCCCATCGTGCCCGCGACCTTGGCGTGACTGCAGGCCTGTTGGCCCAATATGCCTGGCACCGTCTGCTGGCACGCCACTCTGGCGATGCCGTCACCCTGGTGGGCAACGTGACCCCGGGTAGGGATTACCCCATCGAGGGGATCACCGCGAGCGTCGGGCTCTACATCAACAGCCTGCCGTTGGCGCTGGCGTGGCGCACCGAGCTGACCCTGGCCGAGCATATCGCCCAGTTGCAGACGGATTTGATGGCGCTCAATGAGCACGGCACCCAGTCGCTGGCGGCGCTGACGAAAGGTAGATCGCGTCTGTTCCAGAGCCTGTTCGTGTTCGAGAACTACCCCATGCCGGCGGCCCCTGTCGCCCCCGAGCCTCACCAGCTGGTGCCGCGCTTTGGCACCGTGGTGGAGAAGGTGGAGCTGCCGCTCTCCTTGGTGGTTAGCAGCCGGGGCGAGACGCTCCAGCTGCGCCTCGAGTTCGATGGCGAGCAGATCCCCGAGGCCCGGGCCGAGGCGGTGCTGGCTGACTGGCTGGCCGAGCTCGACTGGCTGGCGCAGACGGATCTGAGCCAACCGGCCAGACCTGCGGATGTGGGTGAGCCGTCCCCTGTGGTCGTGCGACCGGCAGCCTCAATGGCGGATCACTGCCCGAAGGAGGCCGCTTCTTTGGTGGCCCTGTGGGAGCGTCTGTGCGGCGTGCCCGGCATCTGGCAGCAGACCCTGTGTGAACTCGGGGTGGATTCGGTGCAGCAGCTCGTCCTGCTGGCGGCCCTCAACGAGGCGTTTGGCCAGGAGCGGGCGCCGCTCACCCTGCAGACGCTCAAGGCCCACCCATCCCCCAGCCGGCTCTATGGGCACTGGCTGGTGTGCCAAACGGAGGCCGCGCTATGACGGTGACCATCAAGCATAAGGCTCCGCTAGTGCAAACCCGGCCTGCCCCCCGTGAGGGGGCGGCCAACCTGGGGGCGCGG
>NZ_JBFODD010000050.1:0-177332 GCF_040908115.1 Aeromonas sp. R7-1 | reverse complement strand
TGGGTGGCATCCGCCTGGCAGTGGGGACAGCCGCAGCATGTGGGTAACTGGGCATGGAGGGACGTAATCGGGTGTGGAGCGGCGAGCTCATGCTGAGCGACACGGCGCTGACGCAGAGTAAGTAATGGAAAGAGGGACAACAGGTGTTGGAAGGCTGGCGTATCCATGATGAAGGTCCTCGCGGTGATGACCTACTTCCAGATTAGCCTTCCAACACATAATTGGGACAGCGCCTTTTCCATGGGCCGAGCAAGATAAGCTCCCTTTTTATTTGGGACAGCCATCTTTGTGTACGAATTGTTCCATTGGAGGAACCATATCACCCACTCTGTTTCACTGATGCAAAAATCACCTGCTCAAGCAACACCCACGGTGTCGCAGCGTTGTGAAAAAACGGCCTGATAACAGAGGGCCGATAGTACATCTTCCTTAACCCTTCTCTTCTTATCTGCGACAGCAGCGCCTTATCAAGACAGCCATCTTTTCGAGAAAGCCCTCATCCAGCGCCCAGCACAACTCGTCATCCAGCATTTGCGATGGCATTTGTGAAACTCGGGGGATTAAAGAGAATGTCTTGGCATCGATGACGCCAATTCAGATGCGATCACACAGGCGGGGTGCTGGCGCGATACCGGACGTTGCTATGACACAAGTATTCATCACTCAAAGGGATGGTTGATGACACCGTCGCTGGCCACAGTGCCAGGCAAACTGCTGACAATGCTCTTTGTCACCCACCACTCTGATACCCTGGCGCCGAAACAGCGTCACTTGCTTGAGCCAGCGCACCTCGTCCAACCCCAGCCGCACCAGGATGGGGGCAAGAGAAGCCGGGATGTGACCCCGTTTGTCCACTCGGATGGCGCGACCTGTCCAGTCCACCAGCATCAGGTAATCCGCAAAGGCATATGGCAGGCTATCGGGTCGCGCGTCGTGCGCGAATGGCAACAGCAACGGCGGCAATGGGGCGGCGGACTGCTCGCCATCGAGACGCTGCTTGAGGCTGGTGTAATCGCTCTGTTCAGGCCGGTCGGACAATCCCGCTCGTATCGGATTGAGATCAACATAGGCCATGCAGGCCAGCAGGGCTGGCTCGGTGAGCAAGGCCTGGCTCTTGAAGCGCCCTTCCCAGAAATGGCCCTTGCAACCATCTTCCCGATTGGACTGCCGAGCCAGGTTTTCGTTGAGCAACCGCACAAACCAGCTGATGGAATGTAACCGCACCCGCCACTGCCCTATCAGTTGTTGAACCACAGCGAGTTCAGGCTCAATCAGGGATTCCCCCTGATACCAGCGTCGTACCAGCAGCGGCCACTGGAATAGCGCCGCCCAACGCTCGGCCACCTCCCGCTCGCTCCAATTGGCAGCGGTATCCGGCTCGACCTTGAGCACCAGGTGATAGTGATTGCTCATCACCGCATAGGCACACACACCGATGGCAAACAGTCGCGACAATTGGCCCAACTTGTCGACCACCCACTGGCGCCGATGCTCGTAACTCTGGCCGGAGTGGGCATCTTCCCCGCACAGAAACGCCCGCCGCACACAGCGACTGACCACATGATAGTAAGGCGTATCCTGCAAACTGATTTGACGTGAACGGGCAATGGTCATGGCTCACCCCCCTGGGCAGTGACACCTCAAGCCAAGTACAGGGCTACGCCGCTGTCAAAAAGGTGAGTGTCCCAGATTTTTCAGTCAAAAAGGTGGGTGTCCCAGATTTTTCAGGGACAACCATCCAGTCAATATTCATGACTCTGGCCGATATCGGCATCTTCCCCACACAGAAAATCTCGCCGTACACAACGGCTGACCACGTGGTAATAAGGCATATCTTGCAGACTGATTTTACATGAGCGGGCAATGGTCATGGCTCACCTCCTTGACAGCGGCATCTCAAGCCAAATACAGGGCTACGTCACGGTCAAAAAGGTGAGTGCCCCAGATTTCGCACCTATAATTTTCCAGCGTGAGGTGGCCATCTTGGTCATGTCAATTTGGAGCGTAATGTATGGACACGGTGATAAGTTACGCAAGCTATATTCTTGCTATCAGCATAGCCTCGGAGCGCCTTGTCGAAATCGTCAAAGGGATGTTTCCAGGACTTAATCAATCTAAGACGGACCCGCAGGAAGAATCGCGGCGACGTTCTGTTCTTCAGGTTCTAGCCGTTGTAGCTGGAATCCTATCGGCTCATTTCAGCTTAGATATAGCCCCGCCAGGGATTAAAACATCATTAGATGGTATGACAGTAATCATCATTGGATTACTAGCAAGTGGCGGGTCTGGTCTATGGAATGCTGTTTTATCATACGTTCTACAAATAAAAGATTTGAAGAAGGAAGAAGTGAATAAACAGAAAATAAAAACATCAGACTGAGCGTGCAAAATCAATATTATTGGAGAGTATGATGGCGGCCACAAAAATCGGTGTTGTAGAAATTCACTCAAGCATTGCGGGATCTAATGTTGTTTTCCCTGTGGATTTAGCATTGGACATTACAACAAATGAAAAGGAGGTGACTGTCGAAGTAATCACAGATGTTGACATGGGGAATCTACAGGATGGCTTCGATACGATTGCCAAATCCTTCCCACTGCCACATGACGACTCTGGGTATGGAACCAAGATACTCGCTTCGCTCAACAGCGCTTCAATCACCGCAGCTGGTGACGTAGCTTCGCTTAGCTTTTCAGCCAATGTTGCTGTCTGGCAGATCGAGAAGGGAGTACCCTTAGGGGGCACGACGATCGAGTCGAGAATGGAGTGTGTCAAGTTGCCGCTTATCGGCGAAGTTTGCACAAAAATCCCCTACAACATTGAAGTAAAGCCAGGTGATGACATTAAGACCAGACTTATCAAAGAAGATATTGACGCCCGAATTAATATTGCCTTGTTCACATCGAACGGAAAATCTCTCGAGGTGAAAGTTCTCCACTCAGATGTCAAACCTCGTGGAGACATTGGACGATTCTTTAATGAAATTGCTAGTATTTTCAACTATAGTCTAGGGGACATTGCGAGAAGAGAAATCGTAGAGATTATCGACGATGGCACACTTAGGAAAGCGTTACCTAAGGAGTTGGAGCAATATAATCCCGTAATCAAGACCGCAAACTTTAAAACAACAGCCGCAGGGAAGTTGGGTGTATCAGTTCAGTTTGTTGCTTCGCTAACCTCTGAGCAACTAAAAGAGTGGATTGCAAAATCAGTTTCTCCCTAGATGGAAATTAAAGGGCGGCCATACGGCCGCCTTTTTATAATCTGTCACTTTCCTAATCAGGAATATCACCGAGTCGGTCGTTTGGTACCACTCCCTTTCGCTGCGGGTTTGGCAGAGCCTGCGCGGGTCGGAGCCTTGCCATTTTGGGCGGGTTTGCCCTGATCTGCGCCTTGTGCTGAGGATTTGCCGCTGGCGCCCGTTCCTTTACCAAACGGACTACCAACCGGTTTGCCGCTACCCACCTTGCCGCCCTTGTTGGCTGGGGCTTCGCTACGAGCCCCCTTATTGCCTTGCTGCGCGGCAGCCGATGCACTTTGCGCGGCACCTCTACCAGCTGCAGGAGTACCTTTTCCGCCAGCAGCCTTGCCAGTCCCATTGCCACGCTGATGCACAATATTGCTATGGCGAGTCAACGCGGGCTTGAGGCCCTTGTTGCGGCTGCGCTCGGCTTTGGCTTCACCACGGCCTTCCGGCGGCACCAGACAGTCGGGGCCGTTGCCGATCAGGTGACCCTTGCCCATCTCCAGCAGGGCTTCGCGGATCATCGGCCAACCGGCCGGATCGTGATAGCGCAGCAGCGCCTTGTGCAGGCGACGGCGACGCTCCCCTTTCACCACGAACACGTCCCCGCCCTGGCGGCTCACCTTGTTGAGCGGGTTTTTCTCGGTGTAATACATGGTGGTGGCGTTGGCGAGCGGCGACGGGTAGAAGTTCTGCACCTGATCGAGCTTGAAGCGGTTTGCTTTAATCCAGAGCGCCATGTTCACCATGTCCTCATCCGTGGTGCCCGGGTGGGCGGAGATGAAATAGGGGATCAGGTACTGCTGCTTGCCCGCCTCTTTGGAATACTTGTCGAACAGCTCCTTGAAGCTGTAGTAGCTGCCCATGCCCGGCTTCATCATCTTGGAGAGCGGGCCCTCCTCGGTGTGTTCCGGCGCAATCTTGAGGTAGCCGCCCACGTGGTACTTGGCCAGCTCCTTGATGTAGCGCGGATCTTCCACCGCGATGTCGTAACGCACCCCGGAGGCGATCAGGATCTTCTTGATGCCCTTGAGGTCGCGCGCCTTGCGATAGAGGTTGATGGTCGGGCTGTGGTCGGTGTCCATGTGCGGACAAATGGTCGGCCAGACGCAGGAGGCGCGCCGACAGGTCTGCTCAGCCTTGGTGCTCTTGCAGCGGAGCTTGTACATGTTGGCGGTGGGGCCGCCCAGATCCGAGATGACGCCGGTAAAGCCCGGCACCTTGTCGCGGATCTCTTCGATTTCTTTGAGAATCGACTCTTCCGAGCGGCTCTGGATGATGCGCCCTTCGTGCTCGGTGATGGAGCAGAAGGAGCAGCCGCCAAAGCAGCCGCGCATGATGTTGACCGAGGTCTTGATCATGTCGTAGGCCGGGATCTTCTCGTTGCCATAGGCCGGGTGCGGCACCCGCTGGTATGGCAGGCCGAACACCCCGTCCATCTCGTCGGTTTCGAGGGGGAAGGCAGGCGGGTTGACCCAGATGATGCGATCGCCGTGGGCCTGGGAGAGGGCGCGGGCGCAGCCCGGGTTGGTCTCGTGGTGCAGGATGCGGGACGCATGGGCGTAGAGCACCTTGTCCTCCTTCACCCGCTCAAACGCCGGCAGCTTGACGTAGGTCTTCTCCCACGGTTTTTGCTTAGGGGGCTGCACCAGGATGGGCTTGGCCTCCTGCTCCACCGGCGCGGTGCCCTCGTCATCGCTGCATGGCGCCCCTTCCATATAGGGGTTGGGGATGGGATCGATGCGGCCAATCTGGTCGAGCTTGCTCGAATCCACCCCGCGCCAGCCCGGCAGCGGCTCCTTGCGGATGACGGCGGTGCCGCGAATGTCCTGCATGGTCTCGATGGTCTCGCCGCCTGCGATGCGGTGAGCCACTTCAACCAGGGGGCGCTCGGCGTTGCCGTAGATGAGGATGTCGGCCTTGGCATCGATGAGGATGGAGCGGCGAATGGTCTCGGACCAGTAGTCGTAGTGGGCGATGCGGCGCAGGGATGCCTCTATGCCGCCGATGACCACCGGCACCTCTTTATAGGCCTCTTTGCAGCGCTGGGTGTAGACCAAGGTGGCGCGATCCGGCCGCTTGCCGCCCACATCCCCCGGGGTGTAGGCGTCGTCGTGGCGCAGTTTCTTGTCGGCGGTGTAGCGGTTGATCATGGAGTCCATGTTGCCCGCCGTCACCCCGTAGAAGAGGTTGGGCTTGCCCAGGCGCATGAAGTCATCCTTCGATGACCAGTCCGGCTGGGCGATGATGCCGACCCGAAAACCCTGGGATTCGAGCATGCGGCCGATCACCGCCATGCCGAAGCTCGGGTGATCCACGTAGGCGTCGCCTGTCACCAGCACGATGTCGCAGCTGTCCCAGCCGAGCTTGTCCATCTCCGCGCGGGACATGGGCAGGAAGGGCGCCGTGCCGTAGCACTCGGCCCAGTAACGGGGATAGGAGAAGAGGTTGGTAACCGGCTGCATTTTGACCACCTGGAACAATTCGGGTCGCGCATTATACCGGCAGAGCAAGGCGGGGGCGACGGCTTTTTGCCCCTACAGAACGCGAGGGGAAGGGGCGCCTTCGAGCGGGCGCGACAGGTCGGCGTGACAGACTCAGATCTCATCAACAAGCAGGGCGCCCATTGGCGCCCTGCTTGCTGTCATCCGGGTCGGCACGCTAGGCCGCCGGTTTGTCCCGCCCCTCGGGGGCCCCCGGCACCGGGGAGGGGCTGGCCGAGGTTGCCGTGGCCAGTACCTCGTCCACCAGTCGGTCCCGCGCCCCCGTCATCCCCGCGCGTCTGGCGATCAGGTGATAGATGGCGGGCACCACCAGCAGGGTCACCAGGGTCGCGAGCGACAACCCGAAGAAGACCACGGTCCCCACGGCCATCCGGCTCTCGTACCCCGCCCCCATGGAGAGCATCAGGGGCACGGCGCCGATGATGGCGGTGAGCGAGGTCATCAAGATGGGGCGCAGGCGGCGCACCGATCCCTTGATGATCGCCTCCTCGAACCCTTCACCCCGCTGGCGCAGCTGGTTGATGAACTCCACGATGAGGATGCCGTTCTTGGTCACCATGCCGATGAGCATGATCATGCCTATCTGGCTGTAGATGCTGAGCTCCTGCCCCGTGAGCCAGAGGCCGAGCAGGCCGCCGAAGATGCCGAGCGGCACCGTCATCATCACCACCGCCGGGGTCAGCAGGCTCTCGAACTGGGCCACCAGCACCAGATAGACCACCAGCAGGGCCAGGCCGAATACCAGTGCCATCTCCCCCTGGTTGTCGCGATAGTCCTTGGACTCGCCGGCATAATCCACCGACATGCCGGTGGGCAGGTGATCTGCGGCCCAGCCATCCAGGAAGTCGAGCGCCTCCCCCAGGGTGTGGCCGGGGGCCACGTCCGCGGTGAGGGTGACCGCCTTCTGGCGCTGGTAGTGGTTGAGGCGCTGGGGACTCGCCACCTGGGTGACGGTCGCCAGGGTGGAGAGGCTCACCATCTCGCCGCTCGCGGCCTTCAAATAGATGCGGCTGATGTCGGAGATGCCGTTGAACTGGGTCTGGTTGGCGCGCAGGTAGACATCATACTCCTCGCCCCTGTCCACATAGGTGGTCTGGCTGACGCCGCCGAGCAGGGCCTGCAGGGAGCTTGCGATGGTGGAGACCGGAATGCCGAGCTGGGTGGCTCGCTCCCGCTCTATGGTCACCTGCAGCTCCGGGGTCTTCTCGGCATAGTCGAGATCCGGGCTCTGCATCAGCCCGCTTTGGGCCGCCGCCTCCTTGAGTGCCAGCCCCTGCTGGTTGAGCTCGCCGTAATCGGAGCCTTGCAGCACGAACTGTACCGCCGCGGTGGAGCCGCCTCTGAACCCCGGCTGGAAGGTGCGGATCATCACGTCGGGGATGCCGGCGAGGCGACCGCTCAGGGAGCGGCCAAACTCGGTGGCCGTTTCGTCCCGCACCGCCCAGTCGCTGAGCTGGATGATGGCCATGCCGGTCTGATCGCCGCCGCGCCCGAAGGCCGGGGTGCTGAAGCTCATGGCCTGCACCACCCCCTTGCCGAGCAGCGGCAGGATGGCGGCCTCCACCTGCTGCATGTTGCGCTTCATCCGCTCGATGCTGGTGCCCTCCGCCCCTTTCACGAACACATAGAGCACGCCCCTGTCCTCGGTCGGGGTGAGGCTCGCGGGCAGCTTGCCAAAGAGGGCGCCAATGCCGCCGAGGCAGAGCAGCAACACCAGGGGCATCCAGACGGCGCGGCGCAGCACGGCCCCCAGCACGCGGCGATAACGCTCCTCCACCCAGCCAAGTCCCTTGTCCAGGGTGGCGGTCAGGGCGTTGGGCTTGTCCACGGCACGCATCAGCCAGGAGCCCATGGCCGGGGTCAGGGTGAGCGCCACCAGGGAGGAGAAGAGCACGGCCAAGGAGAGCAGGATGGCGAACTCGGTGAAGAGGCGCCCCACCATGCCATCCATGAAGGCGATGGGCACGAACACCATCACCAGCACGGCGGTGGTGGCGATGACGGCAAAGCCCACCTCCCGGGTGCCGTGCCAGGCCGCCATCAAGGGGGACTCGCCCCGTTGCAGGTGGTGGTGGATGTTCTCTACCACCACGATGGCGTCATCCACCACCAGGCCGATGGCGAGGATGAGGGCCAGCAAGGTAATGAGGTTGATGGAAAAGCCCAGATACCAGGCACCGATGAAGGCCGAAATCAGGGAGACGGGCACCGTGATGGCCGGAATGAGGGTGGTGCGCCCCTGCCCGAGGAACAGATAGAGCACGGCCACCACCAGCAGGGCGCAGATGGCGAGTGTCTCATACACCTCGTCGATGGCCTGCTTGATGAAGATGGTGGAGTCGTAGTCGACCTCCAGGGTGGCCCCCTCCGGCAGGAAGCGCTGCATCTCCACGAGCTTCTTCTCGATGCCCTGGGCCACCGCCAGGGGATTGGCGGTGGACTGAGCGACGATGCCAATCCCCAGGCTCTCGCGGCCATTGCGCTGATAGGCGCTGTCTTCGTTCTTGGCCCCCACCTCCACATCCGCAATGTCCGCCAGATAGATGCTCTGACCATTGGTGGCGGTTTTCACCGGCAGGGTGCGAAAATCTTCCGCACTGTGATAGAGCCGTGCGATCTGCACCGCCATGGTCATGGTGTTGTTGCGGATCTCGCCGCCCGGCAGCTCGATGTTCTCCCGCTTGAGGGCATCCTGCACGTCGGCCACCGTGATGCCGCGGGCCGCCATGTCGGCGGGGCGCAGCCGCACGTACATCACCTGGGTCAGGTCCCCGGAGAGGGAGACCTCGCTCACCCCGTCCACCAGGCTCAAGGGGTCCACCAGCATGCGATTGGCGTAATCCGTCATGGCGGTACGGTCCATCTGGGTGCTGCTGAAGTTGAGCCAGATGGCCACATCCCCGTTGCCGTTGTCCTTGGTCACCATGGGCTCGTCCGCCCCGTCTGGCAGCTTGGGTCTGGCCCGGGAGATGGCGTCACGCACGTCGGAGGTGCCCTCCAGCATGTTCCAGCCGAGCTTGAACTCCACCGTGATGGAGGAGCGCCCCTTGCGGGTCACCGAGTTGATGTTCTTGATGCCGCTGATGCCGGAGAGCTGATCCTCGATGGGCTTGGTGACCTGGCTCTCCATCACCTCGGGGGCCGCCCCCTCATAGGTGGTGGTGATGGAAACGGACGGGGTCTGCACATCCGGCATCTCCCGCACGGTGAGTTTGCTGAAGGCCACCAGGCCGAACACGGTGAGCAGGGCGCTGATGACCACCGCCACCAGGGGACGGCGTACTGAGATATCGGAGAGCCACATCAGCCTTTCACCTCGCCCAGATCACGTACCAAGGCGCCGTCGCGCAGATTGACCAGCCCCTCCACTGCGATGCGATCGCCGACGTTCAACCCCTTGAGCACCCAGACGGCCTCGCCATGGGTGTCGCCAAGCTCCACCGGAACGCGCTTCACCCGTCCGTCCGCCTCCAGGCGATAGACGAAGCGCTGCTCGCCGGCATACTCCACCGACTGGGCGGGGATCAGGGTCATCTTCTGGGGTGGCAGAGAGAGATCCACGTTCATCAGCATGCCGGGACGCAGCTGGCCACCGGTGTTGGGCAGGATGACGCGGGCCTTGATGTTCTGGGTGTCGCTGGAGATCCGGCTGTCGAGGGTCTCCAGCACGCCGGAAAAGGATTGATCCGGCCAGGCCGAGCTGGTTGCCGTCACCGCCATGCCGGGGCGCAGCAGGGAGAGGTAGCGCTCGGGCACCGCCAGATCGAGCCGCAGTTTTGCCAGCTCGTCCAGATGCAAGAGCACGTCGCCGCTGTTGACCAGGGCTCCTTCGCTGAGATCGATGAGGCTGACGGTGCCGTCGAAGGGGGCGGCCAGGGTGCGCAGGGAGAGCTCGTAACGGGCCGCATCGACCCGGGCCTGGGCCTGGGCAACAGTCGCCTCCTGCCCCTCCAGCTCCGAGGTGGTGACGGCGCCTCGCGCCACCAGCTTGCGCATGTCCCGCAGCTTGCGAGCCTCGTCGCGCACGCTGGCGCTCTGCTCGGCCAGCTCCGCCTGCTGCTTGCCCGCATCCAGGGCGATCAGGGTCTGCCCCTGTTTGACCTGCTGGCCGGAACTCACCGCGATGGTGGCAATGCGGCCGGTCACCTCGGGGCTGATGGCCACGGAGCGATTGGCCGCAAGCTTGCTCACCAGCTTGATGGAGGGCTCGGCCAGACTCTGCCTGACGGTTTCGGCCCTGATATTGATCTCTCTTGGTGCAGGCTTGCTGGCGGGTTCAGCCTGCCGCAGATGCCAGGCGCCCGCCGCCAGCAATAGAAGAAGAGGGAAAAGCCACAGCCACACGCGCGTTTTCATCACAAGATCCATGCAGTCAAAGAGAGAGGAAGAAGAGATAGCTTCATCAAGGATGGCACCATGTTACCCCCTGACTATGCCGTGACTATGTATAAATGTGACAAAACGTAACAGTCCGGTGAGAAGATCATCAAAAACGCATCTTGTCGGCACGCACGTCAGGGTTCTGCCTTACACTGATGCCGACTCTCGCCATCTTCCGGTACGCCCATGTCCATTCCCTCCCCCGCCTTTGCCAAATACCGATTGCAGTGGCTGCTGCTGGGCCTCGGCCTGCTGCTGTTGCTGCTCGCCCTGCAACATGCGTTTCGCCAGGTTACCGAGATCAACAAGCGTGACACCATCAACGCCGCGACTCAGCTCAGCAGCCAGCACCAGCGGATGGAGACCTTCCTTGAGGCCATGCGCGGCCAGGCGGAGGAGCGCCTGCGCAGCAATCCCCAGTCCGTGCTCTCTCGCCAGCTCTATCAGGCGCTGCAATCCGACGGGGAGCACGGCATCAACCTGGATCGCATCCCCGTCGATCTGCCCCCCGCCCTCATCGGCAACCTGACCGGGCAGGGCCCGCTGCCCCACGACGGCAGCGAGCGGCAAGCCAGAATACATCTCGCCCTCAGCCTCTCCCCCCTGCTCGCCACGGCCAGCAAGCTGCTGGACAGGGACGTGGCCTGGATCTACTTCACCGGTACGGACAATTTCATCTACCTCTATCCCTGGGTGCCATCCAGCCAGTTTCGCTTCGATCCCGTGATTTACAGCAAGGCCTACTGGCAGGAGGCGATGGCCAGGTATCCCCACCTGGAGCACGCCATGCTCTCGCGCCCCTACCAGGATTTTGCCGGACGGGGGCAGATGATCACCCTCTCCCAGCCCATTACCCAGGGCGGCCAGATCATTGGCCTGCTCAGCATCGACATCCAGACCGTCACGCTGGCGCAGACCCTGCACCGCCTCGCCCCCCGGATTGGCACCCTGTTCCTGCTCAACGCCCATCAGCAGATCCTCGCCAGCAGCCAGTCCGCTACCGCGCCGCCCCCGGTCAGGACGGCGCAGTCAGCGGAATATGAGTGGCAACAGGGCGCCTTGCAGCTCGTCTATCCCATCCCGGAGACACCGCTCTCCCTCATCCATCGCATCCCGCTGCTGCCTCTGCTGCAGACGCTGTTGTGGCAATCGGCGACGGCGCTCATCACCATTCTCTGTCTGGTGGTGGCGACCGTCTCCAGCCTGCGTGCCCAGCGCCTCAACCGGCGCCTCAACTACCTGTCACGCCACGATGCCCTGACCGGCGCCTTCAACCGCCACTACTTCGATGCCTTCGAACACCGCCAGGCCCTGGCAGGCCGCCAACGTATCGGCGCCATCATGTTTGACTGCGATCACTTCAAACAGGTCAACGACCGTTTCGGCCACGGGGTGGGCGATCAGGTCCTCATCCGTCTGGTGCAGCTCTGTCAGTCCCTGCTGACCCGGGAGTGCCACCTGATCCGCTGGGGCGGCGAGGAGTTCCTGCTGCTCGTCGCCGATGAAGCGATCCCTCTGGCCCCTTTGGCCGAGCGGCTTCGCCTGTGCATAGCAGAGCATCCCTGGAGCGCGATTGCGGCCGAGCTGAAGGTGACCGTCAGCCTGGGCCACTGTCGTCAATCACCAGCCATCTCCTTGCAGGAGGTGATCCGCCGCGCCGATATCGCCCTCTATCAGGCCAAGGCCGACGGCCGCAATCGCAGCGAAGCGTGGCGGGATGACGGACAGGAGAAGCCGGAGTAAGCTGGACTCCCACTTCATGTCAGGAGACGCAACTGTGTCACGAAAACCCCGTCTGGGATTGGCTCTGGGCAGCGGTGCGGCCCGAGGATGGGCCCACATCGGCATCATCCGTGCCCTGGAGCGACTGGGCGTCAAGCCGGATCTGGTGGCTGGCTGCTCCATCGGCAGCTTTGTCGGCGCCGCCTATGCCGCTGGTGAACTGGACAAGCTGGAGAGCTGGGTGCGCGGCTTCAGCCGCCTGCAGGTCATGGGGCTGCTCGATCCTGCCCTTTCCGGCGGCCTGTTTCGCGGTGACAAGGTATTTGGCATCGCCGCCGGCCATCTGGGGGATCCCGCCATCGAAAGCCTGCCGCTGCCCTTTGCCTGCGTCGCCACCGAACTCGATACCGGCCGCGAGATCTGGTTGCAGGAAGGGCCGCTTCGCCAGTGTGTGCGCGCCTCTTGCGGCATGCCCGGCCTGCTCACCCCGACCCGGGTGGAGGATCGCTGGCTGGTGGACGGGGCCGTGGTCAACCCGGTCCCCATCTCCCTGGCCCGCGCCATGGGAGCCGAGGTGGTGATCGCCGTCAACCTCAACACCGATATGCACCAGCCCTGGACCGACGAACCGGACGAGCCCGTGCAGGGGGGGCTGCTCAGCCAGTGGTTGAACCGGGGCGAGCGCGAGCCCAGTACCCCCGGCATGTGGGGGGTGATGACGGGCTCCATCAACATCATGCAGGAGCGCATCACCCGTGCCCGGATGGCCGGGGATCCCCCCGAGATCCAGCTCTGCCCGCGCCTTGGCAACCTCTCCATCATGGATTTCCACCGCGCGAGCGACGCCATCGACGAGGGGGAAGCCTGTGTCGAGCGCAACCTGGAGCAGCTCAAGGAGGAGCTGTCACGACTCTGCCTGATATGAAGGCATATCGGGGTAAAAGACAAAAAGAGCGCCAATAGGCGCTTTTTTGTTTCGGGCGACGCGCCTCAGAACAGCCCCAGCCCCTTGAGCATCACCACCAGGATCAGCAGCGGCGACACATAGCGGATGATGAAAAACAGGGGGCTGAGGATGGGCAGCACCAGCTTGCCTCCATTGGTCAGCGCCGTCGTCATCCGCTCGAATCCCCATACCCAGCCCACAAAGAGGCAGAGGAAGATGCCGCCAAGGGGCATCAGCACGTTGGAAGAGACGAAGTCGAACAGATCGAAGATGGTTTTCCCGCCAACCTGCACATCCGCCAGCGTGCTGCTCGAGAGCGCACAGGTCGAGCCGACCGCCCCCAGCACCAGCAGGTTGATCAGGGTCGCCCTTGTGCGGCTCATGTGAAAGCGCTCGGAGAGCACCGAGACCGGCACCTCCAGAATGGAGAGCATGGCCCCGGTGGCTGCAATGGCGGAGAGCACGAAGAAGAGCACCATGAAGAGGTGGCCGAAGGGGATGCTGGCAAAGACCGCGGGTATGGTGATGAACAGCAGGGAGGGGCCTGCGCTCGGCTCGAAGCCAAAGGCAAACACCGCCGGGAAGATGGCGATCCCCGCCAGCATGGAGACGAAGAGATCCGCGCACATCACCCGTACCGTGGTGAGAGGGATGTGCTGATCATCGCGAAAATAGCTGCCATAGGTCATCATGCAGCCCATCCCGATGGAGAGCTTGAAGAACGCCAGCCCCATGGCCGTCAGCACGACGCCTGCGGTCACCTTGGAGAAATCCGGCGAGAACAGGAAATGCAGTCCTTCGCTCGCCCCGGGCAGAGTCAGGCTGCGCACGCCTATCACCAGCAGCAGGATGAAGAGCAGTGGCATCAACCGCTTGGTGACCGCTTCGATCCCCCTGGAGACCCCCATCAGCAAGATCCCCCCCATCAGGGCCAGCACCAGCCACTGCCAGAGCAGACTCTGCAAGGGATCCGTGATGAGTGAATTGAAGGCAGCCCCCGTGACGGCAGGATCGGTGGAGAGGATCTCGCCGCTGGCCGCCTTGAAGATGTAGGCAAACACCCAGGCCGCCACCTCGGAGTAGAACGACATGATGAGGAAGGCCGCGCTCACCCCCATGGCGGCGATCAGCCACCAGGGTTGCCCCTTCGGGGCCAGCTTGATGAGCCCGCTGACCGCATCCGTCCTGGCCTCGCGCCCCAGCATGATCTCGGAGATCATCACCGGCAATCCCACCAGCAGGGTGGCGACGACATAGACCAGCAGAAAACCGGCGCCACCGTTCTCACCGGTCAGATAGGGAAACTTCCAGATATTGCCGAGCCCGACGGCAGACCCCAGGGTCGCGGCCAGCACGCCAAAGGTGCTGGTAAACCCATCTCTGGCTTTGGTAATGGATTGGCTCATCGTTGTCTCGCTGTGTGGATCACCGCCTGAATTAAAAGGGTCGGAGTGTTCCGTAGATTAATCCAGCCCGACAGAGGATTTAGTGAAAATCGCCGCTGGCCGCACACAACCCATTATTTAATTAAATAATTTTCCATTTTGACAAATAAAAAATGCCGCCTCGAGGGCGGCATTTTTATCAAGGTTGAACTGAATCAAGCCTTGGCAATATCGTCCGGACCGATCTGGCCGATTTCGGCGACTTTCTTGTCAGCCAGCAGCCAGAGGGTGAACTTGTGCAGATCGGGGTGGTGGGCCAGGGCAACCAGGAAGGCGCCTCCGACTTCACGGTAACCCAGTTCATAGTTCTTCAGGGTGGTTGGGGGGACGCCCAGCAGATCGGCAAACTTGGGACGGCTCAGGCCTACCGCTTCGCGGATCTGACGGATCTTCTTGCCAACAGTTACGATATTTGAATTCATGTGTTCCATACTCCGTTCGGCGGATTGACTCCACCTTTATTTTTCGCGACGACTCGTAGTCAAGTGTATCAGTTTTGAACGGACTCGTTATGGTCGAGCCTCTATCTATAATCAGCGTCTTTCGACGACAACCCTTCACAAACCTCGGGGATGGTAATCGCTGCGTCGCCTCAGGTAAACAGTCTCGAAAAGAAACCTTTCTTGTTGCCCGGCCATCCCTCGTATAATTCGCCGGTTATTTCCAAGAGAGTCATCAACATGGCATTTCCCGGCATCATTTCCCGTCTTCATTCCGACCCGGACTCCCTCCCCCGTCAGCTCGCCCAGGGTCTGCAGACCCGGGCCGAAGCGTTCTGGCTGCCCATGGCCATGCAGGGGGACGCCGCCACCGTGCTGGCGGCCCTCCCGGACAGCTGCAGCCTCTATCTTGAAGGCCAGACGACGCTTCCCCTGCGCAGCCACGACGGCGTCGTGGCAGAAAACGGCACCCTGGCACTGGGCAATGGTCACACGATGACGCTGGCCAGGGAGAAAGGCGATGGCGGCATCGTGCCGGAAGAAAGCCTCGCCGAGATGGCCCAATGGCTGGAAGCGGGTCATCGGCACTTCATCTGCTCCACCGCCGTCAAGCCCGTGGCGCGGGCCATCCTCAACATCTGGCCTCTCGATCCCTACCTCGCCCGTCACTTCTTGCTCAGTTTCACACCCTTGCTGTGCGAAGCAACCGAGGCGGACTATCTTGCAGTCCTCTCGGTCAGGGCGGGTGACGCCACCCCGCGGCACGCTTGGGCTGAGGCTTATATGAAGCTTGAGAAGAAACTGCATCGCGCCTACTTGGATCACTAATAAATCCCAAGAAACAGCCAGTTATCCCTACGACACAATTTGCCCCATCCCTTATCTGTGAGCTTGATCATGTTTTGAAATGGGCATAAAGTGCGCCACGTCATCGGAATGACGTCGGCTGTTCGTGGCGGTGTATGCATTGTCGACAGTGCAACCCGCGCACTTGTGCACCCAGATACGTGCCTCCTGGATGGATCTAGGATCCCTGTTCGCACCAACGTCGTTGGTCGACAGAGCCAGCAGCTTACATAAATTACAAAGTGCGAAGCACGTGAACAACGTGCCATCTCAACGAGGATTATTTTATGATGAAAATGGCTCCTTCCCTGATCGCCATCGCTATGGCCACCATGGGTGCAACTGCAGCTCACGCCGCTGACGACATCTACTTCGGCGCCGGTGTTGGTGCAACTCACTTCAACGGTCTGAACAAGATCGAAGGCGTGAACGTTGGCGAAGAAGATGCGGCTGCTGCCAATGCCTTCGTTGGTTACAACTTCAACGAATACTTCGGTTCCGAGCTGGGCTACCAGTACACCGGCCGTGGCAACACCGACGGCAACCGTTACGAGAGCCAGGGTGCCACCCTGTCCGGTATCGCCCGTCTGCCGCTGGGCAACGATTTCTCCCTGTTCGGTGAAGCTGGCGCCTACTGGGGCCACACCGACGGTCTGGGTACCAGCGATACCAAAGTATCCCCGCTGGCCGGTGCCGGTGTGACCTACAAGGTCAACGACGCGCTGGATCTGCAAGCTCGCTACCGCTACATGTGGGACGTGGCTGACCTGCACGCCGACAACGTACGCTACAAGTCCAACCAGAGCGTTGCGACCCTGGAAGCCGTTTACCACCCGTTCCGTACTTCCTACGTAGCGCCTGCTCCGGCCCCGGTTGTTGAAGAAGCACCGGCCCCGGCTCCGCAAATCGTTGAGAAGAACTTCGCCCTGAACTCCGACGTGCTGTTCGCCTTTGGCAAAGACAGCCTGAAGGCCGAAGGTGTGCAAGCCCTGAACGCTCTGTACCAGCAAATCGTTGAGTTCCAGCCGAAAGACGGCAACGCCGTTGTTGTTGGTTACACCGACCGTATCGGTTCCGACGCTTACAACCAGAAGCTGTCTGAAGCTCGTGCCCGCACCGTTGCCAACTTCCTGGTCAGCAAGGGTATGGCTGCCAGCAAGGTTGCCATCGAAGGTCGCGGTGAAGCCAACCCGGTCACCGGCACCAAGTGTGACGGCGTCAAGGCCAAGGCTCAGCTGATCTCCTGCCTGGCTCCGGACCGTCGCGTAGAAGTTCGCGTATCCGGCGTACAAGAAGTTCAAAAGTAATCTGACTTCGCTCAGGTAACGTAAAAAAGGGGATGCCACGGCATCCCCTTTTACTGTCTCTCTCCTCCCCCCAGCGACACTCTCTGTCTCACCTTTCTCCCCTTTACCCCCGTATTGCGGCCCCGCGACACCGGTGTCGGCGCTGCATATCTGTGCAGAAACTTGATCACGCTGATTCAAAAGAATACAGTAGCAACGCTTGTAAGACATTGGATGAACTATTAAAAGTGCTTAGTGCCCGGTTAGTTGTCCATGGAGAAACAGCTTCATGAGAATCCAGGTTTCCATCCATTTTTTATTCAAGCCGTCCGTGATCCGCTCACGGTGTCGCACATGAAGTGTCATCTGCGACCGGTATAACAAAGAGTGCGCAGTACGCCCATAGCACGGCAACTCAACGAGGATAAAACGATGAAAATGAAAATGGCACCAACCCTGATTGCTCTGGCCATTGCAGCCATGGGAACCACCACCGCTCAGGCGGCCGACGACTGGTACACGGGTATGGGTGCAGGTTGGGCCTATGGCCACGACCTGGATACCTTCGGCCAGGATGCTGACAAGGACGCCACCGCGCTCTCCCTGTTCGGCGGTTACAACTTCACCGAGAACTTTGCCGCCGAGCTCGGCTATCTCTATGCCGGCAAGGCTGGCGTCGATGGCGTCGACTTCAAGACCCAGGGTGCCACCCTGTCCGGTATCGCACGCCTGCCCATGAATGACATCTTCTCCGTCTTCGCCGAAGGGGGTGCCTACTTCAACCACGTCAACGGCAACGGCCAGAGCGACAACGGCACCTCGCCGCTGGCGGGTCTGGGTCTGACTGCCAAGCTCTCCGACCTTATCGACCTGCAGGCCCGCTACCGCTACATGTGGGATCTGGGTGACGATCAGAAAACCTGGAAAACCGACATGAGCGTCGCCACCCTGGAACTGGTGATGCACCCGAACCGCACCACCTATGTGGCACCGGCCCCGGCACCGGCTCCCGAGCCGGTTCCCGAGCCCGTCATGGTCGACAAGAACTTCTCCCTGAGCTCGGACGTGCTGTTTGCCTTCGGCAAATCCACCCTGAAGCCGGAAGGGGCTGCTGCGCTCAACACCCTGTATCAGCAGATCGTCGACGTCCAGCCGAAAGATGGCAGCGCCGTGGTGGTGGGTTACACCGACCGCATCGGCTCCGATGCCTACAACCTGAAGCTGTCTGAAGCCCGTGCCCGCACCGTGGCCGACTTCCTGGTTGGCAAGGGTCTACCGGCTGGCAAGGTTTCCATCGAAGGTCGTGGTGAAGCCAACCCGGTCACCGGCACCCAGTGTGACGGCATCAAGGCCAAGGCTCAGCTGATCGCCTGCCTGGCACCGGATCGCCGCGTCGAAGTGCGCGTCACCGGCGTACAGGAAGTGCAGCAATAAGGGGACAACCACCTGTTGCAAAAAGGGGCCATTCCGGCCCCTTTTTTAATGCCCGGACGGCACCGCCAGCGCGGGCAGCCCACCTGCCTGTCTCACCGATTTTCCATACAGATGCGTCACTTAAATGGTTAATGCGCTCACATCGCCTATACATAATGTTGGCTATACATAGCAAAGGGCTGGGAGCCCTATAACACCCAACATCGACGAGGATACGCGATGAACATAAGACTGAAACCTGTGTGGATTGCATTGGCATTGGCGACGAGTGCCGCCCAGGCGGCACCTGTTCACGACTGGTATGTGGGGGCTGGGGGTGGCTGGGCCTTTGCCCATGACATCGATGATTTCAGCCAGGGTGTCGGCAAGGACGCGACCGCCATCAACGCCTTTGTCGGCTACAACTACAACGAGAACCTGGGGACCGAACTCGGTTACCTCTCCACCGGTGACTGGGATATCGCCGGCCAGGACTTCAACAGCAAGGGGGCCACCCTGTCGGTCATTGGCCGTTTGCCCTTGGGGGACATCTTCTCTGTCTTTGCCGAAGGGGGCGGTTATCTCTATCACGTCGACTCCGTCAACGGGGGAGATGACAACCTGGCTCCCCTGGCGGGTCTGGGACTGACCGCCAGACTGAGCGACTGGGTAGACATCCAGACCCGCTACCGCTACATGGTGCGAGTCGGGGACGATCCTGACAACGACAAGGTGGGCAGCGGTACCAAACGCTGGGTCAGCGACATCAGTACCGCCACCATCGAGCTGGTGCTTCACCCCAATCGCACCGTCGCCGCAGTGCCGGTGGCCGCGCCTCTGGTCGTGGCACCGCCGCCCCCGGCTCCCGAGCCGGTGGATCAGACCTTCAACCTGAGTTCGGATGTGCTGTTTGCCTTTGGCAAGGCGGAGCTCAAACCGGAGGGGATGCAGGCACTCGACGCCCTCTACCAGCAGATCGTCGACGTCAAACCCAAGGATGGCAACGCCATGGTGATGGGCTACACCGATCGCATCGGCTCGGATGCCAACAACCAGGCACTGTCGGAGGCCCGTGCAAGCACGGTCGCCAACTTCCTGATTGGCAAGGGGCTGCCCGCCGACAAGGTGAGCATCCAGGGCAATGGCGAGAGCAACCCGGTCACCGGCACCCAGTGTGATGCCATCAAGGCCAGGGCCGCCCTCATCGACTGCCTGGCCCCGGATCGCCGGGTCGAAATCCGGGTCACCGGCGTCAGCAATCCCGCCGAGTCCGCCCCCACCGAGCAACCGGCACAATAACCTCCTCTTCCTTCACCGCCGTGCACAAAAAAGGGATGCCGAGGCATCCCTTCTGCATGTCTGTCCCCTTGGGATCAGAAGGAAGTACGACGATAGCGGCGGTACTCGGGGCGCCAGAAGTTCGCCTCGATGGCCTGATCGATCACATCATCGGGGGTCTGCACCGCCTTGCCCTGCAACATGGCGGTCTTGGCCACCATCTTGGCGATGTAGCGGGAGACCTGATGGATGTCCGCCAGATCCGGCAGCAAGGAACCCTCTTCCCCCTTCACCAGGGGTGAACAATCCGCCAGGGCACGGCTGGCCGACATCAGCATGGCATCGGTCACCCGGTTGGCACCGGAGGCGATCACCCCAAGGCCGATCCCCGGGAAGATGAAGGAGTTGTTGCACTGGGCGATGACGTAACGCTTGCCCTTGTACTCCACCGGTGCGAACGGGCTGCCGGTGGCGACCAGCACCTGGCCGTCGGTCCAGCGAATGAGATCCGCCGGGGTGGCTTCCACCCGGGAAGTGGGGTTGGAGAGCGGGAAGATGATGGGACGGGCACAGTGCTTGTGCATGGTCTTGACCACCTCTTCGGTAAACAGACCCGGCTGGCCGGAGACCCCGATCAGGATGTCCGGGCGACCGTGCTCCATCACCTCCAGCAGGGAGATGTTGTCCCCCACCGGCCACTCCTTGATCCGCTCGACCGGCTGGGAGAGTTTGCGCTGGAAGTCGAGCTGGTTGGGGATCTTGTCGGTGATGAGACCGAACCGGTCCACCATGAAGACCCGGCCCCGCGCCTCGGCGTCGGTCAGCCCTTCGGCCTTCATCTGCGCCACGATCTGCTCGGCGATGCCACACCCGGCACTGCCCGCCCCGAGGAAGGCGACCCGCTTCTCGGAGAGCTTGGCACCGGAGGCCTTGCAGGCGGCGATGAGGCTGCCCAGGGTCACCGCGGCGGTCCCCTGAATGTCATCGTTGAAGCAGCACAGCTCATCCTTGTAGCGGTTGAGCAGCGGGGTGGCATTGCCCTGGGCGAAATCCTCGAACTGCAGCAGGATGTCCGGCCAGCGGCGCTTGACCGCCTGGATGAAGGCATCGACGAACTCGTCATACTCTTCGCCGGAGATGCGCGGATGGCGCCACCCCATGTAGAAGGGGTCGTTCAGCAACTGCTGGTTGTTGGTGCCCACATCCAGCACCACCGGCAGGCAGTAGGCCGGGGAGATGCCGCCACAGGCGGTGTAGAGGGAGAGCTTGCCGATGGGAATGCCCATGCCGCCGATGCCCTGATCCCCGAGGCCCAGGATGCGTTCGCCGTCGGTGACCACGATCACCTTGACGTTCTGCTTGGTGGCGTTTTGCAGCATGTCATCGATCCTGTCCTTGTCCGGATAGGAGATGAAGAGGCCGCGAGCACGACGATAGATGTTGGAGAACTCCTCGCACGCCTTGCCGACCGTCGGGGTGTAGATGACCGGCAGCATTTCGGTGAGGTGGTTGTTCAGCAGGCGGTAGAAGAGCGTTTCGTTGGTATCCTGGATGTTGCGCAAATAGATGTGCTTGTCCATGTCGTTGCCAAACGCCATGAACTGGCGATAGGCACGCTCTGCCTGCTCTTCGATGGTTTCGATGTTCTGGGGCAGCAGACCCTCCAGATTGAAGCTGCTGCGTTCTTCGCTGGTGAAGGCGCTGCCCTTGTTGAGCAACGGCGTCTCCAGCAGGGCTGGACCTGCGTAGGGAATGTAGAGGGGACGTTTCTGATTATTATCTTCAAACATGGATCTGTACCTTGACTGTGTGGCCCGTCGATCCTATGGGCTTGAGCCAACAATTTCAAAGGGTTTGCACCTCCCTTGCGAAAGGTTTGCGACCCAGTCGACGAAAGGCCCCCGGAGTCTGACCCGTCAGGCGGCGAAAACGGTTGGCAAAGTTGGCGCCGTCGCTGTATCCGACCCGGGCCGCCAGCTCGGCCAGCGGCCAGTTGGTGTAGAGCAGCAACTGGCGCGCCTTGTTCATGCGAAGCCCGGTGAGCCAGGCCATGGGGCCCATGCCGAACACCTGCTGGCAGAGCCGGTGCAGATGGGGCACCGAGCAGGCCATCTGGTCGGCCAGCAGGGCCACGCTCCAGGGCTCGTCCAGACGTGCCTCCACCCGCCGAAACAGCGCCTGCAGCCGCAGCTCCGGCGTGCCGCGCACCTCCCCCTGCAGGGTTCGCTCCAAGAGCGCCAGCAGCAGGCTCAGCAGCTGGGGCTGGAGTGGCGAACGTATTCCCTCCCCCTGCATCAGGCTGAGCAGATGGTAGAGTTGCTCCCCCTCCTCTCCCTGCCAGATGCGATGGCCAAGCCGGTGCAGATGCTGCCAGCGCGGCACGTCGTCCAGCAGGATCCAACTGGTATGCCAGGCTTCCCCCACCAGCCTGAGGCCCCCCGGCACGGCGGCCGGGAGAAAGACCAGGGCTCCCGCCGGGATGGGCTGCTCCCCGCCATCGGTGAGCAGGGCGCCCCCCTCGTCATGGCTCACCATCAGGATGTGAAACTCCGGTCGGTTGCGGCGGATAAGGTAGTGCTCCCGTATCGTCGAGAGACCGGTCAGGAAGACGCCCGCCTCCCCAAGCAGGGGCAGCCCTTCGCGTCCCAGCATCCGCTCTTCGCAGGCCGGGGCGATTTCCAGACACTCGTTGATAAATGGCATAGCACCTCAACAGGATAGTTTTGCACAAGAAAGCCGAGAGGGGCTCACAGTGAAGCCTCCCGACACCCCCCCTATCATACCCACGACAAACCCTGATTTTTACCAACCCGGTTAACATAAATGAATTATTGGCAAGCGATTTTAAAACAAACCACCGATCGCGAGTTCATGACGCGACTGTGGCGACTGGCCCTGCCGGTTTCGCTGCAATCCATGATGTTCTCCCTGCTCGGCCTCATCGACATCATGATGGTGAGCCAGCTCGGCACCACGGCTGTGGCGGCGGTCGGCTTGGGCAACCGGGTCTTCTTCTTCAATCTGCTGGTGATAGCGGGGCTCTCGGGCGGGGTCTCGGTGTTGGCGGCACAATATTTCGGCCGTGGCGAGATGGCCGGGGTGCGCCGCTCCCTGGCCCTGGCCCTGGTGGGCGCCCTGGCGGTGAGCCTGCCCTTTGCCCTCGTCTATGTGCTCTCACCGGGCAGCGTGCTCGGGTTTGCCAGCCAGGAGCCCGCGCTGCGCGAGCTGGCCGACGAGTTCCTGATGATCACCGGCGCCACCATCCTCTGCACCGCCGTGGTGGTGCCCCTGGAGTCGGCCCTGCGCTCGGTGGGCAATGCCGCGGCGCCGACCCGCATCGGCATCATCGCCATCATCGCCAACGTCATCCTCAACTATGCCCTCATCTTCGGCCATTTCGGCGCCGACGCCATGGGAGTAGCCGGTTCCGCCTGGGGCACCACCCTTTCGCGCCTGCTCCAGACCGCGCTGCTGCTTGCCTATGTGTGGCGTGCCGAGCCCCGTCTCATCCCGCGCAAGCAAGACTGGCTCGCCGCCTTCAGGCGCAAGGAGGTGGTGCGCTTCACCCTGATCGCCCTGCCGCTGTTGCTGCACGACGGGCTCTGGGCCTTCGGCATGCTGCTCTACGGCTTCCTCTACGCGCACCTCGGCACCGACGCCCTGGCCATCATGACCACCCTCGGCACGCTGGAGAGCATCCTCATCTCCCTCTTCTTCGGGCTGGCGGTGGCCTGCTCCACCCTGCTCGGTCACCGGCTCGGGGCAGAGGAGTATGACGAGGCCTGGCAGCACTCCCAGCTCTTCCTGCTGCTGGCCCCCGTCGGCGCCCTGCTGGTGGGGACCGCCGTCTGGCTGATGCAGGGCAGCCTGCTGCAATGGGTCGGCAACCTGCCGGGCGAGCTGATGGCGGAGGCCGGCCAGGTGCTCGCCATCATGTGCCTCGGCATGCTGCTCAAGGTGTTCAACATGGTGGGGATCGTCGGGGTGCTGCGCTCGGGGGGGGACGTCAACTACAGCATCTTCATCGACATCGTCGGCATGTGGTGCATCGGCCTGCCGCTGGCCTGGGTGGCGGTCAGCCTGCTGGGCTGGCCCCTCTCCTGGGTGGTGGCCGTGGTCCTGCTGGAGGAGCTCTCCAAGGTGCTGCTGGTGCAGCGCCGCATTCGCCAGCGCCGCTGGCTGCGCAATCTGGTGCTGGGATAAGGGAAGAGCGCAAAGCGGGAAAATGCGGGGTCATATCAATGACAGAAAATCCCGCTTTGCAGTATGCTGGCCCCCTCTTCAATCAGAGGCGGGGTGCGCCGGCCATGCCGACCCTGGTGCCCCTGCCCAGTAGTCGTTTAAGGAGACGAGCATGCAACCACAAAAAGAGCGGATCACCGAGACTGCCCTGCTGGAGATGGCCAACAAGATCATTCGTGAACACGAGGACTTCATCCACGGCATGCGCGCCGACTCGGTGGAGCAGAAGGGGGACATTCTGGTGTTCAAGGGGGAGTTCTTCCTGGCAGAGGACGGCACCCCGACCGGCAAGACCATGGCGGTGTTCAACATGTTCAAGCTGCTGGCCCAGCAGCTCTCCGGCAAATACACCCTGGCCTGACGCCAGCCCCGTCATCACCGGATGCCGCCCTCAGGCGGCATCCGTTTTTGTGCGCCCTGCATCGCCCGCGGGTTTCCCTGCCTCGGCCACCACGCAGTTGCGACCCGCCATCTTGGCCATGTAGAGGCACTCGTCCGCCCGGTTGAGCAGCACCTCCACCCCCTCGCCACGCTGGGCCAGGGTCAGACCGATGCTCACCGTCACCTCCAGCAGCTCGTCGGAGGTGGGGCTTTTCACCAACCTCGCCTCCACCGCGACCCGCAGCCGCTCCGCCACCCGCTTGGCCTGTGCCAGATCCGTGCAACCGGGCAACAGGATGGCAAACTCCTCCCCGCCGTAACGCCCGAGCACCATGCCGGGCTCCAGCTGCTCCGACAGGGTGGCCGCCACCTCCTTGAGCACCGCATCCCCCGCCAGATGGCCGAAGGTGTCGTTGATGCGCTTGAAGCGGTCCAGATCCAGCAGCAGCACCGCGAAGGGGGCCTGTTTACGGATCATGGCGGCCCTCGCCTTCTCGAGCTGCTTCATCAGCAGGCGGCGGTTCATCATGCCGGTCAGCTCGTCCGTGGTGGATTCCCGATAGAGTTGCAGCAGCATGTTGAGCTGGCCGCACTGCACCCAGGCGCTGGCGATGGCAAAGAGCCCCAGCAGCCAGACCTGGTTGAGGGTCTGCACGCTCCAGAGAGGCTGGCCCACCAGCAGCCAGTTGCCCGCCAGCATGGTGGCCAGAATGCCCCCCGCCAGTTGCAGGCTGAGGGAGAGGGGAATGGGGAAGATGGCGAACAGACTGATGAGCAGATAGGGGAAGGCCATGTAGCCCGCCTGCATCTCCTGATCCGCGCCGAAGCTGTGCAGGCAGATGAGGGAGAAGAGCATCATCACCGCCATCAGGTAGCCCAGCGCCAGCTTCATGCGCTCGCGCTTGAAGTGGATGAGATAGGAGAGGGGGATGAGGGGCGAAAGGGCCAGCAGGCAGAAGATCCTGACCTGGAACAGCGCCTCGAACTGGATGGCTGGCAGGGTCAGCCAGTCCACCAGAGCCCAGCTCGGGAGCCCCGCCATCAGCAGACAGGTGAGCAGCCGCAGCCGCACCGTCATGAAGCCCATCCGGGTCAGGGTAAAATCTTCGGAGTGGGCGCGGGCACTCCAGAACTCCGACAGCTTCAGCATCCAGAGTCTCCATCTTCGAACCGAGGGCTCATTCTACACCGTCCCCATCCTGATGCATCAGCCTCCCTCCCCTTTGTGAGGGATCGGTCTCACACAAACCGGCGGATCTTAATCGCCACAGGAAAACGTTTCAACCCATCAGGAAATAAACGAGTTTGCGCTCAATTAGCGCTGGAAAGCGCGATACCAATCACTAAAATAGCGCCCAATTTTCTCCCCTCCCCCACACATTCGAGGTATTTATGGAACAGGCTGCCGCCCCAAGCGCCATCCGAGAGGCCCATCCCCCCAGGCGAACCCACAGCGAACTGGTCTACGGCATCGAGGATGTCCCACCCTTGCCCCAGACCCTGTTCGCCGCCCTGCAGCATATGCTCGCCATGTTTGTCGCCATCATCACCCCGCCCCTCATCATCGCCAATGCCCTCGGCCTCCCCGCCGACGACACCCGCTACATCGTCTCCATGTCCCTGGTCATGTCCGGCATCGCCTCCTTCATCCAGACCCGCCGTTTCGGCCCCCTCGGTTCCGGCCTGCTCTCGGTACAGGGCACCAGCTTCAACTTCCTCGGTCCCATCATCGCCTCCGGCCTCGCCCTCAAGCAGGCGGCCATGCCCACCGAGGATCTGCTGGGCACCCTGTTCGGCACCATGCTGGCAGCGGCCCTCACCATCGTCGTCATGAGCCGCTTCCTGCACCTGGTCAAACGGATCATCACCCCGCTGGTGACCGGCATTGTGGTATTGCTCATCGGCCTGACCCTCATCAAGGTAGGGCTCATCAGCATGGGGGGCGGCTATGGCGCCCTGGCGGACGGCAGCTTCGCCAGCCACACCAACCTCTTTCTCTCCCTGCTGGTGCTCGGCCTCATCGTGCTGATGCAGCGCAGTCGCAACCCCTGGCTGCGCCTCTCCGCCATCATGATCGCCATGCTGGCGGGCTATGCGGTGGCACTGCTGCTGGGCAAAGTGAGCGCCCCCACCTTCGACGGCCCCCTGCTGATGGTCCCTGTTCCGCTCCACTACGGACTCGGCTTTGACTGGCAGCTGTTCGTGCCGCTCGCCATCATCTTCGTGGTGACGGCGCTGGAGGCCATCGGCGACATGACCGCCACCTCCGACATCTCCGGCGAGCCGCTGGAAGGGCCGGTCTACATGGCGCGGATCAAGGGGGGCGTGCTGGCCGACGGCGCCAACTCCATGCTGGCGGCGGTCTTCTCCACCTTCCCCATGTCCACCTTCGCCCAGAACAACGGCGTCATCCAGCTGACCGGGGTGGCCAGCCGCCATGTCGGCCTCTTCATCGCCGCCATGCTGGCCCTGCTCGGCCTGTTCCCGGCGGTGGCGAGCCTGGTGCAACAAATACCTGAACCCGTGCTCGGCGGCGCCACCATCGTCATGTTCGGCACCATCGCCGCCGCCGGGGTGCGCATCATCTCCCAGGAGGAGCTGGACCGCCGCGCCCTGATGATCCTGGCGGTGTCGCTCGCCATGGGTCTCGGAGTGGCCCAGGTGCCCGAGGTGCTGCAACACCTGCCGGAGCTGGCCAGGAGCGTGCTCTCCTACGGCGTCGCCACCGGCGGCCTCACCGCCATCCTGCTCAATCTGCTGCTGCCCAGGCGCGCCGCCCCCCGGGCCTGAGGCCCCGCCATCCTTGCACCAAAGCCCCGCCACGCGGGGCTTTACCTTGTTTGCCCCCGCGCGTACTGTGCTTGGCAGCCTCTGCCAAAGGATGCCTTTCATGCCTTATACCCTGCTGCCCCCGCCGCCCGCCCACCAGACACCCGACCAGATCCTGGCCGAGGAGCAGCGCTGGCTGCGGGAGTGCGCCGGTGACGGCGAGCCCAGAGCCCTCCTCTGGCAGGGCCCCCAATGCCTCATCATCACCCGCAAGGACACCCGTTTGCCCCGCTACCAGGCCGCCTGCGAGCAGCTTGCTGCCGAGGGCTGGCCGGTGTTCGTGCGCGACAGTGGCGGCACCGCCGTGCCCCACGGCGCCGGCATCCTCAACCTCTCCCTCATGCTGCCTCGCACCACCCAGGATCTCGCTCATTATTACCGGCTGCTGGGGGCGCCCCTGCTCGCCCTGCTGGAGGAATACGGCCTTGCGGGCAGCTACGACTTCGTGCCCGGCTCGTTTTGCGACGGCCAGTACAACCTGGTGATCGGAGGGCGCAAGGTGACCGGCACCGCCCAGCGCTGGCTGGCGCCGGGCCGGGATCACGACGGCGCCGTGCTGGCCCAGGCCATGCTGCTGGTGGCGGGGGATGTGGACGAGGGCACCCGGATGGCGAGCCGCTTCTACGAACTGGCCGGGGGCGAGCTGCGCTTTGCTCCGGGCACCTCCACCACACTGGCCCACGCCATTGGCTGGCAGGGGGATGAGGCGGCCCTGGTGAGCCGGGTGAGCGAAGCGCTGGCGCAGCGGCTTACCGGAGATATTCCCTCCCCCTGACCCCCTGGGGGCAACAAGCGCCGCCATTTATTGCGTAAAATGCAAAAAAGCCACGATGAGCGTCGTAGCTTTTGCGTATTTCGCACAGATGTTGTCAGAGGAGCCGGGATCAAGCTGCGGGTTTTGCCATCCCAGCCCGGATCCCGGTTGACGCCATGGACAGGGACCCGGTGACAGGACTTCCCGCAGGCCCGCTTCTCATCAGGCCGTCTGCGGCTCGGGCTCGGATTCCGTATCCCGGTCCCGGCTGAAGTAGGCGCGGGTCTCGGCAATCACCACGTGGCGCAGGCCGATGAGGCCGATGAGGTTGGGCACCGCCATCAGGCCGTTGACGATGTCCGCCAAGAGCCAGATCAGGTCCAGATGGAGGAAGGCACCGCTCGCCACCAGCACCAGATAGATGAGGCGGTAGGGTTTGATCGCCTTCACCCCGAACAGGTACTCGGTGCAGCGCTCGCCGTAGTAGTTCCAGCCAAGGATGGTGGTAAAGGCGAAGAACAGGAGGCCGATGCTCACCAGATACTGGCCCACATGGGCATCCAGCCCCTGGGCAAAGGCCAGACTGGTCATGGCCGCACCGCTCGCATCGCCGCTCCACACCCCGGTCACCACCAGCGTCAGACCGGTCATGGTGCAGATGATGAGGGTGTCGATGAAGGTGCCGGTCATGGAGACCAGCCCCTGCTCCACGCAGGAATCGGTCTTGGCCGCCGCCGCCGCGATGGGGGCCGAGCCCAGCCCCGACTCGTTGGAGAAGACCCCGCGCGCCACCCCGGACTGGATCGCCAGCATGATGCCGGCGCCGACGAAGCCGCCGGTGGCCGCATGGCCGGTGAAGGCGCTTCCGATCACCAGCATGACCGCATCGGGCAGGGCGCCTGCATTGTTCACCAGCACCCCGGCACAGGCGACGATGTAGAAGATGGCCATGAAAGGCACCACCTTGCTCGACACGCTGGAGATGGACTGGATACCCCCCAGGGTCACCAGCGCCACGATCAGGGTCAGCACCACGGCGGTCACTTCACGGGGTACCGAGAAGGAGAGGCTCATGGCATCACTGATGGCGTTGACCTGGGGGAAGGTACCGATGCCGAAGAAGGCGACGCCGATGCCGAACAGGGCAAACAGCTTGGCGAGCGGCCTGGAGCCGAGCCCCTTCTCCAGATAGTACATGGGGCCACCCGCCATCTGGCCGTTGGCGTCCTGCTGGCGATATTTCACCGCCAGCAGGCACTCGGCGTACTTGGTGGCCATGCCGAACAGGGCAGCCATCCACATCCAGAACAGGGCGCCCGGGCCCCCCAGCTTGATGGCGGTGGCGACCCCGACGATGTTGCCGGTGCCGATGGTGGCGGAGAGGGCGGTGCACAGGGCACCAAAGCTGGAGACATCCCCCTGCTTGCCCTGCCCCTGATCGCGGCCAAAGACCAGCTTGAGGGCCAGCGGCAAGCGCACTACCTGAAGCAGACCCAGACGCCAGGTGAGATAGATACCGGTCCCGACCAGCAGGATCAGCAGGGGGGGACCCCAGATAAAGCTATCGATGGCGGCGAGCGCCGATTGAATTGATGACATGCATCCTCCTTAAAAAACAACGATTAAGGAGGAGAAGGATGATCTTCCCATAGGTGTCGCGATCAACCAGAGGCGATCGGATGCGGGCCAAAAACGTGTTCACACTCTTGCTGCGAGGTCGTGATCAAGGCTCATGCGCGACTCGGAATCCTCACGTATGTCTATACGCTCCGGTTCCTGCGCTGCTCTTTACCTTGCTGACGACCTCTCGTGACAGACCGTGAACAGTTTCAAGCTCAGGTACAACCATCCCATCCCCTCTGTCCTTTTGCCTGAGAGTTTCCGGCGCCAGATTGCGATGCAATCACGGTGCCTTGCTCCTTCGGCGCCCGATTCAACGGGTCTCTCCAGAGTATCGTCCAGTAGCAGTCCACACCGGTTGCCCGGTACCTGAAAGATTCACTTCTTCGGTGGATGGTTGCCCATCGCTCTCCTGCTACCTTCATCCGAACTAGTTTGGATCAGGAAGCGGGCATGGTAATCCAAAAAATGTGAGCTGTCTCGCACTCCCTGGCCCCGGCGCCCCCTTTTTACCTGGCCGCAACCCCCAGGCCTGATGTTATTAGTTCGTTAACTATCAACAGCTTATCAAGCTCCCTTCGGAGGTGCTCCCCATCACGGCCCTGATCGCTCCCCGTATCAAGAGCCTGTTTCGTCTCGACCAGAAAAACTTGCCGACATATCCAATCAAAATGCTTGCACACAAACTCAATAAGCCGATAATCCCGCGCATAACTAAGCACTTTGCAAGGGAGTTATGCAATGTGCCTGGTGGGTCCCTCCGGACCGCTCGCCTGAGCCGGCCGTCGCCGGTTCAATCGCATATGGCTTGGGCATATCACGCCCCCTAAGGACTATCAAAAGAGAATGAACGAGACCCTGGTCGCACAAGATTACCGTCAGTTGGTTGAACAATTCGGCTCCCCCCTGCTGCTGCTCGACAAGGCAGCCGTCCGCAAACAGTATCGGGCCCTGGCGGCCGCCCTGCCCGATGTGCGCTTGCATTATGCACTCAAGCCCCTGCCCCACGAGGCGGTGGTCTCTGTCTTGAAGGAAGAGGGGGCCTGTTTCGATCTGGCCACCAATGGCGAAGTGGATCTGGTGCGCAGCCAAGGGGTTCGCCCGGGACGCTGCATCCATACCCATCCCATCAAGCGTGACAGCGACATCCGTTATGCCCTGGAATTCGGCTGTACCGTGTTTGTCTATGACAACCCGCTGGAGCTGGAAAAGTTCCTGCCCTACAAGGATGAAGTGAAACTGCTGCTGCGGGTCAGCTTCCCGAACCCCGAGACCAAGGTCGATCTTTCCAAGAAGTTCGGCTGCACCCCGGAGCAGGCACTGCCGTTGCTGCAACTGGCCCAGGCCAAGGGGATCAAGGTGATGGGGCTGTCGTTCCACGTCGGCTCCCAGGTGCCCCACGCCCGTCGCCACGTGCAGGCCATCGACGCCTGCCGCGAGATCATGGAGCAGGCCTGGGAGCTCGGGCTCAAGCCCTGGGTGCTGGACATCGGCGGCGGCTTCCCGGTGGACTATGACGGTGGCGAGTTCGACATCGACGGTTTCTGCGCCCCGATCCGCGAAGCCCTGGCCAAGCTGCCCGCCACGGTGCAGAAGATTGCCGAGCCGGGCCGCTTCATCAGTGCGCCGGCCATGACCTCGGTCTCCAGCGTGATGGGCAAGGCCCACCGCGGCGACAAGATCTGGTACTACCTGGATGACGGTCTCTACGGCAGCTACAACGGCCAGCTCTACGACCACGTCACCTACCCGGTGAGCACGCCCTATGCCCACGGCGAACTGCACAATGCGGTGCTCTCCGGGCCCACCTGCGACAGCGTGGACGTCATCCGCGACAGCATCATGCTGCCGGATCTCGAGATCGGCGAGCTGGTGGTGGGTCGGGTGATGGGGGCCTACACCTGGGCCTCCGCGTCCACCTTCAACTTCTTCCCCAAGGCGAGCATCCTGATCCTGGACAGCGCCCAGAAGCAGAAGCTGGTTGCCGTGGCCTGAGACTAGGCCCCGCGCACAAAAAAGAGGGGACGCCGCGGCGTCCCCTCTTTCATTTCATCACCAGACTAGATGAACTGGCTCGTCAGCAGCCAGCCGGTGTAGGCGACGAAGCAGGCGAGCAGCACGCCCCCCTCCAGCCGGTTGATGCGCCCCTGCCCCTTGCGGCCCAGACACATCACCAGCAGCAACAGGGTCAGTCCCATCATGATGCTCCAGTCGCGGGAAAGCACTTCGGGCGCCACCTCGAGCGGGTGGATGCCGGCGGCGATGCCCACCACGGCCAGGGTGTTGAACAGGTTGGAACCCAGCACGTTGCCAAGGGCCAGATCGTGCTCGTTCTTGCGAATGGCGATGAGGGACGATGCCAGCTCCGGCAGGGAGGTCCCCACCGCGACTATGGTCAGGCCAATCACCAGATCGCTGATGCCAAAGCCCTGGGCGATGGTCACCGCCCCCCACACCAGCAGACGGGAAGCCCCGATCAACAACACCAGGCCGACGATGAGCCAGAGGATGGCGCTCTTGAGAGACATGCCCTCGGAGACGATGTCCTTCTCGGTATCTGTATCCAGCGCATCCCCCTTGCCGTTCATGCCGGCCCAGATGGACCAGCCCATCAGCACTGCGAACACGGCCCCCAGAATGGCGGCATCCATCCGGCCCAGATGGCCATCGATGAGCAGGGCGCCGGAGAGCAGGGTGATGCCGAGCAGGATGGGGATCTCCTTGCGCACCACCTGGGAGGCGACGGCGATGGGGCTGATCAGGGCGGTCAGACCCAGGATCAGGGCAATATTGGTGATGTTGGAACCATAGGCATTGCCGAGCGCGAGCCCGGGATTGCCCTGGGAGGCCGCCAGCGCGGAGACCACCATCTCGGGGGCCGAGGTACCAAAACCGATGATCACCATGCCGATCAGCAGCGGCGGCATACCGGCGTAACGGGCGGTGGCGGCGGCGCCGTCCACGAACTTGTCGGCACTCCAGACCAGCAACGCCAGTCCGGCAATCAGGGCAACAAAAGCCAGGGTCATATTGTTCTATCTCATCCACGGCAAACACGAGAGCCAGGCAAGTTGCCTGGCTCCATCCAAACGCGGCCTCAGTGTAACGGGGCCGCTTGCTATTTCAAGGTGTAATCAAACACCGATTAATCTTTCACAGCGCCGCCAGCAGGCTCTGGGCATCCGACACCTCGAACTTGCCTGGCGCCTCCACGAAGAGCCGCTCCACCACACCATCGTTGGCGATGAGGGCAAAACGCTGGGCCCGCACGCCGCCGAAGGCCCCGGTCTCCTTGGCCAGACCCAGTGCCCGGGTCCAGCTGCCGTCACCGTCCGCCAGCATGGTGATGGCAGAGGCGTTCTGGGCCTCTTGCCACGCCTTCATCACGAAGGCGTCGTTGACCGACAGACAGCACAGTTCCACCCCCTTGGCCTTGAACTGATCGGCCAGCACCACGTAGCCCGGCAGGTGAGCGTTGGAGCAGGTGGGGGTGAAGGCGCCGGGCACCGCAAAGAGCACCACCCGCTTGTCGGCAAACAGGGCCTGGGTATCCTTCACCTGCTTGCCCTCGGCGGTGATAAAGGTAAATTCCCCTGCGGGCAGGGATTGACCGACCGTGATCATGATGACGCATCCTTCTGTGGTTCAAAGAGGCCCAGTCTACCCCATTCCACCAGAAGGCGAAGGGGTCCATCGAGCAGCAACAAAGCGATCGGGGAGCGAACGCCTGTCGCCCCTATTTCTGGCCTGATGGCAGGCGCCTTGCCTGCCAGGTGGCGATGGCGAGCAGGGAGTCGGGCGTGAACTCGTCCGCCCGATCGGCTATCTCGCCCAGGCTCATCCAGTGCACCTCGCTCACCTCTTCGGCCTGCAGTTGCAGCGGCCCCTGATAGTGACAGCTGAACAAGCCGCCCCAGACCCGGTAGCGGCTGCCCCTCGCCTCCCCTTCGGCATAGAAGGTGCCGTAATCCTGCAGGGGCACGTCGCGGATCCCCAGCTCCTCGGCCAGCTCACGCCGGGCGGAAAGGGCCATGGCCTCCCCCGTGGTCACCACGCCACCGGCGCAGGCATCCAGCATGCCGGGGCAAAAATCCTTGCTCGGGGTGCGCCGCTGCACCAGGATGCGCTCAGCCTCATCCAGCACCAGGATGTAGCTGGCACGATGGCGCAGGTTTTCCTGACGCACCCTGGCGCGCTCGGCCACCCCGATCACCCTGTCCTGCTCGTCAACTATGTCCACCCACTCCACGTGCGGCACCTTTGTCATGTCTGCAATGGCCGCAGTATATCGGGCCCCGGACCCGGACTCTCACTACTTTTTCAACGCCGGAGCTGCACGCCAGCCGATCACAAGACAGATTCATACAAATCTTTATCAAGTGTCACATCAGTGTCACGGTCCGTCGGCATAGTGTGCCCTGTCCAAACAACAGGGTCTCTTGCCATGAAGGTGTTCAAGCAGTGGTCTCCCCGTCGAATTGCTCGCTATATCAAGAGCTTCCATCATGGAAGTTTCATGGTTGAAGCACTGGGGCGGTTTGAGTTTCAAGGGGGGATCATCGATGTGAAGCCGTTGAGCTGTCATCAGGCGCTGAGCCTGGCCCGGCAGATCAACCTGGCCGTGCGCGATCTGCGCACCACCACCCTGTTGCCGGGCTGACATACTCCTTTCTGTCTGTCGTCGACTTCCATGTACACATTTGCCCGCCGCTCATTCGAGCGTGCGGGCTGTTTTTCTGAAGGTTGTGCCCTGCCTCAGTGCTGCAGGATCTGGGAGAGGAAGAGCTTGGTCCGATCGGACTGGGGGTTGTCAAAGAACTGATCCGGCACGTTCTCTTCGATGATTTGCCCCCGGTCCATGAAGATCACCCTGTCCGCCACCTGCTTGGCAAACCCCATCTCGTGGGTGACGCAGAGCATGGTCATCCCCTCGTGGGCCAGCTCCACCATCACATCCAGCACCTCCCGCACCATCTCGGGATCCAACGCAGACGTCGGCTCGTCAAACAGCATGACCTGGGGATTCATGCACAGACTGCGGGCGATGGCGACCCGCTGCTGCTGGCCACCGGAGAGCTGCCCCGGATACTTGAGCGCCTGTTCGGGGATCCGCACCCGGCGCAGGAAGTTCATGGCAATCTCCTCGGCCTCCTTGCGCGGCAACTGCTTGACCCAAATGGGCGCCAGGCAACAGTTCTCCAGCACGGTCAGATGGGGGAAGAGGTTGAAGTGCTGGAACACCATGCCCACCTCCCGGCGCACCGTCTCGATGTTCTTGAGATCCGAGGTCAGGGCCGTGCCCTTGACCAGGATGTCTCCGCTCTGGTGCTCTTCCAGCCGGTTGATGCAGCGGATCATGGTGGACTTGCCCGACCCCGATGGCCCGCAGATGACGATCTTCTCCCCTCTGCCCACCTGCAGGTTGATGTTGCGCAGCACGTGAAACTCACCGTACCACTTGTTGACCTCTTTCAGTTCGACAACTGCGTCCGTTTTCATATCAGAACGACTCCTAATGCTTGTGGCCCGTGTTGAGTTTGCGCTCCAGATAGATGGAGTAGCGGGACATGCCAAAACAGAACATCCAGAAGATCATGGCGATAAAGACATAAGCTTCGGTGGAATACCCCAGCCAGGCCGGATCCGCCAGGGCCACCTTGGAGATGGCCAGCAGATCGAACAGCCCGATGATCAGCACCAGGCTGGTGTCCTTGAACAGGGAAATAAAGGTGTTCACCAGGGAAGGAATGGTGATCTTGAGGGCCTGGGGCATGATGATGAGGCCCATCACCTTCCAGTAGGAGAGCCCCAGGGCATCCCCCGCCTCATATTGCCCCTTGGGGATCGCCTGCAGCCCCCCTCTCACCACCTCGGCCACATAGGCCGCCTGGAACAGGATGATGCCGATGAGCGCCCGCAGCAGCTTGTCGAGCTCCACCTCGGTACTCATGAACAGTGGCAGCATGACGGACGCCATGAAGAGCACAGTAATGAGCGGCACCGCCCGCCAGAACTCGATGTAGACGGTACAGAGGCTGGAGATGACCGGCATGTGGGAGCGACGCCCCAGTGCCAGCAGGATGCCGAACGGCAGTGCGACCACTATGCCCACCACCGCCAGCACCAGGGTGAGCATCAGCCCGCCCCAGCGGTTCGTTTCCACCACCTCCAGCCCCGCTCCCCCATGGATGAGGAAGAAGGCGATGACAGGGAACACCAGCAGGGTGAAGAGCGCCAGCCACCCCTTGCGCGGGGTCTTTGGCCAGATGAGCAAGGCCAGCAGCGCCGCCAGACCGGCGAAGGTCAGGTTGATGCGCCAGTACTGATCGGCCGGGTAGAAGCCATAGAGATACTGCCCCAGCCGGCTCTCGATGAAGATCCAGCAGGCACCGCCCTGGACGCAGGCCTCGCGGTTGCTCCCCTGCCAGGTGGCCGAGAACAGCGCCCAGTCCAGTGCAGACCAGATGAGTGGCAGCAGCAGATAGGCCAGCACCAGGGTCAGCAGGCCGTTCCACCAGTTGGGGAAGAGGTTCTGCCTGATCCAGGCGAGCGGCCCCCGACGGTGGTTGGGAGGCGGCAGCGCCTCCTGCAATTCATTCACGAACATGACAGCTCCCTAGCGCTCAACCAGCGCCATTCTGCGGTTGTAGATGTTCATCAGCACCGAGGTGGTGATACTGATGACGAGATAGACCCCCATGGTCATGGCGATGACCTCGATGGCCTGCCCTGTCTGGTTGAGAGTCGTCCCCATGAACACCGAGACCAGATCCGGGTAGCCGATGGCGGTCGCCAGGGAGGAGTTCTTGGTGAGGTTCAGATACTGGCTGGTCAAGGGAGGAATGATGACCCGCATGGCCTGGGGAATGATCACCAGCCGCAGCGTCTTGGTGGGCGAGAGCCCGAGGGCGGAAGCCGCCTCCGTCTGCCCCTTGCTGATGGCCAGGATGCCGGATCGCACTATCTCGGCGATGAAGGCCGCCGTATAGATGGTGAGCGCCAGCAAGAGGGCCGCGAGCTCCGGCAGCACCGTCAGCCCCCCCCGGAAGTTGAACCCTTGCAGCGCAGGCACGCTCCAGCTGAGCGGGCTGCCCGCCAGCAGGAAGGTGATCCCCGGGAGCAAAATGACCAGGGCGGCCACACAGCGCCAGAACGGGAAGATCCTGCCGGTCAGGGCCTGACGGCGGCGAGCCCAGCGGCCCAACCCCCAGCTCAGCAGCACCGCCAGCACCAGTGCCCAGAGCACGTAGCCGAATCCCTCTTCGAACAGGGGCTTGGGCAGATAGAAGCCCCGCACGTTGAGGAAGGCGAGCCCGCCAATATCCACGCTCTGACGCGGGGAAGGCAGGGTACGCAGCACCGAGAAGTACCAGAAGAAGATCTGCAGCAGCAGCGGGATGTTGCGAAACGTCTCTATGTAGACGGCCGCTATCTTGGCCACCAGCCAGTTGCGCGACAGGCGCGCGACCCCGAGTGCGAACCCGAGCAGGGTGGCAAACAGGATGCCGAGCACGGAGACCAGCAGGGTGTTGAGCAGGCCCACCACGAAGGTGCGACCAAAGGTATAGGTCTCGTCGTAGGGGATGAGGCTCTGCAAGATGCCGAAACCGGCCGTGTTGCCCAGAAAATCAAAGCCTGTGGTGATGCCACGGGTGGCCAGATTGGTCAGGGCATTGTTGACGATATAGAACAGAAACCCGATAACCGCCGCGATGGCCAGGCACTGGAAGAACAGCGCCCGCACCTTGGCGTCATACCACCAGCGGCCCTGTTCTTTCCTATGGTTTGATGCGTGTAACGCCATGAGGATGACTCCGACAAAGCCAGGGATAACATGGGGGGCCAGGCCCCCCGGTGACTGTCGACTCAGCGGATGGGTGGCGCGTACATCAGACCGCCCTTGTTCCAGAGGGCATTGATGCCGCGATCAATCTTGAGGGGGGAGCCGGCACCGACGTTGCGATCGAAGGATTCACCGTAGTTGCCGACCTGTTTGACGATGTTGTAGGCCCATTTGTCATCCAGCCCCAGCACAGTCCCTTTGGGCTCTTCCAGCCCCAGCAGACGACGGATGTCAGGGTTGGTGGACTTGAGCATCTCGTCCACGTTGGCAGAGGTGACCCCGGCCTCCTCGGCATTGAGCATGGCGTTGAGGCTCCAGCGCACCACCTTGAACCACTGATCGTCACCCTGACGCACGGCTGGGCCCAGCGGCTCCTTGGAGATGACCTCCGGCAGCACCACGGCTTCCTCTGGCTTGGTGAGCTTGATCTTGAGGGCATAGAGCTGGGACTGATCCGAGGTCAGCACGTCACAGCGGCCAGCTTCGAAGCCCTTGACGGTCTGATCCGAGGTATCGAACACCACTGGGGTGTACTTCATGCCGCCATTGGCGCGGAAATAGTCAGCCAGGTTGAGCTCGGTGGTGGTGCCGGACTGGATACAGACGGCGGCACCGTCAAGCTCCTTGGCGCTCTTGACCCCGAGGGACTGCTTGACCAGGAACCCCTGCCCGTCGTAATAATTCACCCCTGCGAACGTGAGGCCCAACGACCCATCCCGGGTCAGGGTCCAGGTGGTGTTGCGCGATAGCAGGTCCACCTCCCCGGACTGCAGGGCGGTAAAGCGCTCCTTGGCGGTGAGGGAGACATACTTGACCTTGCTGGCGTCCCCCAGTACCGCGGCGGCCACGGCGCGGCACACGTCCACGTCGAGCCCGGTCCAGGTACCCTTGGCATCCGGGTTGGAGAACCCGGGCAGGCCGTCACCGACCCCGCACTGCACGAATCCCTTCTTCTTGACGGCATCCAGCGTACCGTCCGCCCACGCATTGGCTGCCATCAGCGACAGCGCCATCACCATACCTGCCTTGTGTATCTGCTTCATGTCACTCTTCCCTGTGGTTTGATTCGAACAGGCATCAAAATCTAGCGAGATGCCATCGTTTCCCTGCTTTTTGGCAGCTTATCCAGCCGCAGAAAAACCTGTCAATCGGTGCAATCCGGCCCAACCATGGTGCAACAGAACAAAATATCTAAACGGGGGAATATGCACTCTCAGAATCAAAAGTAGACCCTTATTTGCCAAATAGCCTGCTGCTTAAAACCCTTCTTGGCATGAGGATTATTTTTCGAAAATAAATCGGCCGCACCGCATTGGGGCAGCCATTTCTGCTGACAACTGACTCATCAGATTCGGTTTTATACCAAAAGCACCAGAGTGAGGCAGCATGACCCCATATGGAAAAATGGCAATAACAGGCAGGGAAAAGCAAATAAACAGGAGCTAAAAGGCAGGGAAATGGCGACCTCATCTCCCGCAGGCTGGGCTTCATAAGACCAGGAGGTCATCCTCCCCGTGGACCATCCGCAATGTCGGTGATGACGCCGTTTTCGACGGTGACAAACTGCATGAATTCCCGCTTGCCGAAGTTGTATGTCCAGCGCTCGGCATACTTGACCGTCACTCTCGCCCCGAAGCCGTTCTCCTCGAAGCGGGTGAGATCTTCCTTGAGCATCGGCTGGCCACAGCGAACCAGCAGCTCTGCCGTGGTGTCTCCCTCGGTCAGCAAGGCGTTCTTGCAACGCAGGGTACCTGCCTGCACAGGCAAGGCCGCCACCAGCAACAACCACAGAACAGGTTTCATTTTGCACTCCATTTGAACAGCATGGTTCCCAGCGAGATGCACACCAGGGCGAACACCATGACCTGACCCAGAGGGCCTGCCACCTCCTGCCATCCCGCCCCTTCCAGCATCACGGCGCGGGCTGCTTCGATGATCTGGCTGAGGGGCAGCCTGGCCGCAAGCTGCTGCAGCCAGGCGGGCGCGCCTTCCAGCGAGAACCAGACACCGGATAAAAACATCATGGGCAAGCTGATGAGATTGAGCAAACCGCTCGCCAGCTCCTCGTTCTGCAGGCGAGCCGCGATGAGCAGGCCAAGGGAGGCCATGGCCGTTCCTCCCGCCAGAGCGATCACCAGCAGCAGCCACCCCGACCCGATGAGGGGCACATCCAGCAGCCAGTAGGCCGCGCAGAAGACCAGCAGGCTCACCACCAGGGTGATCAGCACCCGTGACAGCAACTGGGCGAAGAGAAACTCCAGCGCGCCGAGTGGCGTGGCTCGCAGCCGTTTCAGCACCCCGTTCTTGCGATAACGCACGATGACAAACCCGACCCCGAACAGGCCGGAGAACATCAGGTTCATGCCGATCACCCCGGGCAGCAGCCAGTCGCCGTAGCGGATGGCACGCCCGCTCAGGGACTCTCTTTGCAAGGGCTCCTGCACCGCCTGGCGCAGCAGATACTCGGCCATGGCCCCCTGAGGGGCGTCCGGGTTTATCCAGTAACGCCCCCCGGCGGGTGAGAGCAGCAGGTCTAGCTGATGGTGACGGACCTTGAGCTGGCCTCTTGACGCCTCGTCATAGGGGATGATCTTGAGCAGCGGCACGGCGCGCAGCGGGGCATAGGTTGCGGGTAGTTCCCCCACCACCCCGATCTGCACCAGCGGTTTGGGCGGGCCGGAGAAGATGAGGGAGAAGCCGATGACCAGCAGGAGCGGGAAAAGCAGGTTCCACACCAGGGCCGCGCGATCGCGTACGAACTCGAGGGTGCGGGCATAGAAGAGCGCCCCGATGCGCTTGAGGGATCCCTTCATCGTCCACTCCCGGGATTGGATGTCGGCAAGGCGTACCGCAGCACGGGGGCCACGGTCAGACAGAACTCGGTCATCCCTCTCATGCGCCGCTCCGCAGGCTGTGGCCGGTCAGGTTCAGGAAGAGATCCTCCAGATTGGGGGAACGCACCTGCATGCCGGTGAGCGGTACACCAAGATCCAGCAAGGCTGGCAACAGGGTCGCCACGTCGGGGCAACAGAGCTCCACCTGATCGCCGACCGGACGCAGGGGATAACCGAGCCCAGCCAGGGCCGGGTGACCCCCAAGACGCACCAGTACGCCGTCGAAGTGTTGCGCCAGCAAGGCAGCCGGCGTATCCAGACTGAGCAGGTGGCCGTGATCGACGATGGCAATCAAATCGCACAGCTGCTGCGCTTCGTCCATGTAGTGGGTGGTGAGCACCACCGTCTTGCCCTGGGCTTTGATCGCCTCTATTCGCTGCCAGAAGTGGTGGCGCGCCTGGGGATCCAGTCCTGTGGTGGGCTCATCCAGAAACAGCAGTTCGGGATCCCCGAGCAGGGCCAGGGCCAGCAGCAGGCGCTGACGCTGGCCCCCCGAGAGCTTGCGACTGTCCCTGTCGATGAACTCGCCCAAGGCGCACAGATCGATGAGCAGCTCCCGTGACAAGGGATTGGGGTAGAGGCTGGCGAACAGACGCAGGGTATCGCGCACCGTCAGGAAATCCTGTAGCGCCGTGTGCTGGAACTGGATGCCGATGCGGGAGCGATAATCCGGGCCGCGCGGGGCGCCGTGAAACAGGATCTGGCCTCTGTCCGGAGTGAGGATCCCCTCCAGCAGCTCGATGGTCGTGGTCTTGCCCGCCCCGTTCGGGCCGAGCAGGCCGAAACAACTGCCGGCGGGAATGGCAAAGCTGAGCCCGTCCACCGCCTTGACACCGGGGAAGTGCTTGACGAGATCGACGACCTCGATGATGGCTGCCATGGCGTGTCTCCCTCACATGGCCGGAATGGACGACGCTCTGACTATATCCAAATCCCCGCCGAAGGCACATGGCCCGTTTGGGCGGTCCAAAAACAAACGGCGACCTCAGGGTCGCCGTTTGCATCACGCCAGCCGGATCACAGGATGTCCAGCAGCTCCACTTCGAAGACCAGAGCGGAGTACGGCGGGATGGAGCCGGCGCCACGGGCACCGTAGGCCAGATCCTGCGGAATGTAGAGCTTCCACTTGGAGCCAACCGGCATCATCTGCAGCGCTTCCACCCAACCGGCGATCACGCCGGTCACCGGGAACTCGGCCGGTTGGCCGCGAGCAACGGAGCTGTCGAACACGCCACCGTGGGTGAAGGTACCGTGGTAGTGCACGCGCACGGACTGACCGGCAACCGGCACGGCGCCATTGCCTTCGACCATGACTTCATATTGCAGACCGGAGTCGGTGGTCTTCACTTCGGCGCGCTTGGCGTTGTCGGCCAGGAAGGCTTCGCCTTCGGCGGCAGCGGCCTTGGCGGCTGCTTCCTGCTCTTCCTGCATGCGGGCGGTGATGACCTGGAAGGCATCGTTGATATCGTCACGGCTGACCGCGAACTCCAGGCCGTTCAGGGCATCTGCCAGACCTTGTTGCAGGGCCGGGATATCCAGACCGGCGAAGGCTTGCTGAGCCAGTTGGTCGCCCATGTTGCGGCCGATGCCGTAGCTGGCCTTCTGTTCGATAGAATCGTATTGGGACATTGAGAGGTTGCTCCGGGTCCTGATGGTAAAAGAGACGGGATGATAACAGACTTTTTTGCACCGTGCTGCCAAGACGCCCCTCAATTGCCCGCCGGTGGGAGACGCCTCACATCGGCCCCCTCATCCCCGCCCCTTCTCCCGCAAGGGGAGAAGGGAGCAAAACAGAGCACCATGCCGCCGCACAGTCTGTATCAGGCCCTGTCCAGCAGTGCCCTCACCGCCGCGACCTTGGCGCCGTCGGTGATGTTGACCCGGCCGTCGTCAGAGGTGCCCATGTTGTCGTCACAGAGAGGGGCACCATGGCGCCGCACGGTCTGCATCAGGCCTTGTCCAGCAGTGCCCGCACCGCCGCGACCTTGGCGCCGTCGGTGATGTTGACCCGGCCATCGTCCGAGGTGCCCATGTTGACGTCACAGATAGAGGCACCATGGCGCCGCACGGCCTGTATCAGGCCCTGTCCAGCAGTGCCCGCACCGCTGCGACCTTGGCGCTGTCGGTGATGTTGACCCGGCCGTCGTCCGAGGTACCCATGTTGACGTCACAGAGAGCGGCACCATGGCGCCACACGGCCTGTATCAGGCATTGTCCAGCAACGCCCGCTCCGCTGCGACCTTGGCGCCGTCGGTGATGTTGAGCCGGCCGTCGTCCGAGGTGCCCGCACCGCCGCGACCTTGGCGCCGTCGGTGATGTTGACCCGGCCATCGTCCGAGGTACCCATATTGACGTCACAGAGAGCGGCACCATGGCGCCGCACGGCCTGTATCAGGCCTTGTCCAGCAGTGCCCTCACCGCCGCGACCTTGGCGCCGTCGGTGATGTTGACCCGGCCGTCGTCCGAGGTGCCCATGTTCACACCATGGGGCACCATGCCGCCGCGCCAGCCCATGCCGGACATGTGCACTTCATTGACGCCGGTGAATTCGATGATGGTGCGCACGTTGTCGGCGTTGACCCCGGCCCCCGGCATCAGGCTGGCCCGTCCCGCCAGCGCCTGGTGCATGGCCTGCAGGGTTTCGAGCCCCGCCAGCGCGGTCGGCGCATGGCCGGAGCTCAGAATGCGCTCGCAACCCGCCGCGACGATCGTCTCGAGATCCAGCCGCCAGTCGGAGGAGAGATCGATGGCCCGGTGGAAGGTGACGCCGAGCGGCCCCGCCGCCTCGACCAGTTGCCGGAGCTTGCCTTCGGGTACCCGTCCATCTTCATCCAGCAGACCGACCACCACCCCTTGCAGGCCGGCGGCACGGGCGGCGGCGATATCCTGCAGCATGATGTCGAACTCCCCCTCGCCAAAACAGAAATCCCCTGCACGTGGCCGGATCATGGCGTAGACGGGGATGGTGGCGTGGCGCGCCACCTGCTGCATGAAGCCATAGGAGGGGGTGAGACCGCCCAGCCCCAGCGCAGAGCAGAGCTCGATGCGATCGGCGCCGGCCGCCTGGGCGGTGAACAGGGATTCGAGGTTGTCGATACAGATTTCAAGACGGGTCATGATGACTCCTTGTTCGGGGAGATCAGACCCTCTGTCCGATCTCACAGATTGAGCAGGGCTGCACCGCGCACACCGCCGGCTCCACCGAAGCGGGCCTCGCGGATCGCCGGCAGGGCGACACCGGGCAACAGGTGGCCGGGCAGACGTTTGGGCAACTCCTCATAGAGGGCTGGCAGGGCGCTCAGGCCGCCCCCCAGCACCACCACATCGGGATCAATCACCGAGATGGCGGTGGCGAGGCCAGCGGCGATGATCTCGAGCCAGCAGTCGATGGTCGAGAGGGCCGCCGCCTCACGGGCATCGGCACGGGCGACGATCTGGTGGCCGCTCACCCGTTCCCCATGAACATGGTGGTATAGCCGCTCCAGGCCCGTGCCCGACGCATAGGTTTCGAAACAGACCAGGCGCCCGCAGCCACAGCGGGGACGGGGCAAATCCGGGTATTTCATCAGGATGGTGGCGGGCAGCGGGTAGTGACCTATCTCCCCCGCCAGCCAGTTGCGCCCCTGGATGAGCTTGCCCGCCAGGTAGACGGCGCCGCCGATGCCGGTGCCTATGGTGACGCCGAGGGCGCTGCCAGCACCGTCTGCGGCCCCCTGATGCACTTCCGACCAGAGGAAACAGTTGGCGTCATTGTCGACCTTGACCGGTCGGCCCAGCAGTTCGGCCAGATCCGCCCCCAGATGGCGGCCATGGATGGCGGGCAGGTTGGCCGCCACTATGCTCCCGTCGAGGCGATTGAGGATCCCCGGAAACCCGATGCCGACAACCCCTTTCACCCCGAAGCGCGCATCCGCCGCCTCGACCCGCTCGCGGATCAGCTGCTGCAACCCTTCGTAATCATTGCCGGGAGTGCTCATGCGCTCCTCGTGACAGAGATTCAAGGCGCCGTCATACACAGCGAACGCTATCTTGGTGCCGCCAATGTCAAATCCGTAGTACATGCCACACTCCCTTGCGGTGGACCCGGCCACCTCAGTCTGTCCAGATGGGGCACATTGTATTAATTCGCAAAAAAAATAAAGTGACCGAGGGCGAAAAACGGGAGCCAGCTCAAAGCAAACGGAACATTTGTCGCTGTTGGCAAGGTTGTCCGAGGCTCATCAGGGTGCGCTCCTGACCGTCGAACATGAAGCCGCGGCGCAGGTAGAATCCCTCGCCGATGTGATTGCCATCCAGCAGCCAGAGCCTGACGCACTCGCAACCGGCCCGGCGCATCTGCACCGCCACCGCCTGCCACAGCCGTTTGCCATGACCCTGACGCCAGTGATCGGGATGAAGGTAGAGCGCCCGGATCCGCGCCGTCATCAAGCCTTCCTCCAAAGAGGGCTGCCAGTAGAGCAGGCCGATGACCACGTCGTCCTGGCAGACCAGCATGGGAACGGGGCCGGGCTCGGCGAGCCGGTGTCGCCAGATCTGCAGGTGGTCGGTCACCGCCAGCTGGGCCAGCATGTCGGCCCCCAGCACCTCCCCGTAGGCTGCCAGCCAGCTCGCCCGCTGCATCACCGTCATGGCGGCGGCATCGGCGGGACGCGCCAGGCGCAGGCTTACGCCTTGCACTGGGGTACCAGCCCTGATGCTTTCGCCTGCTGGTACAGGGGCTGCACTTCGGCCTGCTGGGCCTGCAGGTTGGCGATCCGGCTCTGGTCGCTGGGGTGGGTGGAGAGCAGCTGGGGCGGTGCCTTGCCACCGGAGGCGGCGCTCATGTTCTGCCACAGGGTGACGGCTTCGGCAGGGTTGAACCCGGCGCGGGCCATCAGCTCGAGACCGAGCCGGTCCGCCTCGCTCTCCTGGGTTCTGCCATAAGGCAGGGCTATCCCCACCTGGACCCCGAGGCCCAGGGCGGCCATGGTGGCAGCGCCCCCGAGGCTGTCGCTGCTGCCGATGGCGGCGTCCGCCACCGCCAGCCCGATACCGGTCAGCTGATCCCGGGAGAGGCGCTCGTTGGAGTGCTGGGCCAGCACGTGGGTCAGCTCGTGACCGATGACGGTGGCGAGCTGGTCCTGATTCTTGGCGACTTTCAGCAGGCCGCTGTACACGCCTATCTTGCCGCCGGGCAGGGCGAAGGCGTTGATCTCCTTGGAGTCGAACACCACCACCTCCCAGCTGGTGATGCCATAGCTGGCAGGCACCTGGGCGGTCACCGCCTTGGCCACGCAGCCCACATAGGCATTCATCCTGGCATCCGTGCTCACCTTCTCCTGCTGCTTCATCTGGGTGAAGGAGTCGGCCCCCAGCTGGTTCATCTGCTGGGGGGAGAAGAGCAGCATCTGGTTGCGACCGGTCGGCGACTGGGCGCAGCCGGCCAGCAGGGCGCTGCACAGGGCCGTCAGGGCCAGTCTGGAGAGGGAAGATGCGCGCATGAGAGGGTCCTTTGCCGTGAAGTTGCCCTATTCTCGGAAATGCCGCCGCCCGGCGCAAGCCGGGCGCTGCGCCCTGCGACCAAAAAGATCCTGGAGCGAACCAATGAAAACGAGCCCGCATGGGGCTCGTTTTTCTGCAAGGGCATGTTCTGTTACATGATGCCCAGCTTCTTCAGGTCGGCCTGAACCACCTTGGCCGGGACCGGCACATAGCCGTCCTTGGCAACGATGGTCTGGCCCGCCTTGGAGAGCATCATCTTCACAAACTCCTGCTCCATCGGGGAGAGCGGCTTGTTCGGATGCTTGTTCACGTAGACGTACAGGAAGCGCGACAGCGGGTACTTGCCGGTGATGGCGTTGTCGGAGCTCGCCTCGATGAAGGTCTTGCCATCCTTGGAGAGCGGAACGGCGCGCACGCCGGAGGTGACGTAGCCGATACCGGAGTAGCCGATGCCGTTCAGGGAGGAGGAGACGGACTGTACCACGGAGGCGGAGCCCGGCTGCTCGTTCACGCCGCTCTTGAAGTCACCGTTGCACAGGGCGTGTTCCTTGAAGTAACCGTAGGTACCGGACACGGAGTTGCGACCGAACAGTTGCAGATCCTTGCCGGACCAGCTGCCGTCCAGACCCAGATCAGACCACTTGGTGGCAGCCTTGGCTTCGCCGCACTTGAGGGTGCTGGAGAAGATGGCGTCGATCTGCGACATGGTCAGCCCCTTGATGGGGTTGTCCTTGTTGACGAACACGGCCAGGGCATCGACGGCGACGCGGATGGCGGTCGGCTTGTAGCCGTAGCGCTTCTCGAATGCCTCCTCTTCACCGGCCTTCATGGCGCGGCTCATGGGGCCAAACTGGGCGACGCCCTCGGTCAGGGCAGTCGGTGCGGTGGAAGAACCGGCGGCCTGGATCTGCACGTTGACGTTGGGATACATGCGCTTAAATTCTTCGGCCCACAGGGTCATCATGTTGGCCAGGGTGTCCGAGCCGACAGAGGACAGGTTGCCCGAGATGCCGCTGGTCGGTGTGTATTCCGGCAGGTCTTTATCCACACCGGCAGCCAGAGCGCTGACAGAAAACAGGGTTGCTGCGGTGAATCCGATGACACCAGCCAGTTTGTTGAGTTTCATCCAATCTCTCCAAGTCCAAGGTTGCAGAAGGCAATCGTCAGGTTGACGTCTAAACGTGGTTGACACCCGATCGCAATGATCCGTGGGCCAGCACCACTCCTTCTCCAGTGTTACAGAAGGTCCGTTCTTTAAGACGGCGCCAGTATCTGGCCTGGCAGTGACAAATTTATGGAATTTATATGACACTTTGATGACATGGGCCGAGAGTGGCCCGGATGAAAAAAGGGCTGCGATGCAGCCCTTCTCTCGTTGCCAACACATTGACACAAAAAATTATTTCACCAGCACCATGCGGGCGGGAATAAGAAAGCTGAAGCGGCTGCCCGCACCGACCCGGCTCTCGATATCGAGATGGGCATCGTGATGACTCAGGGCATGCTTGACGATGGCAAGGCCGAGCCCGGACCCTCCGGTGTGGCGCGAGCGGGCCTTGTCGACCCGATAGAACCGCTCGGTGAGCCGCGCCAGATGCTCGGGAGGGATCCCCTCCCCCTCATCCTGCACCGCAAACAGCGCCATGCTCCCCTGCTTGCGCCACTCCACGGTGATCTTGCGCCCCGCCGGGGTGTAGTGGATGGCGTTGTAGACCAGGTTGGAGACGGCGCTGCGCAGCTGATCCTGATCCCCGCGCACCAGCAGATTGGGCTGGACCATGAAGACGATCTCGTGGGCCCGCTCGCCGGAGAGCGCCCGTGCTTCCTGCTCCAGCAGCCCCAGCATGGCGGGCATGTCCACCAGATGGGAGAGATCCACGGTAGGCGCCGCCTCGATGCGCGACAGGGTGAGCAGCTGGTTGACCAGATTGTCCATGCGGATCGTCTGCTCCATCATCACCTTGTGCGCCTTGGCCCACATGGCGGGGGGCGGCGGCTCCTCGGTCATCTCCAGATACCCCTTGAGCACGGTGAGGGGGGTGCGCAGCTCGTGAGAGACGTTGGAGACGAAGTGCTTGCGCGTCTTCTCCAGGCTGCGCAGCCGGGTCACGTCCCGCACCACCAGCATGGCCTGGTCCTCCGCATAGGGCATGATGCGAAATTCGAGGAACTTCTCCTCGTTGATGGGGGAGTGCATCTCGAACGGCTCGTCATACTGCCCCTTGCCCAGATAGGCGACGAAGGCGGGGTGACGGATCAGGTTGCCGATGTGCTGGCCGGCATCCTCGGGCCAGCGAAAGCCGAGCAGTTGCTCCGCCAGCCGGTTGCACCAGAGGATGCTGCCGTCGGTGCGAAACACCACGGCCGCATCGGGCAGCGCCTCCGCCCCTTCCCGAAAACGGCGGATGAGGCCCGCCAGCTCGCGGCGCCGGGCCCGGTGACGCTGCTGCAACTTGTAGATGCCGTTGAAGATGTGCTCCCAGCTGCCGCTGCCGTGGGGCGGCACCAGGCTGCGATCGTGCCACAGCCAGTCCGACAGCCGCTTCTGGAAGCGGTAGTGCCATACCAGGTGCAGCACCGTGGCCACCAGCAGGCAGAGAACGAGATGATCGATTAACCAACCTACCAAGACGAAGGGGCTGTAGAAGAACGCCATTCGCCACAACTGTCGCCGCCAGGCGTAAGGTTGCAACATTAAGATCTCCTAGAGACAGCAAAGAGCCGGGTCCAATGCCCGCCGGCAGGCGCTGGCGGCACTGGCCCTGACCTAGAGACGGGTCGAGAAGCGGTAGCCGGCCCCGCGCACCGTCTGGATCAATCTGTCGTGCCCCGTCTCTTCGATGGCCTTGCGCAGGCGGCGAATGTGCACGTCCACCGTCCTGTCCTCGACATACACGTTGGTACCCCAGACGTTGTTGAGCAACTGCTCGCGGCTGTAGACCCGCTCGGGGTGGGTCATGAAGAAGTGCAGCAGCTTGAATTCGGTCGGCCCCATGTCGAGGGCCTTCTCCTCGGCACTGACCCGGTGGGAAACAGGATCCAGCTTGAGCCCCTGCACCTCGATCACCTCGTCCACCGAGGTGGGAGAGACACGGCGCATCACGGCGTGCAGGCGGGCGGTGAGCTCCTTGGGGGAGAAGGGTTTGGTGATGTAGTCGTCGGCACCGGCCTCGAGCCCGCGCACCTTGTCCTCTTCCTCGCCCCGGGCGGTCAGCATCACCACCGGGATCTGGCGAGTCATCTCATCCTGCTTGAGCTGCTTGAGGAACTGGATACCGCTGCCGCCTGGCATCATCCAGTCCAGCACGATGAGTTCGGGGTAGGGTTCGCGCACCTTTGCCAGTCCATCGGCGTAATCTTCTGCTTCTACTGTTTCATATCCCTTCTGCTCAAGCACGAAGCAGAGCATTTCGCGGATCGGTGCCTCGTCCTCGACCACCAGAATTCGCTTAGCCATATCCCTTCTCTCTCCTCTGTGAAGATGGGTGCGCCAATTATTAGAACTTTCTGTGACACTTTTATGACTTTATGACGGGCGGGATGATAAACGTTTTCAGATTCAGTTGGCAGCAGCGAGTTGCAGCAGGTCCCAGCGATTGCCACTGATGTCCTCGAACACCACCACGGTGCCATAGGGTTCGAGGCGCGGCTGTTCACAAAAATGAACACCATAGGCCTGCATCCGCTCGTAATCGCCCCAGAAGTCGTCGGTCTCAAGGAACAGGAAGACCCGACCGCCCCCCTGGCGACCGATGGCGGCGCACTGCTCCTCGTTGGCCGCGCGGGCCAGCAGCAGGGCGGAGCCGGGAGCCCCCTTGGGAGCGACCCGCACCCAGCGTTTGCCCGGTTTGCCCGGCTCGTCGAGGGGGGTGTCTTCCAGTAGCTCGAAGCCCATTCCCCGGGTGAAGAAGGCGATGGCCTCGTCGTAATCCGCCACCAGCAGCGTCAGGGCGCCAATGTGTTGTGCCATGGCATCTCTCCTCGGATAAATGATGGGGCGCATGATAGCCCCGCCCGGCCATGGGCTCCAGCGCCGGATCAGTCGGGCGCCACCTCCACCCGGTTGCGACCATTCTGCTTGGCCTGATAGAGCGCCTCGTCGGCCCGCTTGAGCGCCTGCTCCAGGCTATCCTTGCGCCGCTCGGCCACCCCGAAGGAGGCGGTGATCCCGAGCCCCAGCGGCCAGTGCCTGTACCCCTCCAGCGCCCCTCTCAGCCGCTCCGCCAGGGCGGCGGCCCGTCCCTCGTCGTAATGGAGGCAGACCAGCACGAACTCCTCCCCGCCCCAGCGCACCAGTCGGCACAGGCTGTCACAATGGCGCAGCAGCTCGCTCACCATGTGCTTGAGCACCTCGTCCCCCACCGGGTGGCCGTGACCGTCGTTGACCCCCTTGAAGTGATCGATGTCGATATAGATGAAGGAGAGCGGCATCTCGCCGAGCTCCCCGAGCAGCTTTTCGCCGCCGAGCCGGTTGAGGGCCCCGGTCAGGGGATCGTAGCGGGCCTCCTCCTCGGTGCGCCGGTTCTGCTCGCACAGGCTCGCACTCAGGGCTTCAGCCGCGAGGCGCGCCTCCCTGGCCTTGCGCAGCCGATCCCCGAACATCAGGTTCTGGACCAGGAAGAGCAGCACGCCGTAGACAAGCCACCCCAGCAGCAGATAGCGGTAGAAGTCCCCCGGCTTGCACCAGCGGCCATAGAACTCCAGCCGCTCGAGCCGCAACCGGTACTCCCCCGGCAACATCTTGTCATCGGAGGCGATCTCGATGGCGTAAACATGGTGCAGATCCGGCCCCTGCTGGACCAGCGGAATGTCGTACTGCTGCACCCACCAGGAGCTGGGGGCAAAGACATTCAGGGGGACATCCTGCTCACGACCAAAATCCCTGGCGGTGAAGAGCACTTCGTTGAACTTGTGGGAACTCTCGTCTTCCCGCGTCGAGTAGACGGGATCGTAGTTGCGCAGATAAAGGCGCCAGGCCTGTACCCCCTGCCCTTCTACATCCAGCCTCACCCGCACCCCGGTGAAGCCGGAGAGATCCAGCCCCCGCTCGGGGTCGGTCAGGGTCAAAACCAGCTCGCAGAAAGGATAGGCATATTGGCTTCGCAGGGTGCACTGGATGGCGGGTCTGTCGCCCCCCTGACTCAGGGTGGCGACGGAGGAGCCCTTGTGGGCCCTGTCATCCTGGGCACGCACGGACAAACCGGCCTGGCTCAGGATGTCGAGCCGCCGCTCGGGTCCGAATTCGAATATCGCCATGGCCAGCAGGCTCGCCGCCAGCAGGCACCAGAACAACAGCGTCGTCATGCGGGAATAGGAAGGGATCATCGGCATCACACCTGAAAAAGGGCTTTTACCCTACACCTTGAAGCGCCGGACCGCGCTGATCCAGATCCAAGGTTATTACACGCGCCGCACCGGGCGCAGACGGGTGCCGACTAGCCGGCACGGGCCCCATGGGGCGCAAGCGGCATCGGCCAGCCGCCGGGAGAGAGGCGGGGGGCCTCGTCGGTCGTAAGATGGATCATTGCGCACTCCCTGCGATGGAAACATAACGAAAAAACGTCCTTGCCACCGCAGTCTACACAAGCGCTGGACGGCGCGACACCCTTCACCCCTCCTCCCGCAGCGCCCGATAGAGGGTGGTGCGACTGATGCCAAGACGGCGCGCCGCCTCGCTCACGTTGCCGCCGCACTCTGCCAGGGTCTGCTGCACCCGCTGCCGGCTCTGCTCGCGCAGGGTATTCCCTCCCAAAGGTGAGCTCGCCCCCCCCGCCACGGCGGGCAGATGCAGATGGGCAGGTTCAATCCAGCCCTGCCCCTCTGCCAGTACACAGGCCACCTCCAGCGCCTGTTTGAGCTGGCGCACGTTGCCGGGCAGAGGGTGGGCCAGCAACCGCTGCTCCGCCTCCCGGCTCAGTTGCAGTGCCGGGTCCATCTGGGCGAGCAGGTTCAGGATCAGCCCCTGACGCTCGGGCACCGACCAGGCCCGCAGGGGGGCCAGTTGCTGGCGCCAGCCGCAGATGCGGTAGTAGAGATCTTCGCGAAAGGTGCCGGCCGCCACCATGGCCGCCAGATCCCGATGGCTGGCGCTGACCAGCCAGAAGTCCACCGCCTCGGGTCTGTGGCTGCCTACCGGGGTGACGACGCGCTCCTGCAACACCCGCAGCAGCCGGGTCTGGGCCTGGAGCGGCAGCTCGCCAATTTCATCCAGCATCAGGATGCCGCCGTGGGCGGCGCGCAGATAGCCCTGGCTGCCCTGGCTGCGGGCACCGCTGAAGGCCCCCCCCACGTAGCCGAACAGCTCGGCCTCCACCAGCTCCGCCGGCAGGGCGCCGCAGTTGACGCACACCAGAGGCCGCGCCCGACGGCTCGATCTGGCGTGCAGGGTGCGCACCAGGTGCTCCTTGCCGCTGCCGGTCTCCCCCTCGATGAGCAATGAGATGCCCCGCTCCAGCATCTTGAGCGGCACCTGCTGCGCCTGCGATCCCCCCTCCTCAACCGCGCTCGGCAGGGGGAGCCTGGCGGCGCGCTCCCCCGCCTCCGGCACCAATCGCAGCCCGCGGCGCTCGCGCAGCAGCTGCTTGCCGTCGAAGGGGTGCTGGCCGAGCCAGAGCCGACCGGCCCGGTTGGCCCCGAGCAGCTCGCCCCCTTCCCCCAGCAGCAGACGGGCAGACCAGAGGCTCTGGGGATCGAGATCCACCAGCCAGCCCGGCTGGCGGGCCAGCAGGGCGTTTTCCAGGGTCATGGCCAGGAGGCGCACCGTGCCCAGCATGTCGCCGCCGTGGTGGGCCGCATCGGTGGAGATGTCGAGCACGCCGAGCAGTTGCCCGTCCGGCCCGAGCAGGGGGCAGGCGCTGCAACTGAGAAAGCTGTGCTGGGCGAAGAAGTGCTGCGCCCCCAGCACCTGCACCTCGCTCTGCTCGGCCAGCGCGGTGCCGATGGCGTTGGTGCCCTTGCTCGCCTCCCCCCAGCGGGCGCCGCTGCGCAAAAAAATGCGCTCGGCATGGCGGGCAAACCGGTCGTCTCCGCTCACCGCGAGGATGGCCCCCTCGCCGTCACACAGCAGCAGACGACAGGGTCTGCCCGCCAGCAACTGGCCAAAGAGCGGCAGCACGAAGCGCTGGAAGCAGGCGATGAGCGTCCTGTGCTGCTCCTGGCGAGCCGACAGCTCCCCCTGGGGCAGCAAGTCCAGCTCGGCGCTCTGCTGGCGACTCAGCCCCTGATGCAGGCAGCGCTCCCAGGAGCGCTGGATTGGGCTGGCACCGGATTGAGGCAACTCGCTCATCACACCTCCTTCTACACACTCGCGAATAGGGCCTCCTTGGGGGAGCGCCTTCATCACGTCTCCTGTTCACAAACGGCACAGTGTCACACCCGATGTTCAGAAACGGCACAGTTCGGGGGCCGTCCTGAGGGGCACTGGTTAACCAAGATACCCCTTGGCACCCCGTTTGATAACGTTTTTGCAACCTTTTTGTGTAGAGCGCCACCCGCTGGCACGCCCCTTGCGATGACAGGAAGCAACCGGACTGCCCGCCAGGCCGGTCAGGACCACACACACATAAGGATGATGAGATGATTTATACCGCTCCCGGTCAGGCAGGTGCCCTGGTCAGCTTCAAATCCCGTTATGACAACTTCATCGGTGGCGACTGGGTGGCGCCGCGCGCCGGCCGCTATTTCGAGAACATCTCGCCGGTGGATGGCCGGGTGTTCTGCGAGGTGGCCCGCTCCGACGCCGCCGACATCGAGCTCGCCCTGGACGCGGCCCACAAGGCGTTCGCCAGCTGGAGCAAGACCAGCGTCACCGAGCGCAGCAACCTGCTGCTGCGCATCGCCGATCGCATCGAACAGAACATTGAAGTGCTCGCCGTCGCCGAGACCTGGGAGAACGGCAAGGCGGTGCGCGAGACCCTGGCCGCCGACCTGCCCCTGGTGGTGGATCACTTCCGCTACTTCGCCGGCTGCATCCGCGCCCAGGAGGGCTCCGCCGCCGAGCTGGACCAGAACACCGTCAGCTACCACTTCAAGGAGCCCATCGGCGTGGTCGGCCAGATCATCCCGTGGAACTTCCCCCTGCTGATGGCCGCCTGGAAGCTGGCCCCGGTACTGGCGGCCGGCTGCTGCAGCGTGCTCAAGCCCGCCGAGCAGACCCCGGTCACCATCATGCTGATGATGGATCTCATCAAGGACATCCTGCCCCCCGGCGTAGTCAACGTGGTCAACGGCTTCGGCGCCGAGGCGGGCCAGGCGCTCGCCACCAGCAACCGGATCCAGAAGCTCGCCTTCACCGGTTCAACTGAAGTGGGCGCCCATATCCTGCGCTGCGCCGCCGACAAGCTGATCCCCTCCACCGTGGAGCTGGGTGGCAAGTCCCCCAACATCTACTTCGCCGACGTGATGCAGCATGAGAGCAGCTACATCGACAAGGCGGTGGAAGGGATGCTGATGACCTTCTTCAACCAGGGGGAGGTGTGTACCTGCCCCTCCCGCGCCCTGGTGCAGGCCAGCATCTATGACGACTTCATGGACAAGGTGCTGGCCCGCGCCCGCACCATAGTGCAGGGCAACCCCCTCGACACCACGACCCAGGTGGGGGCCCAGGCGTCCCGCGAGCAGTTCGACAAGATCCTGAGCTACATGGAGATCGGCCGCGGCGAAGGGGCCAAGATGCTGCTGGGCGGCGGCCCGGCCAACGTCAGTGGGTTGGAGGGGGGCTTCTACATCCAGCCCACCATCTTCTCGGGCCAGAACAAGATGCGGGTGTTCCAGGAGGAGATCTTCGGGCCAGCGCTCGGGGTCACCACCTTCAAGGACGAGGCGGATGCCCTGGCCATTGCCAACGACACCCAGTACGGGCTGGGGGCCGGCCTGTGGACCCGGGACAGCAACCTGGCCTGGCGCATGGGGCGCGGCATCCAGGCCGGCCGGGTCTGGGTCAACTGCTACCACGCCTACCCGGCCCATGCGGCCTTTGGCGGCTACAAGAAGTCGGGGATCGGTCGCGAGACCCACAAGATGATGCTGGACCACTACCAGAACACCAAGAACCTGCTGGTGAGCCACGACATCAACCCCCTCGGCTTCTTCTAAGCCCATCCCCTGATCCACAAGGGCGCCCGCGGGCGCCCTTTTTCATGCGGTTCAGGCCACGGGTTGGCCCAGCTGCTGGCGATAGCGCTGGGGGGCGCAGCCCTGTTCCCGCTGGAACATGGCGATGAAAGCCGAGGTGGAGGCGTAACCGAGACGCCAGGCGATCTCCTGCACCGGCATCTCGCCCCGCAGCCAGTCCAGCGCCTTCACCAGCCGCAACCGGGTGCGCCACTGGCCCAGGCTCATGCCAAGCTCCTTCTGGCAGCGCCGCGCCAGGGTGCGCTCCGTGGTGTGCAGCGCCCTGGCCCACTCCACCAGCGTGCGGTTGTCCTCCGGCGCCGCCTGCAATGCCGCCAGCAAGGGGGCCAGCAGGCGATCCCGGCTCTGGGGCAGGTAGCTCGGCTGGCAACGGGTGCGGGCCAGCTTCTCGATGAAGAGCTCACCCTGACGGGCATCCCACTCATCCTCCATGTGGCCGACCCGGCGCTGGGTGAAGTCCTCCAGCAGGGCCCGCAGCAAGGGGGTGAGGGCCAGCAGCTGGGGTTCCCGTGGCAGGCGCGGTGCCAGGGCGTGGCTCACGTAGATGGAGGTGTAATCCAGGGTCTGCTCGTTGAAGGCGGTGTGGGGCAGGTCCGCCGGCACCCAGATGAGGTAGTCCGGAGGCGCCACCAGCCGCTCTCCCCCCACCTCCACCACCATGACCCCCAGGCTGATGAGGCTGAGCTGACCCCAGGGGTGGGCGTGCTCGGCGCAGGCGTTGCCCCCCTGGATCTGGCTGTAGCGAAAGTAGAGGGGGTTGGGGTCGGCCAGCAGGCGATCCTGCTCGGCCAGGGTGAGGGTGCCCATGCAGATTGTCCCAAAGCGGTTATGACATGTCTTATTTACGCTACTTACCTCGTTCAAGACAAGGCTAGACTCTCCCCATCGTACCAAGGAGTGCCTATGCCTTTTCTCTTCCCCCTGCTCGCCATCTTGATCTGGGCCGCCAATACCGTGGTCTCCAAGGCCGCCGCCGGCGTGCTGGATCCCGCCGCCATCTCCTTCTATCGCTGGGTGATCGCCGCCCTCGCGCTCTCCCCCTTCTGCCTGCCGCAGCTCTGGCGCCGCCGGGCCGACATCCGCCCCTGGTTCGGCAAGCTGCTGGTGCTCTCCCTGCTCGGCATGGTGCTCTACCAGTGCCTCGCCTACTACGCCGCCCACAGCACCTCGGCCACCAACATGGGGGTCATCGGCTCCCTGCTGCCCCTGCTCACCCTGCTCATCGGGGCCTGCTGCTTTGGCCAGAAGCCGGGCAAGCAGGCGCTGCTCGGCATGAGCCTCTCCCTGTTCGGGGTGCTCTGGCTGCTGGGTCAGGGCAACCCCCTGGCACTGCTGCACAGCGGCATCAACCCGGGCGATGGCATGATGCTGCTGGGGGCGGCCAGCTATGCCCTCTATGGCCTGCTGATCCGCCGCTGGCAACTGCCGTTCGGCCCCTGGCTCAACCTCTATCTGCAGATCCTGCTGGCGGTGCTGCTGCTCATCCCGGTGGCCCTCTCTGCCGACTCCCTGGCCATTCCCGCCCAGGGCTGGAGCATGGTGCTGTTCGCCGGCCTCGCCTCCTCCATCTTCGCCGCCTACTGCTGGATGCGCGGCCTCGCCACCCTGGGGGCGGAGCGCACCTCGGTCTTCATGAACCTGATGCCCCTGTGCACGGCCCTCATCGCCGTCATCACCCTGGGGGAGCCCATCCACGGCTATCACCTGCTGGGGGGCGGCCTCATCCTGACCGGGGTCATGCTCTCCCAGCTCAAGCCGAGGGTACGCCGTCCTCTGCCGGAAGGGGCTTGAGCCCGCCAGCACCATGAAAGAAGGGAGCCTCGGCTCCCTTCTTGCTGCCCTCGTCAGGGCACACCTGACCTTTTCGTCAGGGTGACGTCTCCACCTTAATCCCTGCCCCCCGCCCCTTGTCATGGGCGGCGAAGGCGCTGCGGGCCGCACGGATGCCATTCATGCAGGCGGGCACTCCGGCATAGACGGCGACCTGGAGCAGGATCTCGATGATGGTCTCCCGGCTGACCCCCACATTGAGGGCGGCCCGGATATGGAACTCGAGCTGTCCGGGCGCCGTGCCCATCCCCATCAGGGTCGCCACCGTGAGCATCTCGCGGGTGCAGAGATCGATGCCGGGACGGGCGAGCACATCGGCAAAGGCAAACCCCAGCACCAGCTCGGCAAGCTCAGGTGACAGGGCATCCAGGCTGGCAGCGACCCGCGTGGGCTCCTGGGGATCGAGCCGGGCCAGCAGCGCGAACGCCCGTTCACGGCGATCCGGGTGCGAGCCGCTCATGCGTTCACCCCCTTCATCCCCTCGGCGGTATAGCGCTCCCCCGCCACCGGCAGGGTCCGGATGGCCTGTCCCAGGGCCTCGAGCTCCGCAGGCGTAAGGCGCACCGAAAGGGCGCCGAGGTTATCCGCCAGGTGAGTCAGGCGCCGGGTGCCGGGGATGGGCACTATCCCCTCCCATTGCGCCAGCAGCCAGGCCAGGGCTATCTGCGCCGCCGAGCATCCCTTCTGCTGCGCCAGGGCCATGACCGCCTGCACCAGGGTGCGGTTGGTGGCGAGGTTTTCCCCCTGAAACCGCGGCAGGCCGGCCCGAAAATCCCCCTCCTCGAACACCGCCTCCTGCTGGTAGCGCCCGGTCAGAAACCCGCGCCCCAGGGGGGAGTAGGCCACCAGACCAATCCCCAGCTCCCGGCAGGCGGGCAGCACCGCCGCCTCCACCTCCCGCGTCCAGAGGGAGTATTCGGTCTGCACCGCCGCCACCGGGTGTACGGCATGGGCGCGCCTCAGGGTGGCTTCGCTCACCTCGCACAGACCGATGCGGGCTATCTTGCCCTCCTGCACCAGTTGCGCCAGCCCGGCCATGGTCTCCTCGACGGGATGGGCCGGATCGAGGCGGTGCACATAGTAGAGATCGATCTGCTCGATGCCTAGGCGGCGCAGGGAACCCTCGCAGCTCTGGCGTGCATAGCGGGCGCTGTTGTCGAGGGTACGCCTGTACTCCCCGTGCTGGCGCACGATGCCAAACTTGGTGGCGACCTTCACCTGCCCCCGCCGGGCCGCGAGAAAACGCCCGATCAGCGCCTCGTTGTGGTGGGGGCCGTACATGTCGGCGGTGTCGAGCAGGTCGATGCCCCGCTCCACCGCCTCCGCCAGCACCCGCAAGGACGTCTCATCGTCCCGCGGCCCGTAGAATTCGCTCATCCCCATGCAGCCCAGCCCCAGTGCAGAGACCTGCAGATTGGCTCCCAGTGTTCGTCGTTGCATCGCATTTTCTCCCTGACAAGTTGCAGGGGAGTATGGTCTTCCGAAAATGAATGAGATATAGAGATAACTGGCAACCTATCTTCCGATTATGGAAACGCTATGCACGATCCCCTGCTCTGGGACGACGCCCGCGTCTTCCTGGCCATCACCCGCAGCGGCACCCTGAGCGGTGCCGCCCACGCCCTGCGCATGGGGGTGGCCACCGTCTCCCGGCGCCTGGACAGGCTGGAGGCGGCCCTCGGCCTGCCCCTGTTCAGCCGCCACCAGCAGGGCTATCGCCTGACCGACGACGGGGAGGCCCTGCTTGAGCGAGCCGAGGCGCTGGAACATGCGGGGCTGGCCTTTGGCGAGGCGGGGCAGTTGCAGGGACAGGTGGCCGGCACCGTGCGCCTCGCCACCGCCGAGAACCTGGCCAACCCCCTCATCATCCCCTCCCTGCCGACGCTCTTTGCCCAGCACCCCGAGCTGAGGGTGGAGCTGGTCACCGGGGTGCAGACGGTGAACCTGCACCGGCGCGATGCCGATCTCGCGGTGCGCATGGTCAAGCCCGATGCCGGCCACCTCACCCTGCGGCGCCTGGGCACCCTGGGCTTTGGCCTCTACGGGACCGGCGCCTACCTCGATGCCCGCAGCCCCGGGGTGGATGCCGCCAGCTTCGATCAGGATGACTTCATCGGCTGGAACGAAACCCAGAGCCACCTGCCCGCCGCCAGATGGATGACCCGCATGCTGCGCGGCCGCCCCTGCCGGGTGGAGACCGGCACCCTGGCGGCCCAGCTCGCCGCCGCCCAGGCCGGTCTGGGGCTCGCGGTGCTGCCCCACTACCTCGCCCGCCAGACGGATCTGGTCTGCCTGCTGCCGGAGCTCGGGGTGGATCAGCCCATCTGGCTGGTGCTCCACAGCGATCTCGCCCACTCCCGGCGGGTGCGGGCCGTGGCGGATCACCTCATCGCCCTGTTCGAGCGCGCCCGTACCGCCCTGCACCCCTTCTCGGGCAACCCCAGATAGAGGGGCCGGGTCGCATCGGGGCAAAGCAAAAGGGAGCTCAAAGGCTCCCTTTTATCTGCGCGGCCTGCGCAGCATGGTGTGCGCGGCCTCTTCGGCGTTGTGCCTGCGGCGGGGTCACGACTCCCGGCGCCAGTGGTAGCGCCGCTCCGGGCGGCCACGCTGGCCGTAGTTGAGCTCCACGTCCAGCCGATCTTCTGACTCCAGAAACTCCAGGTAACGGCGGGCCGTGGTGCGACTCAGGGAGAGGCGCAGGGCCACGGTGTCGGTGGAGAAGGTGTTGTCCGGCTCCCCCGCCAGCAGGTCCAGCACCTGGCGCAGGGTGATGGCGTCGATCCCCTTGGGGGTTTCCCGCGCCTCCCGCCCCTGGTTGCGCGCCTTGCCCATCAGGCGGTCCAGATCGCTCTGGGCCAGCTCCCCCGGCTCGCACAGGCGGCGATGCAGGACCAGGATCTCCTCCAGGCTCTGCTGGATGCGAAACAGCCGCAGCGGCTTGATGACGTAGTCCTGCACGCCCAGGTTGAGGGCCTGCTGTATGGTCTCCACGTCGCAGGAGGCGGTCACCATCATCACCATCACCTCCCGGTTGTGGCTGCGCAGCCGGCTCACCCACTCCAGGCCCGAACCATCGGGCAGGGAGATGTCGACCATCAGCAAGCGGGGCTCGCTCCCCGCCATCAGGCGATCCGCCTCGGCCAGGGTGCCGGCCCGCCCCATCAGGGAGAACCCGGCCGTGGAGGAGACCAGTTCCCCCAACATGGCGCCTATCCGCTCGTCATCCTCGATAATCAGCGTGAAGATTGGCTTCATGACTTACACCAATTGGTTTTTATTCAAATAGATACCGAACAGGGTCGTCTGCTCGGCGGTGCGGCGCCATTCTATCACGCCCCCCCGCCTGGCCACCGTCTTCTTGACCAGGAAGAGGCCGACCCCGTGATCCCCGGTCTGGCGGCTGACACCGTAGTCGAACAGGTGATCCGCCAGCGCCTCGTCCACCCCCTCGCCACTGTCCTCCACCTCGATCACCAGCCGCCGCCCCAGATCATCGAGGGAGAGCAGCACCCTGGGCGCGGCGTGCTCGCGGTTCCCCCAGGCGGCGCGAATGCCGTTGTCCAGCAGGTTGCCGATGCAGGTGATGAGATCCGCCGACACCTCGGCCGGATACTCCCCGAGGGCCGACCCCGCATCCAGCACCAGCTCCACCCCCAGCTCCCGCGCCCGGCTGAACTTGCCGAGTATGAGCCCGGCCACCGGCTTGTTCTCGATGACCCGCAGCAGATCCTGCAACATGTTCTGGCAGGCTTCGTTCTCCTGCTGGATGAGGTCTACCGCCTGATCCACGTGGCCGAGCTGAAGCAGACCGGAGAGGCTGCTGAGCTTGTTGGCGAATTCATGGGTCTGGATGCGCAGCATCTCGCCGTACTGGCGCAGGTGGGTCACCTGCATGCCCAGGCTGCCGGTGCCGTCTGGCCGGCTGAAGATGAGCATGCGCCCCGGCTCGCGACCGCTGAGCTCCTGCCAGTGGCCGACGAAGTCATCCCCCTGCACGGTGAACCTGACCGCCCCCCCTTGCTGCAACGTGGGCACGAGGCCGGGGGCCAGCTCCGCCAGGGAGCGGCCCAGCAGGGCGTGGCGCCCGGTGCCGGGCAGTCGCAACTGATAGAAGGCGGCGCTGTTGAGCATGGTGATCCTGTGCTGGTTGTCCAGGGCCACTATCCCCTCCGAGATCCCCTCCAGCACCAGATCCTGCTGGGCGAAGCGATTGGCGATGGTCTCCGGCTCCAGATCCAGCAGGGTGCGCCGCAGCAAGTGCTGCACCCAGAGCGCCAGCAGCAGGCCGCACCCCAGCACCGCCGCGATGGCGCCGACCAGCAGGGCGATCCGCTCCTGATAGGTGCCCTCCACGGTGCGCATCAGATAACCCACCGCCACCGCGCCGATGGCCTGGCCATCGGGCCCCACTACGGGAGCGAAGCAGCGGATGGCGGGGCCCAGGGTGCCCACGTCCCGGGAGCAGTAGCTCTCGCGCGACTGGAGTGCAGGCCAGATGTCCTCCCCCCGGAAGGTCTGGCCCACCAGCTCGGGGGAGGGGTGGCTCAGGCGCCTGGCATGTTCGTCGGTCACCACCATGTAGGCGGCGTCGGTGCGGCTGCAGATCCCCTGCACATAATCCCGCAGCCCGGGATCGCTCCCCTTCTCCAGGGCCTGGACCACCCGGCTGTCCGCCGCCAGCACCCGGGCCAGATCGCTCCCCTTCTCCTTCAGGTTGTTCTCCAGCAGGTGGCGCATGAAGAGGGCGAGCAGACAGCCCAGGATCAGGATCAGCAGCAGTGACAAGCCAAGCGAGAGGGTGACTAGCTGGTGGCGCAGTTTCATCGTTCAACCTTGCAGCGGACGGGAAAGCCCAGGGTGAGGGTGTCCCCCGGCCGGGTCAATGGCCAGCCTGGCGCACCTCAAAGGTGGCCACTCTAGCGCCTCCTCCGGCCGTTGTCGGTTAGCTAGCCCGCAAAGCCATATAAAAACTTAAACACCACGGCCCGGGCAAAAAACCTGAACGTGAGCTGTATCACACTATTTACTTAGCCTGCGAAATAAATATAATGCTTCGCAAGCTAAGTAATTGAGGTGCCCGTCATGAAAAAGGATCTGGAGATGTTGCGAGAACTCTCCCTCGCCGAGCAGCTGGGGCGATTGCACCGGCTCTGGCGCACCGTGGCCGATCTCGAGCTGGCACCTCTGGGGCTCACCCATCCCCGCTGGACCGCCCTGTGGAAACTCAGCCGCCTCGGCGGCCACCTCAGCCAGAAGACCCTGGCCGAGGCCCTGGAGATAGAGCTCCCCTCCCTGATGCGGACCCTGGGTCAGCTCGAGGATCAGGGGCTGATCGAGCGCCACTGCTGCAGCCAGGACAAGCGGGCCCGCATCGTCACCCTGACCCCGGCGGGCAAGGCGCTGCTCGATCAGATCGAGGGCCGCATCATCGCCGTGCGCCGGGAGCTGCTCACCGGCATCAGCCAGCAGGAGCTGGCCCAGTTTGAAGACATTGTGCACCGCATCTCCGCCAACGCCCTTGGCAAGATAGCCGCACAGCATGAAGAGAGAGAATAAGATGACACCGGATCAACAATTCAAGCGCTGGATAAAGTGGGCCATCGCCTGCTTCGTCCTGGTGTTTGGCTACTTTCTGCTGGCCGACATCAAGATGCCCCTGACCCCCCAGGCCATGGCCACCCGGGTCGTCACCCGGATGGCCCCCCAGGTCAGCGGCAAGGTGGTCGAAGTCGCCGTCGCCAACAACCAGCACGTCAAGCAGGGGGATCTGCTGTTCGCCCTCGACCCGGAACCCTTCCAGCTCGCCGTGGATCAGGCCAGGCTCGCCCTGGATCAGGCCAGGCAGCAGAACCGCCAGCTGGACGCGACCCTGACCGCCTACGAGGCGGAGTACAGCTCGCTGCGCACCCAGGCCGACCAGAAACAGCGGGAAGCGGCGCGCATCGACGCCCTCTACCGCCGTCACATGGTCTCTGAACAGCAGAAAGATGACGCCGACAGCGCCGCCCGCACCGCCCGTGCCAACCTGCTCGGCAGCCAGGCCCGGGTAGAGCAGGCCCGCGTCAACCGCGGCTTGCCAGGGGAAGACAACCTGCTGTTGCGCCAGGCCCGCAACCGCCTCGCCCAGGCCGAGCTCAACCTCGCCTACAGCCGGGTTCATGCGAGCCAGGACGGCATCATCACCAACTTGCAGCTCAAGCCTGGCAGCGTGGCCAATGCGGGCTCCCCCCTGCTGGCCCTGGTCTCCGAGCAGGTGGACGTGATCGCCGATTTTCGCGAGAAGAGCCTGCGCCACGTCAGCGCCGGCAGTCAGGCCCTCGTCGCCTTCGACGGCGAGCCCGGTCGCCTCTATCCTGCCCGCGTCGCCAGCCTGGATGCCGGGGTCAGCGCCGGCCAGTTTGACGCCAACGGCCAGCTTGCGAACCCTGTCGAGTCCGATCGCTGGGTGCGGGATGCCCAGCGCCTGCGCCTGCACCTGACCCTGGAGCAACTGCCCGCCCACCTGCCGGCCGGGGCCCGCGCCACGGTGCAGTTGCTGCCGGACAACACCCTGACCGGGCTGCTGGCCCGCGGCCAGATCCGTCTGCTCAGCCTGCTGCACTACATCTATTGAGATGACGACCATGAACCTGTGGCACAGACCCCTCACCCCCAACGAACTGCGCCAGTGTCTGCGCATCGCCTTTGGCTGTACCCTGGGGTTTGTGCTGTGCAAGATCTTCGGCTGGAGCAACGGGGTCTTCTTCACCGTCACCCCGGTGCTGCTGCTCGGCCTGGTGCCGGTGATGAACGGTCACGCCGCCCGCCAGCTCATCGCCTCCGCCGCCATGTGCGGTCTGGAAGTGGGGCTGCTCGGCGGCCTGTTCGGCGGCCACCCGGGGCTCATGACTCCCCTGGTCTTTTTGCTCTTCCTCTACCGTTTCGCCGCCATGTCCCGGGGCAGCCTGTTCCTGTTCGGTGCCAACGGGGTGCTCAGCCTCAGCATCATGCTGCACTTTGCCAGCTACCCCGGGATTGATCTGAACGACCTCATCTTCAGCAATCTCTGGGCCAGCGTCCTGTCGGTGCTCATCGCCTATCTGATGACGGCCCTCATTCCGGACGTGGAGGAGCGCCCCAGGCCGGCCCCCTCCCCCAAGGCGCCGCACCGGATGCGCCACGAAGCCCTGCTGGGGGCGTCCATCGCGACCTTCTCGTTCCTGGTGTTCCAGATCTTCGATCTGCGCGACTCCATGTCCGCCCAGGCCACCACCCTGCTGCTGCTCTTCCCCATGCACTGGAACGGCGCCCTGGACTATGCCCGCAAGCGGGCCATGGGCACCCTGCTGGGGGTGAGTTTCGGCATCCTGGGGCAGCTGGTGCTCTATGACTGGTCCGGCTTGCTGCTGCTGGTGACCCCGGTGCTCTGGCTCGGCGCCATGCTGTTCAGCTATGCCCATGTGAAGGAGGCGAGCGGCTCCGGAGTCGGCTTCGGTGCCCTCACCACCCTCGGCATCCTGTTCGGCCAGTACCTGACCCCGGGCAACGACCTGGTGTTCAGCGCCCTCTATCGGGTGAGCAGCATCCTCTTTGCCATCGTGGTCACCCTGCTCGCCTGCTACCTCATCCACCGGCTGCTCAATCGCTTCGAGGCGACACGGTTCGGCCACTGACCCTTTTCTGCAGCCATTGGACGGCTCCCTTTCGCCCCGCTTGCCTGCCGGGGCGTTTTTTTGCCTGCCCCACGGACCAGAGGGAGACGGACGCATCCCGACGCAGGGCTCCCGCCACGAGGTTGCAGTTGTGCCTCATCCTGTTAGGCTCAAGGCCATATGACACCGTTGTGAGGATCAAACATGAAACACGCCAAGCTCTTTCTACTGGGGGCGGGCGCCATCACCCTGCTCGGCGGCTGCGATCTGGGCAGCGGCAAGCTGGGAGTGACCGGCGGCGATCCCGTCACCTATCTGTGTGAACAGAACCAGAAAGTGCAGGTTCGCTACTTCTCCCTCTCGGACGAGAGCCTGAACTTCGTCAAGCTCTCCCTCCCCGATGGCAAGGATTACACCCTGCCCCAGGCGGTTTCCGCCTCCGGTGCACGCTATACCGACGATCACGAGGTGGTCTGGTGGAACAAGGGCAAGGAGGGGTTCGTCGAGATGCGCGATGACGCCGGGGAGTGGCAGAGCCGCTACAACGACTGCAAGGAGCAGTGATCCGCGCCGTCATGGCACACCGCCCACACGAAACACCCCGGCCTGGCCGGGGTGTTTGTCATTTCACTTCCACTTCGAATCGGGCCACAACCCGAGCCGGAATGGCTTGCTGATTCTGCTCCGATGGCCGGTAGCGCAGCTGCGCCAGCCCGGAGATGGCGATGAGATCCAGCACGCCGGGGGGCTGGGACTCCAGTACCTCTGGGCTGAACAACGTGCCATTGGAATCGATGAGGTAGCGAAGGGTCACATACCCCTTGACCGGCCTCTTCGCCGGCAGCCCCCCGACCGGGTTAAAACTGATGGCATCCCCCACCAGCACCCAGTATTCGGGCAGCGTTTCCCAGGTGACATCCACCGGAGGCTGATTCAGCTTGGCGGTGGGGCTGGCACAGCCCCCGAGCAGGGCCAGGGCGGCCCACAGCAACAACCCTTTCACTCGCACTCGACATTCCCTCTTCGTTGTATCGCTCGACTCCATGAGCGACGCGCCAGTGTGAGGCAAAGGGGCTCATCCGGGAAGCCCCCATCTGGCAGGCAAAAAAAAAGCCAACCCCGGAGGGCTGGCCTTGTGATCTCTCACGGCTCAGGCGCGCTTGTCGCTTACCACCAGCCAGAGGGCATGAACCATGCCGGGCAGACCGCCCAGCAGGGTCAGCACTATGTTGATGAGGAAATGGAGGCTGAAGCCTACCTGGATAAAGGCGCAGACCGGGGGGAGAAAGATGGCCAGCAGGATCTTGAGCAGATTGTTCATCTCATGGTTCCTCATGAAAGATGTCTCGTGATTCGGATGGGCTAACCATAAACATCCCTGGCCTCAACTGCAAACCAGACAGGGGATCCGCTCCCCTCCTTCCCGCCAGGCGTTGAGGTCGTGAACCATCTGATTGCTGCTGCCGCGCCAGAGCAGACCGGGATCCGCCAGCTCTTTTTCAAACTTGCCGTCCACCAGCACGTCCAGCAAGGCCACCAGCTCGCGCTGGGCCGGGCTGAGATTTGCCAGCAGATAGCCGGTCCAGCACCAGATGTCCTTGCCGGGGCACTCGGTTCGCACCCGCTTCACCAGCGCCAGCACATGCGGCACGTTGGCGGGGTGGAGCGGATCGCCACCGGAGAGCGACAGTCCGCGCCGCTTGATGCGGCTGTCGTTGAGATCGTGAATGATGCGATCGCTCATCGCCTCATCGAACGGCTTGCCCCCATCGAGCCGCCAGGTGCTCTGGTTGTAGCAGCCGGGACATTGGTGCTCGCAACCCGACACGAACAAGGTGGCGCGGGTGCCTGGGCCGTTGATCACATCGACCGGGTAGTACTGGTGGTAGTGCATTCGAGTTCTCTGGGTTAACGGCCAAACCCCTCCCAACCTCCCCCTTCGAAAGGGGGAGGAGCTTCTTTGCCCCCTCCCCTGCCAAGGGGAGGGCTGGGGTGGGGTCTGCTCGCTTACATATGCTTGACCCGGCGTTTGACCTCTTCCTGCTTGCCCGCGTTGAAGGGGCGCGCATCCGGGCTGCCGAGATAGCCGCACACCCGGCGGGTCACCGACACCTTGGCCGGGTCGTGGTTGCCGCAGCGCGGGCAGGTGAAGCCCTTGGAGGTGCACTCGAACTCGCCGGTGAAGCCGCAGTCGTAGCACTCGTCGATGGGGGTGTTGGTGCCGTAGTAGGGCACCTTGTCATAGCTGTAGTCCCAGACATTCTCCAGCGCCTCCAGGTTGTGCTGGATGTTGGGGTACTCGCCGTAACAGATGAAGCCGCCGCTGGCGATGGGCGGATAGGGCGCCTCGAAGTCCAGCTTGTCGTAGGGGTTCACCTGCTTCTCCACGTCCAGGTGGAAGCTGTTGGTGTAGTAGCCCTTGTCGGTCACCCCGGCCACCACGCCAAACTCCTTGGCGTCGATGCGGCAGAAACGGGTGCAGAGGTTCTCGCTCGGGGTGGAGTAGAGGCTGAAGCCGTAGCCGGTCTCCTCCTTCCACTCGTCGGTGGCAGCCTTGAGCCGCGCGATGATGGCGATGGCCTTCTGGCGCAGGGTCTCGCTGTCGAACAGGTGGACGTCGGTGCCATAGAGGGCGTTGATGGTCTCGTGTACCCCGATGTAACCCAGCGAAATGGAGGCGCGGCCATGTTTGAAGATCTCGCTGATGTTGTCATCGGCCTTGAGGCGCACCCCGCAGGCCCCCTCCATGTAGAGGATGGGGGCGACCCGGGCCTTGACCCCATCCAGGCGCTCGATGCGGTACATGAGCGCTGTCTTGGCCACCCGCAGGGCGGCGTCCAGCTTGTCCCAGAAGTCCGCTTCATCGCGGGATTTCAGGGCAATGCGCGGCAGGTTGAGGCTCACGACCCCCAAGTTGTTGCGCCCCTCGTGGACCAGCTCGCCATTCTCCTCGTAAGCACCGAGGAAGGAGCGGCACCCCATGGGGGTCTTGAAGGAGCCGGTCACCTTGACCACCTGGTCGTGGTTGAGGATGTCCGGGTACATCCGCTTGGAGGCGCACTCCAGCGCCAGCTGCTTGATGTCGTAGTTGGGATCCCCCTGCTTGTGGTTCAGGCCATCCTTGATGGCGAACACCAGTTTCGGGAAGACGGCGGTCTTCCTGTTCTTGCCAAGGCCGGCGATGCGGTTGCCAAGGATGGCGCGCTGGATGAGGCGCGATTCCCAGCTGTCACCCAGGCCAAAGCCGAAGGTGACGAACGGCGTCTGACCGTTGGCGGTGTGCAGGGTATTGACCTCGTATTCGAGGGACTGGAAGGCGTCGTGGCACTCCTTCTCGGTGCGGGCCATGGCATAGGCATCCACGTCCCGGATCCCCCACTCCTCGGCCACCTCCCGGTGCTTGTGCCAGCTGATGGTCACATAAGGTGCCAGCACTTCGTCGATGCGGTTGATGGTGGTGCCGCCATAGATGTGGCTCGCCACCTGGGCGATGATCTGGGCGGTCACCGCGGTGGCGGTGCTGATGGATTTGGGAGTGTCTATCTCCGCGTTGCCCATCTTGAAGCCGTGGGTCAGCATCCCCTGCAGATCGATCAGCATGCAGTTGAACATGGGGAAGAAGGGGGAGTAGTCGAGATCGTGGAAGTGCAGGTCGCCGCTCTCGTGGGCCTGCACCACGTCACGGGGCAGCATGTGACTGATGGCGTAATGCTTGGCGACAATGCCCGCCAGCAGGTCACGCTGGGTCGGGATCACCTTGGAGTCCTTGTTGGCGTTCTCGTTGAGCAGGGCCGCGTTGGTCTGCTCCACCAGGCCGCGGATCTCCTGGGCCAGGCGACCCCGGGCCTCGCGGGCCTGATCCCGGTCGTGACGGTATTCGATGTAGGCACGGGCGATGGCCTTGTCGTCGGAGGCCATCAGGTGGTTCTCGACCCGGTTCTGGATCTCGTGGATGTCTACCTCCCCTCGCCCCTCCAGCTCCTGGCTGACAGCGGCGGCAATGCGCTCTGCCAACGCCGGACTGGCCTGATTGACCGCTGCCGCCGCCCGGCTGACCGCATCGCGGATCAGTTGGCCATTGAATGGTGCACGACATCCATCGCGTTTGATCACTACCGGTTTCATCGATTTTCCCCGTATTGAAAGACCTGGTGGCCACCCTCGGCTCACCCTCGTTGAGTCCCCTTCTCCACGCCCGTCCCCGGCGCAAACAAGGTCAGCCAAGGCTTGAAACACCTGGGCTGACACTGAGAGGGCGACCACTTATGCACAGCTTTATGACACTATATATGGGTGTTTTTTTTATGCTTACCCCTATATGTGGGGTCTATTAGGCACCAAAGCGGTACCCTGTTTCTTGATCCAGAACAGGTTTTGGAAGGAGTGGGGCAGTTCACGACCAGCGCCAAAAGGCGCTCTTTTTGCTCACCCCAGACGGGATGCGGGCTCCCGCCCGGCAAGGGATAAAAAGAGAGGGGCACGCCTTCCGACAACAATTGACCGAGGCGCCAGAGAGCGGGAGAGCACATACTGGGGAACAGTCTCTCCCTTGCGGAAAACACACGTGACCAAGGTCTTGCTCCTGCTCTCCCTCCTCCCCCTCCCGCTGCTGGCCGCCGATATCCTGGTGATCAGCAGCTATCACCAGAGCAACCAGTGGGATCAGAGCTACAGTGCCGGCCTTGAGCAGCACCTCAAGCAGGCGCATCACCTCGGCTATCTCTATCTGGACACCAAGCGCCGGCCCGGCCAGACCCGTGACGAACTGCTCGCCAAGGGAATGGCCGCCTACCGGGCCCACCAGCCGGCGCTGGTGATCCTGGGGGATGACAACGCCATCAACGCCCTCGCCCGACCCATCGCCGCCCGGGGAACGCCCGTGGTGTTTCTCGGGATGAACGAGAATCCGCGCCCCAAGGGGCTGGTCGGCCACCCCCTGATCACCGGCGTACTGGAACGCCCCCTGCTCAAGCGCAGCATCAGCGAGATGAGTCAGTTGATGGGAGGACTGGAGCGCGCCCTGGTGCTGTTTGACGAAAGCGAGGTGTCCCGCACCGCCGTCGCCCACGAGTTCAAGGGGCGAGGCGAGCTGACGATCGGCCAGACCCGGGTCAGCAGCCGCCAGTTCACCGACTACGGACGCTGGCAGGAGGCAGTGCTCGCTAGCCGGGAAAACGGCTATCAGGCGCTCTTCCTCGGCCTCTACCACACCCTCACCGACGCGCAGGGCCAGCATGTGAGCGAGCAGCAAGTGCTGGCATGGACCAGCGCCAACAGCCCGGTGCCACTGTTCTGCTTCTGGGCCTTTGCGGTGGGCAGGGGAGCCGCCATCGGCGGCCTGGTGCTCGACGGCCACAGTCAGGGAGAGAGAGCCGCCGAACTGGCCAATGCCATCCTCTCGGGCACGGCGCCCGGCGCCCTCTCCCCCCGCGCAGCATCCCGCGGGGAATACCTGTTCAGCAAGAGCGAACTGGCACGCTGGCACCTGACGGCTCCCGATGCCTGGCAGGACAAGGTGAGCTACATCGAGTGAGCCCACCAACGACAAACCCGGCCAGTGGGCCGGGTTTGTCTGCTCAAACGTGCATCCTCAGGGCTGAATGGCCGCCTGCAACTCGGCTTCGGTCCAGATGGTGATCCCCAGCTCCTGGGCCTTGGCGAGCTTGGAGCCTGCCGCCTCCCCCGCCACCAGCACGTCGGTCTTGGCCGACACCGAGCCCGCCACCTTGGCCCCCAGGGCCTGCAGCGCCGCCTTGGCATCGTTGCGGGACAAGGCGGTGAGGGTGCCGGTCAGCACGAAGGTCTTGCCGGCAAAGGGCTGATCGCTTGTCTCTTTCTTCTCGATGGCCGGCCAGTGGATACCGGCGGCCAGCAGGGCGTCGAGCACTTCGATGTTGTGGGGCTGGCGCAGGAAGTAGTAGACGTGCTTGGCCACTATGTCTCCCACGTCGGCCACTTCCAGCAACTGCTCCACCGAGGCGGCGCGCAGGGCATCCAGGGTGAGGAAGTGGTTGGCGAGGTTCAAGGCGGTCGCCTCCCCTACTTCGCGGATCCCCAGGGCAAACAGGAAGCGGGGCAGGGTGGTGCTGCGGGCGGCATCGATGGCCGCCACCAGGTTGAGGGCCGATTTTTGCCCCATCCGATCGAGCCCGGCCAGCTGGATGGCGTTGAGGCTGAACAGGTCCGCAGGGGTCTTCACCAGCCCCTTGTCCACCAGTTGCTCCACTATCTTGTCGCCAAGGCCATCCACATCCATGGCGCGACGCGCCGCGAAGTGCTTGATGGCGGCCGCCCGCTGGGCCTCGCAGAAGAGACCGCCGGAACAGCGGGCCACGGCCTCCCCTTCCAGCCGCTCCACCGCCGAGCCGCACACCGGGCACTGGGTGGGGAAGAGGATTTCGCGGGCATCGGCCGGGCGCTGCGCCTCCACCACGGCGACGATCTGCGGGATAACGTCCCCCGCCCGGCGCACTATCACTGTGTCGCCGATCATCACGCCAAGGCGCGCGATCTCGTCCGCATTATGCAGGGTAGCGTTGGAGACGGTGACGCCGCCGACGAACACGGGTTTGAGCTTGGCCACCGGGGTCACGGCGCCGGTGCGGCCCACCTGGAACTCGACGTTCTCCAGCAGGGTCATCTCCTCTTCTGCCGGGAACTTGTGGGCGGTGGCCCAGCGCGGGGCCCGCGCCACGAAGCCGAGCTCCTGTTGCAGCGCGATGTCGTCGACCTTGTAGACCACGCCATCGATCTCGTAAGGGAGATCCCCACGGCGGGCCAGGATGTCGTCGTGGAAGGCCTGGCAACCGACGGCCCCCTCCTTGAGCTTCACCTCGGGGCTGAGCGGCAGCCCCCAGGCCTTGAGCTGGTTGAGGCGAGCGAAGTGGGAATTGCCCAGCTCGTCACCGCCTATGCCAACCCCGTAGGCGTAGAAGCTCAAACGGCGACGAGATGTAATACGAGAATCCAATTGTCTTAGACTGCCAGCTGCAGCATTACGTGGGTTAGCAAAAACTTTCTCACCTGTAGCTAAAGCCCGTTCGTTCAGGTCATTGAAGTCCTTCTTTTTCATGAAAGCTTCACCGCGAACTTCCAAACGTTGAGGCCAATCTTCCCCCTGGAGAGCCAAGGGTACAGATCTAATCGTTCTCACATTATCAGTAATGTTCTCCCCAACTCGTCCATCCCCACGAGTCGCAGCCTGAACCAGTATCCCATTTTCATAGAGCAGACTAACCGCAAGCCCATCCAACTTAGGTTCACAACAGAATGTTAACTCACGACTAGACCGTAAACGCCCTTCAATTCGATGGACAAAGTCAGCAAGATCTTCATTATTAAAAACATTATCCAAGCTAAGCATGGGGATTTCATGCTGAACTTGTCGGAATTCCGTCGATGGGGGACTACCAACACGCTGGCTCGGTGACATAGAAGTTCGCAGAGCTGGTTGTTGTCTTTCTATATCAATTAGCTCTCGCATTAGACGATCATATTCAATATCAGGGATCGTTGGTTCGTTGAGCGTATGGTATTGATAACCATAAAGAGTAAGCCGTCGGCTTAACTCACGATGACGGGAATACGTATTACTCATTGGTATATCTCGTAATTTAGTTAACAGATACACAAACAAAAATGCGGTACCTGGGTACCGCATTGTTATTCTCAATCGACCGCAGGCTGCCTTAGTCGCGGCTGGCCTCGTAGGCGGCCAGCTCGTGGCGATAACGGGCGATGTCGTCGTCGCTGAGGGGACTGCGCGAGGCGTCGGTCAGCATGGCATCGAGATCGCTCGCCAGCTGATCCGCAGCCTGCAACATGTGCTCGAAGGCGAAGGCGGCATTGCTGCGAAGGGGCAGTTGCATGAAGAGGGACACACCCGGGGTGCTGAACTGCTCCATGCGATAGGGGTTGAAGGTACCCGGCTTGACCATGTTGATCATGGAGAAGAGCACCTCCCCCTTGCCGCCCAGATCTTCGTGACGGTGGAAGATGTCCATCTCGCCAAACTTGAAGCCCAGCGCCAGCAGGGAAGAGAGCAGGGTCGCACCTTGCAGATCGTGGCCGGGACGGGCCATCAGGTTGATGACATAGACATCCTGCCAGATCTTCTCAACCGGGGCCGGAGCGGGTTCTGGCTCGGCTGCGTGAACCGGCTCTTCATAGGCTGGCTCGTCATCGTAAGCGGGCTCTTCATAAGCCGGCTGGGCGTAGCGGGGAGCCTGCTGGGCAACCGGTGCCGGCTCGCGTGCACCGAAGGTCGGCGCCTGGGCATAGGCCGGCTCCACCAGTGGCTCTTCGTCCAGCGGCTGCATCATGGGCTCGCGCTGCGGACGGGAACGGTGTACCGGCGTACGGCGGATCACCTGTGCTGGTTTGCGCACCGGCGCGGCAGGGGCCTCTTCAACAGGGGCGGCAACCGGCTCGTCATAGTCCTCTTCTTCCTCATACACAGGCTGAGGGGGGACAGGGCGAGCGGCAGGCTTGCGCACCACGGGAGGCGGCAGATCGGCGTCGTCATCTTCATCATCGAAGGCGGGAACGGGGGCGACACGGCGGGGTTCGGGCTGACGGGCCTCGTCGCTGCGCAGTTTGGGCTCGGCACGACGGCCACCGCTCACCACACGCACCTGACCGATGCCATCGCTGTCGAAGGCGTCGTTGTCACGCTCACGGGACTTGGACTCCATCCGACCCAGAGGTTTCTCCTTGATCGGTGCCTGACGATTCTTTCTGTTGCTCCACAACCCGTGAATGAGCAATGCCGCGATGGCAATACCGCCCAGGGCAACCAAGATGTAACGCAATTCCTGCATTAGCTGCTTCTCTTTCTAGTTTTGCTCAGCCAAAGCGACGGCTTCACCGATATCGACCGACACTATGCGCGAAACCCCGGGCTCTTGCATCGTGACGCCAACCAGCTGCTCGGCCATCTCCATGGAGACCTTATTATGACTGATGTAAACGAACTGTACTGTGCTCGACATCTCTTTGACAAGAGAACAGAAGCGACCGACGTTCACTTCATCGAGCGGTGCATCCACCTCATCCAGCAGACAAAATGGTGCTGGATTGAGTCTGAAGATGGCAAAAACCAGCGCAAGGGCGGTTAGCGCCTTCTCCCCCCCGGAAAGCAGGGCAATGGTAGCATTCTTCTTGCCCGGAGGTCTTGCCATGATGCTCACTCCGGCCTCCAAAAGATCATCCGAGGTCAGCTCAAGCCAGGCACTGCCCCCCCCGAACACTTTTGGGAACAGGGATTTTAAATCTTCATTGACCTTATCGAAAGTGTCGCGGAAGCGTATTTGTGTTTCTTTATCAATTCTTTTAATGGCTTGGCTCAAGGTGTCGAGGGCCTGCTCCAGATCCTGGCACTGATTTTCCAGGTAGCTTGAACGGGTTTTCGCCTCCTCATACTCCTCCAGTGCCGCCAGGTTGATGGCGCCAAGCGCCTCCACCTGCGCCTCCAGCGTCTGGATCTCCTGGCGCAGCTTGCCGCGATCAGCGGCAATCAGCACCGCCTGATCGAGGTCCACCAGGCGCACACCCAGCTCTTCGAACTGCTCGTGCAGTCCCTGCCGGCGCGTCAGGTTGCGCTCGCGCTCGAGCCGCAGGGTCGCCAGCTTCTCCTGAATCTTCACCAGTTGCTTGTGATCGGCGCTTCTGGCCTGCTCCAGCTCGGTCAGCTGACGATCCAGCTCTGCGAGCCGTTGGTGACAGGCCAGTTGCTGCGCCTCAAGATTGCGCTGCTCGACCAGCAGGGGCGACAGATCCTGACTCGGAGCGGCCCCTGGCTCCTTGAGTTCCGCCAGCTCCAGGCCGAGACGGGCCAGCTCCTGCTCGCGCAGCGTGATGAGCTGGCGCTGGTTCTGCTGCTCCAGTTGCAACCGCTGGCAGGCCGCCTGCTGCTGCTCCCGGCGAAGGCGCGCCTCTTCCAGCGCCCGCTCCGCCCCGCTTACCTGCTCCTGGGCGAGCAGCAGCGCCTCGGCGAGTACCTCCCCCTGCTCCTGCTGCTCGCCAAGGGCCGCTTCATCCTGCTCAAGCCGCTCCCCGGCCGACGCCAGCCGCTGCGCCTCCTCAGCCTGCTCCTTATCGAGCCGGGCCAGCTCTTCCCCCAGCTGGCCCAGGCGCTGCAAGCGCTCCTGGCGCTGCCCCTCGCGCAGACTCCAGGCTTCGCGCAGTTGTTGCCACCGCAGCTCCTGCTCGCGCAGGGTGCGCTGAGCCAGCTCATGCGCTCCATGCTGCTGGGCCCGCGCTGCATCGGCGGCGACAAGCTGCTCGTCGAGTCTGTGCAGCGCCTCCCGACCCGCGGTCAGCTCGGTGTGCAGCCGCTCACGCTCACCGAGCAGCGCCAGCGTACCGAGGGCCATGCCCTCCCCCAGATCCGCCCAGTTGGGGCCGAACCAGTCGCCGGCGGGAGTGAGCAGCGACTCACCGGCAGAGAGGCTGTGCAGGCGGGACAGCGCCGCCTCCCTGCTCTCTGCCAGCCAGATGGCATTGAGGAAAGCCGGAATGTGCTCGCCCCCCAGTTGCGCCGCCAGTGTACCGGCCCTGGCTGTCTGGGCCGGGCCAATCCAGAGTCCAGGTTGCGCCAGGTTGCACTCGTCCGCCGGGATTGCGGTGAGCCAGCGGCCGAGCACCTTGTCCAGCCCCCGGGCCCACTCGGGGGGCACCTGCAGCCGATCCGCCAGGGTCGCACCCGCCATCTGCTCCCCCAGGATCTGATCCAGGGTGGCGAGGCGCGCCTCCAGCTCGCGCAGCAGGCCCTGCTGGCGACCCTGCTCTGCCTTGAGGGCTTCATGGCGCGACACACCGGCCTGCCACGCCGTATCGGCTTCCTCATGGCGGGCGCGGGAGAGCGCGAGCTCCGCCGCCAGGGCATCGAGGGCCGGTTGCAGGTTCTCCCCTTCGCCGCCGAGGGGGCCGGCCTGTTCATCCTCCAACTTGAGACGGGCCAGCCGGGTCTTGGCCTGCAGCTCCTGCAGACCGTTCACCTCGGCGCGGGTCTGGTTGAGCCGCCCCTGTAACTGGCCTAGCTGCTGCTGCCACTGCTGCTGGCGCTGGCGCGCCTGCTCGAGCCGATCGCCCGCCGCTGCACGCACGCTCTGCTGGTCGGTAAGCAACTGCTCACACTGCTCGAGGCGCGCCGACGCTACCTCCCCCTGCAACGTGCTGTCGCCCAGTTGCTCCAGCTGGCCGGCCAGCTGGGCCTTGAGGCCGTCGATACGCTCGCCGAGGGCCTGCCGCCTCGCCTGCCAGTCGCGGCCCAGCTCGCTCTGGTGCAGTTGCTGCTGCTCGAGGCGAGCGATGGCCTGCCCGCCGAGGAAAATCTGTTGCTGGCGGCTCGCCTGCTCGGCCTGCGCCTCCTGGCGGGCCACCGACAGGGTGACGTGACGCCCCTCGTCGGCGGTGCGCTTGGCATCGAGTGCCGCCAGCGCCTGCTCGGTCTGGGCCAGTTCGGTCTTGGCTTCGCCAAGACGTGTCTCCAGCGCCCACAGTTCCGAGCCGATCAGCTCCGCACGAGCGGCACGTGATCGACTCTTGAGCTGCTTGTAGCGCTCGGCGGTCTCGGCCTGGGCCTTGAGATGCTCGAGGCGTGAGCCCAGTTCGCCGCGGATATCGCCGAGGCGTTCCAGGTTCTCCTGGGTATGGCGGATACGCTGCTCGGTCTCCCGGCGCCGCTCCTTGTAGCGGGAGACCCCGGCGGCCTCTTCCATGAACAGCTTGAGATCGGCGGGGCGGGACTCCACCAGCCGGCTGACGGTGCCCTGTTCGATGATGGCGTAACTGCGGGGCCCAAGGCCAGTGCCGAGGAAGAGGTCGGTCACGTCCTTGCGGCGGCACTTCTGGCCGTTGATCTGGTAGTGATTGGAGCCGTCGCGCAGCACTTCGCGACGCACCGAGATCTCGGTAAAGCGGCCGAATTCGCCGGGTACCCGGTTGTGGGGATTGTCGAACACCAGTTCCACCGAGGCGCGGCCATGGGCGCTGCGGTTGATGGAGCCGTTGAAGATGACGTCGGTCATGTTCTCGCCGCGCAGATGGCGGGCGGAGCTCTCCCCCAGCACCCAGCGCACGGCGTCGATGACGTTGGATTTGCCGCAGCCGTTGGGGCCCACCACGGCGGTCATGTCGGCGTTGAGTTCGATGCGGGTCGGCTCGACAAACGACTTGAAACCGGCGAGTTTGATCAATTTCAGACGCATGGCGGCCTATGTGGGTAACGAAATAAAGAGGAGGCGGGCAGGCGACTTTACCAAATCAAAGGCTTGTTTGTAATATGCTGGCACTTTCCCCATTCACTGATGGAGCTCACATGAGCCAATCACCCCACATGGTCAAAGATTCGGTCAGCGGTGCAGACTACTTCCTGCGCGGCTTCTCGCTCATCCGCCAGCCCGGCATCCGCACCTTCGTGCTGATCCCCCTGCTGGTCAACTTCGTGCTCTTTGCCGGTGCCTTCTACGCCCTGTTGCTACAACTGGACGGCCTTTTCGCCTGGCTGCACCAGCAGATCCCGAGCTGGCTCTCCTGGCTTGATTACCTGCTCTGGCCCATCGCCCTCATCACCATACTGGTGGTCTTCTCCTTCATCTTCAGCTCGGTGGCCAACTGGATAGCTGCCCCTTTCAACGGCCTGCTGGCAGAGAAGGTGGAACAGATCCTCACCGGTGAAGCCATGAATGACACCGGCATGCTGGATGTGGTGAAAGATGTGCCCCGTACCTTCGGCCGCGAATGGACCAAGCTGAAATACTATCTGCCCAAGGCCATCGGCTGCCTGATCCTCTTCCTGATCCCGGTAGTGGGCCAGACCCTGGCACCCGTGCTCTGGTTCCTGCTCAGCGCCTGGATGATGGCGATCCAGTATGTCGATTATCCGTTCGACAACCACAAGATCGGCTTCATCACCATGCGCGACGCCCTCAAGCAGCGTCGTGGAAAGTGCCTGAGCTTCGGCGCCTTGGTGACCCTCTTCTCCGCCATCCCGGTGGTGAATCTCTTCGTGATGCCGGTGGCCATCTGTGGCGCCACCGCCATGTGGGTGGACCAATACCGCAGCGAGCAACTTGGACGCTGAACCGCGTCATCATGATCAAAAGAGGGGGCGAAAGCCCCCTTTTCATTACTTTATCTAATGTGTAACCAAGATAGCTTGTCGCCCCAGCGCAGGGTTGTTAGGATGCGGGCCTTTCTCGCACCCTGGGATATCTCATGTTACATGCACTCTTCTTGCTCGGCCTGGTGGCCGAAGGGATGACTGGCGCGCTGGCAGCGGGTCGGCGACGGATGGATCTGTTTGGCGTCGTGATCATCGCCTCGGCGACGGCCATCGGTGGCGGCACCATTCGGGATGTGCTGCTGGGCCACTATCCCCTGCTCTGGGTTGAGCACCCCGAATACGTGCTGCTGGTGGCGGGCGCCGCCATGGCCGGGGTCATCTCGGCCCCGCTGATGCGCTACCTTGGCAAGCTGTTCCTGGCGCTCGATGCCCTGGGGCTCGTGGTCTTCTCCATCTTCGGGGCTGCCCGGGCGCTCGAGATGGGCCACGGGGCCGGCATCGCCTGCATCATGGCCGTGGTGACCGGCGTGTTCGGGGGGGTGCTGCGGGACTTGCTGTGTCAGCGCATCCCTCTGGTGTTCAAGCGCGAGCTCTATGCCGCCGTCTCGCTGATCACCGCAGCGCTCTACTGCTTTGCGCTGCACCATGGGCTGCCCAACGACTGGGCCGCTTTCGGTGCCATCGGCATCGGCTTCGTGCTGCGGCTCCTGGCGGTACGCTTCAAGTGGGGACTGCCCACCTTCAACTATCAGTACGCCACCCATTGAACGCGCCAGTTCCTGGCCATATCGCACGGATAACGAGCAACAAAAAAGCGCCATACGGCGCTTTTTTGTTGGGCATCGGCAAGAGAGGAAAGGGTCAGTTGATCCCTTCCGAGCTGAAAAAGGTCGCCTTGTCGGCGATGAAACGCACCTTGATGTTCTTGCCTTCCCCTCCCCAGACACAGCTCGTGGTGCCGAGAGCATCGTCGCAACGCTCGGCCTTGCCGAGGATGGCACTCGCTTCGGCATAACTCATCCCGACTTTCAGCTTGTCGTAGCTCTCGCGGTTGAGCTTGCCGCAACCAGTCAACAACAGGGCGATGAGCCCACCGATCACAATCTGCTTCATCTTTCTCTCCTCTGGCTGGAGTCCAGAGCCTAGCAGCTTGGTCCCCCTCAATGCCAGCGGCAAAAAGACACAATCGGCACTCAACCCTTGAGGAAATCCCGACTCACCAGCTGCGAACGGGGCCCGTATCCAGGTGCACGAAGTTGTCGGAAGGGTAATAACCCACACCGCCCACCTTGAGGTTCAGGGCGGCCTTGCGCAGGTGCGCCAGCTGCACGCCGGGGATGCGCACGTCAACCGCCTGCCCCAGGGTGTGGTAGCTGTGCTTGGCAACGCCGCGACTCTTGCGCCGCTTCTGCTGATTGGTGACCGGGGAGCGATAACCCGAGATGAGCTGGATTTCGCCGTGGCGTCCCAGCTTGTGTTGCAGCAGAAAGAGCTGATCGAACAGCTTTCTGTCGATGTTGAACACTTCGTTGCGACGGTAGTCACGGAAAATATGGTTGAGCTCCGCCAGCCCGTCGCTCAAATAGTGGCCATCTTCCCAATAACTGGCGCGTACCCGCTCGCCGGTATTGAGGTTGAAGAAACTCAGTTCCCGTCCCGAAGTGCTACGGCTCGCCAGCGAAGGGAACGACAGCAGGCTGGTCCCCATCAGGCAACCCGCCCCCAGCAGCAGACGGCGTCGGCTTATCTCTTGTCCCAGCATCCGTTGTCCGTCCATCTCATGGTGAAGTCACACAGGTGAATGAATTTGATACAAGGGCCGAAACTACCTGCCAGGAAAAGCCCTGTCAAACCCCATGCCCCCATGAAAAAGCCCGGCACGGGCCGGGCTTTTCACTCTGTGGCGAGGATCACAGCAAGCGGCTTTGATAGCTGACTCTGTCGAATCCGTAGATATCGTTGCGCAGTTGCTGACGTCCCTCTTCATCAATCCAGCTGCTCCAGTAGACGGTAAACACCGGGATAGGGTTGCTTAGGGGCAGCCACTTGGTCTGGGTCTCTTTCAGGATGCTGGCCACCTTGTCCGGCTGATAGCGGGAGTCCGCCAGCAGCAACTCTGCCAGATCGTCGGCGTGTTCCACCCGGATGCAACCCGAGCTGAAGGCACGGGCCCCCTGCTCGAACAGCGCCTTGCGCGGGGTGGAGTGGAGATAGATGGCATCGTTGTTGGGCAGATAGAACTTGTAGCGACCCAGGGCATTGTGATCCCCCGGCTTTTGCCGCAACCGGTAAGGGAAACCCGAGGCCAGCGCATGGTGCCAGCCATCTTCGCTGAACTGCACCGGATTGCCCTCGCCGTCGATCACCTCGAACTGTTCGCGATCCAGGTAGGCAGGATCGCGCCCGAGCTTGGGCAGAATGTCCTTGCTCAGGATCGAGCGCGGCACGTGCCAGGCCGGGTTCAGCACGATGGAGCGGATCTCGCTGGCGAGGATGGGGGTGGCCCGCTGCTCCTTGCCGACGATGACCCGACTGGTGAAGACCTCGCTGCCAGACTCCACCACGCTCAGGCGGTAGTCCGGAATGTTGACCAACACATAGCGACCGGCAAGGTGATCCACCAGATCACGGCGCCACAGGTTGCGTACCAGCAGGCTGGCGCGCACCTCGGGGCCGGTATTGAGCCAGCTGCGGGTCTGACGGCCGATGATGCCGTCGGCCGTCAGGCCGTGGCGGCGCTGGAACTGCTTGATGGCCTGTTCGGTCTCGGGATCGTAGAGGCTGTCCTGGTGAGTCGGGGCACTGTCCCCCAGTTCGTTCAGGATGGAGCGGATCTGGCCGAGCTCGGTCGAGCTCTCCCCGGCCCGCAGGGTCGGCATGGAGAGAGTGGGCCAGTGCTTGGCCATGGGCATGGCCAGCAGCTTGCGCACTTCTTCGCGCACGGCGTCGTATTCCGCCACTTGTGGCCTGAGTTGCCTGACCTGCTCCAGCAGATTGTCTCCCTGGGGGGCATGGGCCAGGGGGCGGTTCAGATCCAGCTTGAGGGTCTGCATCTGTTCGCGCGCGACCAGATCCATCCCTCGCCAGGCCTGCTGGAACCGGGCCAGCTTGCCAAAGGCCTCATCGTAGAGGGCACCGCGTCGATCCGCCGGGGTCTTTTGCAACTGCTGCCAGAGGCGGTAGAAATCCGGATGCAGCTGGGCCAGCACCGCTTCCTGCAACTGCTGTTCAAGCTCATGACGAGCCTGCTCGGCCACCTCGTTCTGATACCAGTCATGCTGAATGCTGGGACTGGCCACTACCGCCTGTTCCGTGCTGGCATGAACCATACTGGCCGGCCAGCAGCCCAGCCAGATGAGATTCGCCAATGCCAACCAATACTTCTTACCCATGCTTCTTACCACGCTTGCCTCAAATCGGTTCATTTCGGCCTGTCAGGCGCGACGGTCAGGTCCCCATGATGCGTGAATGCTGGCGACTTTGCTAGCGGACGGAGGTGTAACGACGCCAGATGAGTTCCTGCTCCCCGCTGTCGCCGACGGCCACTATCGCCTCGTTGAACCGCGCTACGAATTCCCCGGACAGGGTCTTCTTGCTCAACATGAAAAAGGTGGGCGTCTCATGGATCGCCATGGTGTGGGGGACGACCGCATCCGACAGCCCCTCTCTCTTCAGACCCCAGGGCGTGGCCAGACTATCCCCGAGAAAACCGTCTATCCGCCCAAGCAGCAGCTTGCGATAGTTTTGCACATCGTTGACCTCGCTCACCTGGTTGCGGTATCGCTGCAGAACCTTGGTAATTTCCGGGCCGTAATAGTAGTCCCTGGTCACACCGAGGCGATGCCCGTGGGCCAGCCAGCTCGCCAGATCCGACTCCTCACCGGTACCGGATTTGCGTACCCAGAGCGATGTCCGGCCCGGGTTGTAGGGGATGGAGAACCAGGCATAACGCGCCCTCTCATCGGCAAAATACGCCTCCATCACGATGTCCAGCCGACCCCGCTCAAGATCGTGCAACCCCCGCTTCCAGGGACGCTCCACATAGACCAGACGACAACCCAGCCGATTCGACACGGCATTGAGGTAGTCGACCGCAAATCCACGCAGTTCCCGACGTGCGCCCTCTTGCTGGTAATAGTGGTATGGGGGCCAGTCATCGAAACCGACGCGAAGGGGGGAGGAGCAGAACGATTGCGCCCACAACGGTTGGAGGGGCAGACAGCAGAGCACACACAGAGAGAAGAGTCTCATGGGTCATCCTTGACGACGGGACAGGCCATCTTAATTCTGCCCGGGTGAAATGGCGACAGATCCTGCCACAACAAAGCACAATATCAGCCGTTTGCCTGATGCGCCCCAGGTGGCGGCAGACAGGTTGGCGCCGAAAAAGCCACAATCAAGAAGAGGAAGCAAACGACCCTAAAGCCCCTTGGTAAGCAGGGTGATTGAGGGTTAATATGTGAGCAAATATATTTTTGTGATCCACTATGCTTTTTTTGCAATTGGATTAGCATATGCGCGAAATCTGCCTATCAATCTGTCGGGCGTCGAGTGAGTAATATGACCTACAAAAAGTTCGGTTTTCTGGCTGCCATCCTGGCACTGAGCGGTTTCTACCTTTATACCCTCTATCTGGCCGCTCACCCCAACGTGAGCCTGGCTTACAAGCTCTATTACCTGGAAGGCAAGACCCGTTTCTGGGAGCACAACTCCAGCATGACCTACCAGCCCGGCAACGAACTCAACCTGACCAAGCCGAGCCGCTTCCTCTCAAGCGAAGGCTGGGCCAAGAAGCCCAGCGAGCAAGGCACCGAGCTGAGCGGTCAGGGCGGTCTCTATTTCGTGCTGCCCAAGCAGCAGGCCCAGCCGGAGCAGCTCACCATCCAGGCCAGGATCAACAGCCCCCAGGCTGGCGCCCTGCTCAAGGTGGCGCTGGGTCATGATTTCACCACCACGGTCAAGCTGGCCAAGGCGGGCATCAACGAGATCCGTCTCAGCCTGCCGGGCGACTCCCTGACCGCCGATCCCAAGCGTCCCAACTTCCTGGCGCTCTCCGCTCCGACACCACTCAACGTCCAGTCCGTGCGGCTGACCGTGGCTCAGTGAAGCGGAATGCCCCAAGCATCTGTTCCGTAAAATAATTCTTTCAATAAGGAAGTTCCCATGTCCCGTGCCGATTTTCGACTCTCTCTGGTCGTTCCCGTTTACAACGAGGAAGAGAGCATAGACGCCTTCATCAGCGCGATAGATACCGAACTGGCCCCGCTCAAAGACCAGCTTGAAATCGTGTTCGTCAACGATGGCAGCCGTGACCGCACCCGTGAGGTGGTCGAGCAGGCCATCGCCCGGGATCCCCGTGTGACCCTGGTCAACCTGGCCCGCAACTTCGGCAAGGAAGCGGCCATGACCGCCGGCCTGCACCAGGCCAAGGGCGACGCCATCGTCCCCATGGACGTGGACCTGCAGGATCCCCCCTCTCTCATTCTGGAGTTCGTCAAGCTGTGGCAGACCGGCGACTATGACACCGTCTACGGCATCCGGGTGGATCGCAGCGCCGATACCCCGATGAAACGCCTGACCGCCGGTGGCTTCTACCGCTTCTTCAACGCCCTCTCCACCAGCACCAAGCTGCCGGAGAACGCCGGTGACTTCCGCCTCATCGATCGCAAGGTGGTCGAAGCCATCAAGCAGTTGCCGGAGCGCAACCGCTTCATGAAGGGGCTGTTCGCCTGGGCCGGTTTTCGCGCCGTCGGCGTTCCCTACGAGCGCCCGGCCCGCCACGCCGGCGAAACCAAGTTCAACTACTGGAAGCTGTGGAACTTCGCCCTTGACGGCCTGATGAGCTTCTCCAGCTGGCCGCTGCGGGTGTGGAGCTACATCGGGGTCGGTGTCTCCTTCATCGCCTTCCTCTATATCCTCAAGATCATCACCCAGGTGCTCTTCTTCGGCATCGACGTGCCCGGTTACGCCTCCCTGATGTCGGTCATGCTGTTCCTCGGCGGCATCCAGCTGCTGTCGCTGGGCATCATCGGCGAGTACATCGGCCGCATGTTCGTCGAGGTGAAACAACGCCCCGTCTACCTCATCGAAGGGGTCTACGGCCAGTACGCCAAGCAGGATGAAGAGCAGAAGCAGGAAGTGCCCACCACCAGCAAGAAGAGCGCTGGCAAGAAGGCCGCCGCGAAAGCCGCTGATGATCAGCAGGAGCAGGCGTCTCAATGATCTCCCGCGAGGAATTCTGGCGGCTGGTTCGCTTCGGTTTTGTCGGCGGGGGGGCCACCCTCGTCGATCTGGGTACCTCCATTGCCCTGTTTCATACCTGGCCGGCCATCTCCGAGCACCTGGTCACGACCCTGGCCTTTGCCGTGGCGTTCTGGTTCTCGTTCTTCGGCCATCGCTACATCACCTTTCAGAAACAAGGTGCCGCCAGCAAGTTCCTGCTGGTTGCCCTCTTCTCTCTGGCGGTGCGTAACCTCATCCTGAGCGGTTTGCTGTTTGCCGGTCTCTCCGGCCTGTTGCCGGTGGTGATCGCCACCCTGACCGTCACCGTGCTCACCTACGTTCTCTCCCGTATCTGGGTTTTTGCCTGATGAATGATATGACCAATACCGCCCCGTCAACCGGGGCTGCACTCCCCTATCGCCCGTCACTGCGCATCAGCGGCCGCGACTGGCTGATGATTGTCGCCGCCTTTGTGCTGAGCCGGGTGGCGCTCTATGGCATGGGCTATTTCGGCGTCCAGCTCTATGGCGCCACCGACATCGGGCCGCTGCAAGCCTACTGCCAGTTCGACTGCGTCTGGTTCCAGCGCATCATCGAGAATGGCTACGACCTCTATCCGCGCTGGTTGAGCAAGGGCAATGCGGCGAACTGGGCCTTCATGCCCCTCTATCCCATGCTGGCCGGCGGTCTCTCCAGCCTGTTTGACATGGAGAGCCTCATCGGCCTGATGCTGGTGGCCAACATCGCCTTCTTCATTAGCTTGCCCCTGATGCTGCTGGTGCTGCGTCAGCTCAAGCTGGGGGACGACACCGCCCGCTTCGGGGTCTGGCTGCTGGCCTTCTCCCCCTTCTCCGCCTATTTCGTCTCCGGCTATACCGAGCCCATGTTCATGGCGCTGATGCTGGGAATGTTCCTGTTCGCCTACCGCGAACAGTGGCTCATGGTCGCCTTCCTCGGCATCTTCATCTCCGCCACCCGCAACCTGGGGGTGATGATGGTGTTCCCGGTGCTGATCCTGGCCCTGCAAGCCTACGGCTGGCGCGAGTTCTTCCGCTTCACCGAGCGGGCCTTCAAGGTGGTGTTCACCCTCTGGCTCATTCCCCTCGGCCTCTTCTCCTACATGGTCTATCTCTATCACCTCACCGGGGATGCCCTGGCCTTCAAGCACATCCAGGTGGCCTGGGGCCGCTATATGGACAGCCCCCTGGACTGGTGGCTGAGCGGCTTCGAGCTGGGGGGGCGCAAGGCCTATCTCTCCATCATGGTGATCTTCGGCTGGTGCCTGAATGGCTACCTGTTCAGCCAGAAACGCTGGGCCGAAGCGACCCTGATGTTCATCTGCTGCACCATCCCCCTGATGACCGGCCTCAACGCCATGCCCCGCTACATGTTCGGCCTCTATCCGACTCTGCTGGCCATCGTGCTGCTGGCCCATCGCTGGCCTGCCATCCGCCCTGCGGTGCTCTGCATCAGCGGCATGGTTGCCTCCTTCATCGCGGTGGCCTTCGTCAACTTCAAGTTCTTCACCGTGTGACGCCACCCCGAATGCCTACAAGCCGGTCAACTGACCGGCTTTTTTCATGGCCGCGACACCCGGTTCACACTTTTCCATTCTTGAAAACGTAACCATTTGAACTGACGTCACAAATCGGTATTTTACCGGTCCAAGCCTGCCCCAGCGCGCCCTAGAATGAGTGCCTCAACGGACCCTGCTCCTCACACTCTGCTCAAGGAATGGCTTATGCGTCTCTCTTCGCGCCCCGCTCTTCGCCTATCACCCCTGTGGCTGGCCGTGCTCGCCACACCGCTGTTCATCGGTCAGGCGATGGCCGCCCCCGAGGTCTATCTCCATGTGGATGGCAAACCGGTAGCCGAGGCGCTGACACTGGACAAGGGCACCGTCACCCTGACCCACAGACTGGACAAGGGGAGTCACCAGATCCGCATCAGCGATGCGGGCAACAGCTGCGGCACCAGCTTCGGGCCAACCGAGGCCAAGCCCCTTCCCTTCGGCACCGCCCAGCCCATGGACAAGTGCAGCAAGGGGACAGACTTCAATCTGAGGGTGATGCTGGCGGGGGACTACGAGTTCACCTTCAACCCCGATACCCCCAGCCTCAAGGTGTTGCGGGCAACCAAAAAGAGCGAGTTCAAACGCCAGCCCCCGGAAGAGCCCTGCATCAGCTGGGATGGCGGCCCGGTCACGACATCACTCAAGGGCGTCTGGCCCGACGGCACACGGTTGCGGGATGCCTACTCGGGACAGGAAGCCGTGGTCAAGGGCGGCAAGATCACCCTGACACCGAGCAAGGAGAGCGGCGGCCTGCTGCTGCTCGAGCCGGTCAAGGCCGCCAAGCCTGCTCCCTTCAGCTGGGATCAGGCGAGCGTCTATTTTCTGCTGACCGACCGCTTCCACAACGGCGATCCCGCCAATGATCACAGCTTCGGTCGTCAGAAGGATGGTCAGGACGAAGTGGCCACCTGGCATGGCGGTGACTTCAAGGGGCTGACCGAGAAGCTCGACTACATCAAGCAACTCGGCATCAACGCCATCTGGATCACCCCCATGGTGGAACAGGTCCACGGCTTCATCGGCGGTGGCGAACAGGGGAACTTCCCCTTCTACGCCTACCACGGCTACTGGGCGCTCGACTTCACCAAAATCGACCCCAACTACGGCGACGAAGAGAGCCTGAAAACCCTGGTGGACGAGGCCCACAAGCGCGGCATGCGGATCATCCTCGACGTGGTGATGAACCACGCAGGCTACGCCACCCTCGCCGACTTGCAGGATCTGGGGCTCACCGATCTCACCCAGAACACCGGCAAGCTGCCGAGTCGCTGGAACGAATGGCGCCCGAGCGGCGGCCTCAACTGGCATGGCTACAACCAGTTCATCGACTACCAGTCATCCCACTGGGACAAGTGGTGGGGCCCTGACTGGGTGCGGGCCGGCCTGCCCGGCTACCCGCAACCCGGCACCGACGACGTCACCGGCTCGGTGGCGGGACTGCCGGACTTCCTGACCGAATCCACCAGATCGGTGGGGCTGCCACCGCTGCTCGCTGCCAAAAAAGACACCAGGGCCAAGGCCCTGCCCAACGCCACCGTGAGCGATTACCTCATTGCCTGGCACACCGACTGGGTGCGCCGCTTCGGCATCGACGGCTTCCGTGCCGACACCGTCAAGCACCTGGAGCCCGCGGTCTGGGCCAGGCTCAAGCAGGCGGGCACCGACGCGCTCAAGGAGTGGAAGGCCGCCAACCCTGGCAAGGCCCTCGATGACCTTCCCTTCTACATGGTGGGCGAGGTGTGGGATCACGGGGTCGCCAAGGACTTCTGGTACCAGCACGGCTTCGATTCCCTGATCAACTTCGACTACCAGCGTGAATTCGCCCTGCCCCAGGCCCAGTGCATGGCGGGGGCAGAGCCCACCTATGCGAGCTACGCCAGCCGCATCAACCAGGATCCCGAGTTCAACGTGCTGAGCTACATCAGCTCCCACGACACCAAGCTCTTCTTCGGCGACTACCAGGACGTGGCGCTGCAACGGCGGGTGGCCAACAGCTTCATGCTGCTGCCGGGGGGCATCCAGATCTACTATGGCGACGAGTCCGGCCGGGGGCTGGCCAAGGATGGCGGCGTGTTCGATCAGAGTGTGCGCTCGGACATGAACTGGCAGGAGCTGGCGAGTGGCGAGAAGGCGGAGCTGGTCAAGCACTGGCAACGGCTCGGCCAGTTCCGTGCCGCCCACCCTGCCATCGCGGCGGGCAGCCACAAGAAGATTTCCGATGCCCCCTACGGCTTCGTGCGGGAGAAAGGAGAAGACAAAGTGGTCGTGGTCTTCGCGGGTCGGCAGAAATAGCCACCTGGCCTGAATAAAAAGGGGAGCCGATGGCTCCCCTTTTTTGTCTTGCCGACGCCCGCATCAATCAGACTGGCGGGCCGCCTTTGGCCACTGCAACCTCGCCCTGAGCAGGGTTTCCTGCCACAGGGGCCAGGCCAGCAAGGCCTGCTGATAGGCGCCAGCCTGACCGGGCAGCGAAATGCCATAGCTTGCCAGTCGATAGGCCATCACCGCATAGAAGGCATCCAGAATGCTCGCCTCGTCGAAATAGAAGGGCCCCCGCGCCTGGGACCAGAGAGTCTGCAACCGGGCCAGCTCGTCAATGACCTCCACCGGCGGTTCACTCTGGGTGGGCGCCCCCAGGAAGAAGGGCAGCAGGGTGCGGATCTGGCGAAAACCGGCGTGCAGCTCGGCGCACAGGCTGCGGGCCAGGGCCCGTTCGGCCTTGTCCACCGGATAAAGGTGACGCTCCGGGCAGCACTCGTGGAGATATTCGGCGATGGCCAGAGAGTCGTGAATACGCAGCTCACCGTCGTCGAGCCAGGGCACCAGGCCGGCGGGGGCCGTGCGCTTGAGCCGTTGCAGCTCCTTGGCATCTTCCAGATCGAAGACCTGCTCCTGCCACTTGAGCCCGCTCATGGCCAGCACCAGCGCCGTTCTCATTGCCCAGGTGGAGCCCGTGCCCACCGTCAAAACCAGGGATCCCATCGATTGCCTCCTGCATGGGTTGTTTACTGGCCATCCCGCCGGCCCCGTGGCACGACATCCGATGACCACCTCACATTTGCGTACTGGCGGGTTTGACCCACTTGGGTAGCAGTGCTAGTTTGATTTTTCAAAACAATCAGTTAGCAACAATGTGAGCTATGGACAGCCAATTTACCATCGTCATCGCAGATGACCACCCCCTGTTTCGGGGCGCCCTCTATCAAGCGGTGCACATGGCCATCGACGACGCCAGATTGCTGGAAGCTGACTCCATCGACAGCCTGAGCCACCTGCTCGACGAACATCCCGACGTCGACCTGCTGCTGCTGGATCTCAAGATGCCGGGGGCCAACGGCTTCGAGGGGCTGGCCTATCTGCGCGGACATCACCCGGATCTCCCCATCGTCGTGGTCTCGGCCTCCGAGGATCCCGCCATCATCCAGCAGGTGCTGCGCCTGGGCGCGCTCGGCTTCATTCCCAAGTCCGTCCCCATGAAAGAGCTGGTCAGCGCCCTCAATACGGTGATCGGGGGGGACAACTGGGTGCCGGAAGGCATCTCCCTCCATCCCGAGCCCGGCGATGGGCCCGATTTCGCCACCAAGCTGGCCAGCCTCACCCCCCAGCAATACAAGGTGCTCATCATGTTGCGGGATGGCAGCCTCAACAAACAGATCGCCTGGGAGCTCAACGTCTCCGAGGCGACCATCAAGGCCCATATCACCGCGATTTTCCGCAAACTCGGGGTCAAAAACCGCACCCAGGCGGTCATCGCCCTCCAGCAGATGGATATCAAGGACAGTTGAGCCCCTTGCCATCATCAGAGCCCATATCACTCCGCCTTCCGCAAACTTGGGGTCAAAAACCCCACCCAGGCGGTCATCGCCCTCCAGCAGATGGATATCAAGGACAGTTGAGCCCCTTGCCACCATCAGAGCCCATATCACTCCGCCTTCCGCAAACTCGGGGTCAAGCACCGCACCCAGGCAGTCATCGCCCTGCAGCAAATGGGCATCAAGGACGACTGAGCTCGTCCCCGGCTGGCTCGTAACAAGCCAGCCACAACCGCCCCCAGCAGACTCTCTGGCCCCCCGCGGCAGCCGGAAACGGCCTCCCTGCACCATTTGCGGCTCGACAATTAGCACGGTCGTACTTTATGCTGCCAGCCCAGAGAGAGGAGAGCCGGATGAGCAAGGGACGTCTGACCCGCGACACCATTTTGCAGACTGCATTCGAGCAGGCGAGCCAGCAGGGGCTGGAGAGCCTCACCATAGGCTCCCTCGCAACGGCCTGCGAGATGTCAAAAAGCGGTCTGTTCGCCCACTTCCAGTCCCGTGACAACCTGCAGATCGCCGTACTCACCCATTCCGCCGAGGTATTTCGGGAGCGGGTGATCCAGCCGGTGCGCCAACAGGGACACGCCACCCAGCAGGAGAAACTGCTCGCCCTGTTGCAGGCCTGGCTGGCCTGGAACCAGAGTTTTGCCGGCCGCTGCATGTTCCTCGATGCCTGGACCTCCGCCCAGGAGGGTGAGGTCCAGCAGGCGGCACGCGAGCTGGTCCGTTTCTGGCTCGACTACCTGGCACGCCAGGTAGTGCAGGGGCAGGCCAGAGGGGAGTGGCGCAGCGATCTCGATCCCTGGCGCGCCGTCTATCGCCTCTATGGCCTCTATCTCGGGGATCAGGTGTTCCATGCCCTGGGGCTCAGCGAGGATCCGGCCCGCCACTTCTGGCCCGAGGTGGAACAATTGCTGGCCAGCTGGCGCTAACCCGACGGGCTCTTCTTTTTAAAAAGCCGCAAAAAAGCACGACCGTTCGCACACAAAAGACACAGGATGACCATGAGCAGCAAGATCTACTTCAACACACGCCGCTTCAGCCCGAGCAAGTTGCTGCTGGGCCTCGGCACCCGCCTGCATCACGTGCTCGCGCCCACCCACGCCAAGCGCACCGCCAGCAAGCTGCTGCTCACCCCGCAGCGGGCGACCCGGGACGTCGCAGCCCCGGCTGGCCTGGTCGAGCAGGCCATCCACACCAGTGAAGGGACCCTGATGAGCTACCGGCTCGGCCAGGGGCCGGTCTGGCTGCTGATGCACGGCTGGTCAGGCAGTGCCAGCCAGTTCTATCCGCTGATGAGCCATATCGCCGCCCAGGGCTATACGGCCCTCGCCTACGATCACCCCGCCCACGGCCGGAGTGAAGGGAACAGGGGCCACCTGCCCCGCTTCGTGCGCGCTTTCGACGAGATCCTCGAGCGGGTCGACCCCGTCCAGGGCGTCGTCACCCACAGCATGGGGGGCGCCGTCACCCTCAGCAGCCGTCACCCTGCCATGGATGCGCTGCCGCTGCTGCTCATCTCCCCGGTGCTCGACTACGTGCCCCAGCTCTACGGCATGGTGGCGCGCTCCGGCTACTCCATCCGGCTGTTCGATGCGGTGGTCAAGGAGATAGAACACGAATACCAGCACCCGCTCAGCACGGTCGATCCGCTGGGCCGGCTCGCCCGGCGCAGCGGCGAGGCCATCATAGTGCACGACGAAGAGGACAGATTCGCTCCCCATGGCGACTCCCTGCGCGCGGCCCAGGATGGCCGCACCCGGCTGGTGAGCACCCGGGGGCTCGGCCATGGCCGTATTCTGGCAAGCCCTCCAGCCTTCGCCGCCTTCGATCAACTGAGCCAGACGCCTTTGGCAAACTGAAAATGAAACGGGCCGCAAAAATTGAGCGTGCGGCCCATTTTTATCCGGTATACAACGTCTTATAGTTGAATTGCGCGGTGGCAACCCGCCCTGGCGATCACGATAAGGCGCATCCTCATGGCCAGACCCAATACTGCTCTTCTGCTGACTGGTGGTGGTGCCCGCGCCGCCTATCAGGTCGGCGCACTCAAGGCGGTGGCCGAACTCTACCCCCGCAACATCGGCATCCCCTTCCCCATTTTGTGCGGCACCTCGGCGGGGGCTCTCAACATCACGGCGCTGGCGTGCTACGCCTCCTGTTTCCATCTGGGGGTGCGCAAGCTGGAGTGGGTCTGGCGACGTTTCGAGACCCACCACATCTTCGACTTCCACCCTTGCCAACTGCTGTGGCGCACCCTCTATCAGGGCTCGGCCGGCCTCATCACCCCCCAGAGCAACCGCGCCTTTCACCTGTTTGACAACGCCCCCCTGCGCCGTCTACTGGATCAGCTCATCGACTATCACCGAATTGATGACAACATTCTCTACGGCAGCCTGGAGGCCATCGCCATCACGGCCTCCGACTACGATGACGGCCTCTCCACCACCTTCTTCCAGGGGCGGGCCGAACATCAGCCCTGGGAGCGCGCCAGACGACGTGGCCTGCGAACCCTGCTCACCTCGGATCATCTGCTGGCCTCGTCGGCGCTGCCCTTTGTCTTTCCCGCCACCCCCATCGGCGATCGCGTCTACGGGGATGGCTCCATCCACCAGCTGAGCCCGCTCAGCCCCGCCATCCACCTGGGGGCGGAGCGGATCCTGCTGGTGACCCTGGACTCCCCTCACAGGGAGAACCCGACTCCCCGCCAGGGGCACCTGACCAGCTCCAACATCGCGAGCCATCTGCTCAACACCGTCTTCTCCGACACCCTCAATTCGGATCTGGAGCGGCTCGGGCGCATCAACCAGACCCTTTCCCTCATTCCGGCACGGGAGCGCAGTCGACTGAAACTGCGCCAGGTGGAGACCTGCGTGATCCGCCCCAGCCAGGATCTCGACCTCATCGCCCTCGAATACCTCCCACGGTTGCCGACCCAGCTGCGCCGTCTGCTGCGGGTGCTCGGGGTCAACGGCGAAGAGAGCAGCAGCCTGGCCAGCTTCCTGATGTTTGATCCCGGCTATTGCCAGCGGCTCATCAAGCTGGGATACCAGGACGCGCTGGATCACCGCCAGCGCATCGAGGCCTTCCTCGACCTGCCGGGCAGCGGGAGGCAGGAGCAGTTTCGCGAAGAGGCCTGAGGGGCCTTATCCCATGGCAAGGAGATCCTAGCGTCCCTCCAGCAGGCGCTGCTCCGCCTGTTCCATGGCCACGGCCGTGCCGAAAAGCACCAGGGTATCGCCCGCCGCCAGTACCAGCTCGCGCCTGGGATCCAGGCTGCGCTCCCCGCGATGAATCGCCTTGATGCGCACCTCTCCCAGGGCGAGATCCTGTACCCTGTGTCCCACCGCCCAGGCCTGGTCGTGCAGCAGCACGGGATGCAGCCGCTCGAGCAGTTGATCCGTTTCCAGATTGCCCGCACTCTTGCCGCCCCAGTAGAAACCGTGCAAAAAGCGATACTGGCTGCTGCGCTCGTGCTCCATGCGCCGGATCACCCGGCCGATGGGTATGTCGCAGTTGAGCAGCAGGTGGGAGACCAGCATCAGGGCTCCCTCCTGGGATTCGGGGATCACCTCGAAGGCGCCGGCCTGCTTGTAGTGTTCAAGGAAGCTGTCATCCCGGGTACGCACCAGCACCTTGATCTCCCCCGCCAGCTCCCGGATCAGCGTCAGCATGGCATCGACCCGCTTGCGATCGTCGAAGGTGATGATCACCAGCCGCGCCCGCAGCAGACCGGCCGCCAGCAGGATGTCGCGCCGGCTGGCATCGCCGAACGCCACCTGCTCCCCCGCGAGCTTCGCCTCGCTCACCCGCTCGGGATCGAGATCCAGGGCCAGGAAGGGGATCTCTTCGAGCTTGAGAAAGCGGGCACAGGTTTGGCCGGTGCGTCCGAACCCGGCGATGATGACGTGCTGGTGTTTGCTCAGGCCCGACTGGGCCACCTCGGCGCGAGAGAGCAGGGCACTGTCGGTGAGGGAGTGGGCAAGTCCCAGCGCCCGCAACACCAGCCAGGGGGTGAGGGCGATGGAGATGACACCGATGCCGATGAGCAGAGAGACCAGCTGGTGATCCAGCAAGCCGTGATGACTCGCCAGCGCCAGCAGCACAAAACCGAACTCCCCGACCTGGCTCAACATGATGCCGGCGGCCATGGCGTCGCGCTTGCGCTCCCCCATCAGGCGGCCCGCCAGCAATATGAGCAGCGACTTGCACAGGATGAGCCCCGTCACACAGGCCAGCACCTGCCACCAGGCGTCCGCCACCAGCGCCCAGTCCATGGTCATGCCGATGGTAATGAAGAAGAGCCCCATCAACACGTCGCGAAACGGCTTGATGTCCACCTCGAGCTGATGACGATAGTGGGACTCCCCCAGCATCATGCCCGCCAGAAAGGCACCGAGCGCCATGGAGAGCCCCATCCACTGGGTCAGGGAGGCCGCCAGCAATGCCACCAGCAGGGCACTCAGTACGAAGAGTTCATCTGAACGTGCGCGCGCCACCTCGAAAAACAGCATGGGCAGCAGCCACTTCCCCACCGCCAGTAGCACGGAGAGCGCAAACAACCCCTTGAGGGAGGCCCAGGCGACCTCCGCCAGCAGGGCGCTGCCCTGCACCTCGGGCTGGGCCAGGATGGGGATCATCACCAGCAGGGGCACCACGGCAAGATCCTGGAACAGCAGCACGCTCACCCCGAGCTGGGCTCGCCGGGTATGGAGCTGCTTGAGCTCGCCGAGCTGCTTGATCACCACGGCGGTGGAGGAGAGCGCCAGGGTGCCTGACACCACCAGCGCCTGGGCCAGGCTCAGCCCCCACCACCAGCCGAGCCCGAAAAACAGCAGTGAGGTGAGCAGCACCTGCAGGCTGCCGACCCCCAGCACCAGCTTGCGCATGGCGAGCAGACGCGGCAGGGAGAACTCGAGCCCGAGGGAGAACATCAGGAACACGATGCCAAGCTCCCCTATGGTCTGCATCATGGCCTGACCCGTGACGATGGCCACGCCGTGGGGGCCGAGCAGCATGCCGGCAAACAGATAGGCAAGGATCACCGGCTGGCCGAGGCGCCGGAAAATGGCCACCAGCACAACGGCGAAGATCAGCAGGATCAACACATCGGCGTACACCCATCCCTCTCCTTCATCTGCCCGGCGCCCTCTTCCCTGACACAGCAAGCACAGCGCCCGCTCCCCATATGGCACGCCACTCGCTCAGCGGCAGGGATTTCCCCTCCCGTTTCATCCCGTTAAGCCTAGCCAGCCCCCTTGTTTTTCATCGGACATATTTTAGGCACAGGGCTTGCAAGAGCCTGCGCAATGAATGGAGAGGTGTAAGGGCTGTAACGTGGAAAACACATCGTCATTGAACGGCTTCGGACATGGCATAGAGCAGTGGGTACAGCAGATGGAGCGGCTTGCGCCCTTGACCGGGCAGGACCGCTATCAGCAGATAGAGCAGTTGCTGGGGCAACGGGATCTTGACGCCCTGCTGGCAATCTTTGCCGAGCGGGTGGCAAACATTGTCCGGATCCACTCGCTCCAGTTCGACTGTGGCCAGCCCCATCCTCTCATCTCGCACCCGCCCCAGGCCAGGCTGACCCTGCATGCCTATCGCTTCGAGCTGCGGGGACGACACGAGCAGTTGCTCGGCCAGTTGCACTACGAGCTGGAGCACCCTCTGAGCGACGGCCAGAGGCGGTTGCTTGAGCAATATCATCAGCTGTTCAGCCTCCCCCTGCCCCTCTATCTGCGGCTGGATCGGCTGGAGCAGCAGGTGCGGCTCGACCACCTGACCGGACTTGGCAATCGCGCCTACTTCGACGAGGCCATTGGCCGTGCGGTGGAGCAACACAGCCGGGAACCCCATGGCCTGGTGCTGGTGCTGCTGGATCTCGACAGATTCAAGCAGGTCAATGACACCTGGGGCCACCCGGTGGGCGACCTGGTGCTAAGCCGCTTCGCCCAGTTGCTGCAGGGGTGCATTCGCGGGACGGATCAGGCGTTTCGCCTCGGCGGGGACGAGTTTGCCCTGCTGCTGCAACCCGCGGACCCCGAGGCCTGGCGCCCGGTCTGGCTGCGGTTGCAACATGTGCTCCACAGCCACAAGGAGCTCAGCGCCTTCTCGGTGGGGTGCAGCCTGGGAGCCGCCAGCTGGCAGTCGGGCATGGATGTGCAGCGCCTCTACGAGATGGCCGATACTCATCTTTACGCCCGCAAGAAAGCCGGGGGCTCCGGCCTGCCCGAATAGGGCATCACCCTTCACCTCCCGGCCCCCTGTCACTCTGCGATGTCACTCCGTATCCGTGATGACGGTGGGCCGCCACTCCCACGCCATCCCCTCTTCTGGCGCCAGAAATCCGTCGCAGACAAAGAGCCCGGCCACCAGTGCCACCTGTTCACCGTAGTAGAGGATGGGAATGCGCCCCCGCTGCCAGGAGGGCACCCCGTACTCTTGCAGCAGCTTCTTGAGCCGCCGGCTGCCCACCCGCCCCACCGGTTTCAGCATGACGCCGGGGGCGACCTGAAAACGCACCGAGAGCGGCTCGTCCCCCCTCGGTGTCCGCAACCCTTCGCCATCCGTTCTCCAGAGCCTGAACTGCCCGAGCCCGTCCGGCAGAGTGAGCGTCTCTTCCATCCCGATGGGCAGCACCTCCTCGCGGGGGGCGAGATCCGGCGCCACCAGGTAGAGGCGCCCCTGATAGCGGCGACACGCCAACCCTTGCAGGCTCAACCTGGGGTTGGCGTCATCGCGCGCCAGCGCCACCTCCTGCCACAGCAGGCCCAGCAGCTCGCGGGAGGGCATCTCTCCCCCCTGACGGCGGATCCAGTGGCGCAGCAGGTTGTTGCGCCGCACGGGGGAGAGGGAGAGGAGTCCGTCAATGCGCAGCCCTTCTCCCTCACCCACCGCCTGCCAGTCCGCCTCGGCCAGCTCGCTGATAAGCGCCTCCTGCTCGGCGCACAGGGCCATGGTGCGCGCCGTCGTCCGGGCCATGGCGGGCCAGCGGTCCTTGAGCAGGGGGATGATCTGCTGGCGCAGGAAGTTGCGGTCATAGCTCGGGTCCTCGTTGCTCTCATCCTCTACCCAGCCATAAGGAAGTGACTGCGCGGCTTCCGCCAGCTCGGCCCGGCTCATGTCGAGCAAGGGGCGCAACAGATGGCCTGCGGCAAAAGGCTGGCTCGCCACCATGCCCGCCAGCCCGCGCAGACCGGCACCCCGCTTGAGCGCCAGCAGCAGGGTCTCCAGCTGATCGTCCTGATGGTGAGCGGTGAGCAGCCACTCCCCTTCCTCCAGGTGGGCGGCGAGTCGCTCATAACGCGCCGCCCGCGCCTGGGCCTCCAGGCTCTCCCCGTTGCCTCGACAGAGCTGCACCCGCTCCACGATGAGGGGCACCGCCAGTTGCCGGCACACCCCTTCGCAGTGAGCCACCCAGTCGTCGGCATGTGGGCTCAGGCCGTGATGAACGTGCAGGGCGTTCAGGGCGAGGCCGTGGGCGCGGGCAAAACGGGCCGCCAGCACCAGCAAGACGGTGGAGTCGAGCCCGCCGCTGAAAGCCACCAGCAGACCGCGGGAACCTTCCGGCGCGGGCAGGGTCTGACAAAAACGAGAATAAATACGAGAAATCATAGGCTTCCCCAATACGACCAGGCCGATCTTAGCAGAGTCGGGCTTATCAAGCGCTAACCCGGCTGCTAGAGTGAATCGCTCCCTGCGTGGGCAAGGAAGCCATATAACCCGAATTGGAATAAAACCATAATGAACAACAAGAAACACATCCTGGCCACCCTCGTCGGGCTGGCCCTGCTGGCCGGTTGCAGTCAGGCACCGAGCCAACCGGACAAACACTCCGGCCTTGCGCTGGCCAACATGGACACCAGCGTCAAGCCTGGTGACGACTTCTTCCGCTACGTGAACGGCCACTGGCTCGCCACGGCCAAGATCCCCGATGACAGGCCCGCCGACGGCGCCTTCTACCTGCTGCGGGACAAATCCCTGGCGGACGTGCGGGTGCTGGTGGAGGGGCTGGATGGCAAAGCCGCCGCCGGCACCCCGGCCCAGCAGATCCACGACCTCTACCAGAGCTATCTGGATCAGGCCGCCCGCAACGCCAAGGGCACCACGCCCCTGCTGCCAATGCTGAGCGAGATAGAGCAGATCAGCACACCGCAGGATCTCGCCCGGGCCTTCGCCCAGAGCGCCCGCACCGGTGGCGGCTCCCCCTTCGGTTTCTGGATAGACGCCGACGCCAAGGCCCCTGACAGCTATGCCGTCTACCTCTACCAGGCCGGCCTCGGCCTGCCGGATCGGGACTACTACCTCAAGCGCGACCCCAACAGCCAGGCGCTGCTGCACAAGTACGAGCAACACATCGCCGCCATGCTGAGCCGCTTCGGTGAGACGGATGCCCAGGCCAAGGCGAAACGCATCCTGGCCCTCGAGACCAGGCTCGCCCAGATCCAGTGGGACAACGTGGCCCTGCGAGACAGAGAGAAGAACTACAACAAGGGGCCGGTGAGCGAGCTGGGGCGCCTCGCCCCCGCCATCGACTGGGACACCTACCTGGCCCAGGCCGGCCTTGCGGGGCAGCAGAGCCTGGTCATCGGCCAGCCCACCTACCTCTCGGCCCTGAACGAGGTGATGCAGCAGACCCCGGTCGCTGACTGGCAGGCCTACCTCAAGTGGCAGCTCATCACCGATTACGCCCCCTACCTCGACAGCCAGACCGATGCCCAGAATTTTGCCTTCTTCGGCACCGCTCTTAGCGGCACGCCCAAGCAGCGCGCCCCCTGGGAGCGGGCCCTCGGGGTACTGGACAACAACCTTGGGGAGGCGGTGGGCAAGCTCTATGTCGAGCGCTACTTCCCGCCTGCGGCCAAGGCCCGTATGGAGCAGCTGGTGGAGAACCTGCGCACCGCCTACGGCCAGAGCATCCAGGAGCTGGACTGGATGTCCCCGGCCACCAAGACCCAGGCCCTCGAGAAGCTCGCCAAGTTCAGACCCAAGATCGGCTACCCGGACAAGTGGAAGGACTACAGCGCCATCACCATTCGCCCCGACGATCTGGTGGGCAACCTGCAGCGGGCCCGCGCCTTCGAATACGCCGACAACCTGGCTCGCCTCGGCAAGCCGGTCGATCGGGACGAGTGGCACATGTCACCCCAGACGGTGAACGCCTACTACAACCCGAGCAACAACGAGATAGTCTTCCCGGCCGCCATTTTGCAGCCCCCCTTCTTCGACATGACGGCGGACGATGCGGTCAACTACGGCGCCATCGGCGGGGTGATCGGCCACGAGATGGGCCACGGTTTTGATGATCAGGGGGCCAAATCCGACGGTGACGGCGTGATGCGCGACTGGTGGACGCCGGCGGATCTCAAGGAGTTTCGCTTCCGCACCAGCCGGCTGGTGGCCCAGTACAACCGCTTCGAGCCCATCAAGGGCCAGTACGTCAACGGCCAGTTTACCCTGGGGGAGAACATCGGCGATCTCGGCGGCCTCACCATCGCCCACAAGGCCTACCTGCTCTCCCTGGATGGCAAGGAGGCCCCGGTGCTGGACGGTTTTACCGGCGAGCAGCGCTTCTTCCTCGGCTGGGCCCAGGTGTGGAAGGGCATGTATCGCCCCGAGCTGATGCAGATGCTGCTCGCCTCGGATCCCCACTCGCCGCCGGAATACCGGGTCAACGGCGTGGTACCGAACATCCCCGCCTTCTACGAGGCATTCAAGATCCAGCCCGGCGACAAGCTCTATCTGGACCCGGCCAAACGGGTCAAGATATGGTGATGACAACCCGGGCAGGGGGCGGCCGACCAGCGGCCCCCTGCCCGCTTCCGACGTGGCAGGCAAGCGTCCCCTGCCCGTCACAGACACACAAGCAGCAACAAGGGTCCTCTCCATGAAAGCCTTATTCCTTACTCTCGGCCTGCTCACCCTGCCCCTCGCCAGCCAGGCGGCGGACGGCTTCTTCAAGCAGCTGACGCTCCCCTCCGGCCAGGTGGTGACCGTCAGCGAAGGGCGCGGCGAGCCCGCCTCCACCGGCAGCTACGACGTGCGCCTCTACTCCGGCGCCAACCCCCAGTATCCGCTGGATCAGTTCATCGACGGCAAGGTGCTGCCGCGCGATGGCAGTATCAAGGAGATCAAGTTGCTGGATCTCAACGGCGACAAGCAGCCTGAAGTCATCGTCGTGGTGGAGAGCGCCGGCAGCGGCAGCTACCTGAGCGCCGACGCCCTCACCATCAATCCCCAGGAGGGGCTGGAGAGCTTCAACCACGTGGAGGGGCTGGCCCCCAGTGACGATGTGATTGAGGCCCTCAAGACTCCCCGCGACTGACCCCCCACGCCCCGTATCACGGGGCGTTTTTTACCCCGCACCTACCGATGCGGTGCCCACGCCCCCCCACAGGGCGGATGGACGCCTGTTTTTTTCTGTGCCTATAATCGCCGCACCCTGCCATAACGAAACACAAGGAGGTAAAAAATGGTTATCCAAGCGTGTCCGATGTTCTCGGCTCGCCTGTTCGGCACATTCAAGTGCTCTTGCCTGCATACCATCGCGCTGCGATAGCGGGTTCGAGCAAAGCCGACTCCCTTCCATACCGAGACCTTTCTCGACTCTGCCGTTGTCGCCAGCGCTCCTGATGACAGGGATTTCCCATCCCGCGATTTAAGAGAGCAAGAGCATGACAACCCTGATGAGTACCCATTCCCTGCAGATGAGTGCGGGGCACCTTCCCTTATTTGACCATCTCGAACTCGGCATTCGCGCAGGCGACCGGCTCGGCCTGATTGGCGCCAACGGCTGCGGCAAGAGCACATTGCTCGCGCTGCTGGCGGGCGAGCGCACGCCCCAGGCCGGCCGGGTCGTGCAGGCCGCCGCCTGCCGCTGCGAGTTCGTGGCCCAGCAACTGCCCGCCGGGCTTTCCACCCTCAGCACCCGCGCCGTGCTGCTGGATGCCCTGGGCAACGATCCCGCCGCCGAATGGCAGGTGGACAAGCTGCTGGCCGAACTGCAGCTGGAGGCCCAGGCCACGCTGCCGGTCAGTGCACTGAGCGGTGGCCAGCACAGCCGGCTGCAGATAGGCCGCGCCCTGCTGCGCCAACCCAACCTGCTGCTGCTCGATGAGCCCAGCAACCACCTGGACTTGCCCGCCTTGCTCTGGCTCGAGCAGTTTCTGCTGGGCTGGCGCGGCGCCTTCGTGCTGGTTTCCCACGACGCTCGCCTGCTGGACCGCGTCACGGCTCAGACCCTGATCCTGCGAGACGGCCAGTTGCACCGCTTCGCCCTGCCCTGCAGCCAGGCCAGGGCGGCGCTGGCTGCCGAGGATGAGCAGGCCCGCCTGCGCCGGGCGGACGAGCAAAAGGAGATAGACCGCCTGAGCGCCAGCAGCAAGCGCCTCGCCATCTGGGGGCGGGAGCATGACAACGAGAAGCTGGTGCGCCAGGCCAAGTCCATGGAAAAACGCATCGCCCGCCTGCAGGAGGAGCAGAGCCAGGTGGCGGCGCTGGCCCCCTGGCGGCTCGAGCTGCGCGGAGTGAGCCTGCCTGCCGACACCCTGCTGCGACTGGAGGCCCTCGATGTATCGCCGGCACCGGCACTGCCGCCGCTGCTGCGTGCCGAGGGACTCTGGCTGCGGGCCGGGGACAGGGTTGCCCTGCTCGGTGCCAACGGCACCGGCAAGTCCTCCCTGCTGCGCCAGTGCTGGCGCGAACTGACCATGCAGAGTCCGCAGGCGGGCTGGTACTGCCACCCCGGCGCGAGCATCGCCTATTACGATCAGTCCCTGCAGCAGCTCGCTGACGACGCCACCCTGAGCGACGCGCTGTACCCCCTGGCCCCTCTGCCTGAGGTGACGCGGCGACAGGCGCTGATCCGGGCGGGCTTCCCCTATGCCCGCCACGGCCAGCAGGTGCACACCCTGAGCGGGGGCGAGCGGGCACGGTTGCTGTTCCTCGCCCTGTCCCTCGGCAGCCACCACATGCTCTGGCTCGACGAACCCACCAATCACCTGGATCTGGCGGGCAAGGAGGAGCTGGCCGACGCCATTGCGGCCTTCCCCGGGGGCGTGCTGCTGGTCTCCCACGACCGGGAGCTGATCGAGCGCAGTTGCAACCGCTTCTGGCTGATACAGGACGGGCACATCCAGGAGGCCCACAGTGCCGAGCGGGCCTATGCCGAGCTCCTGGGCGATGCCCCCTTGCCGCAGGCGGGCAGCCCGGCTCGATCAGGTGACCCGCAGGCCTCGGCCGCCACGGGGGATGACGAAGAGGCGCTGCTGGCGCGCTGGTATGAGCTCGATGCCCTGCTCGCCGCCGATCTGGCCCGCAAGCCCAGGCACCAGACCCCGCGCCTGCAGCAGCAGTGGCGTGACGAGCTGGCGCGCCTTGCCGAGCGGCTCGGGTTTGCCTGACGCCAGCCCGGATCATCCATCTCTTGTTACGCAACACACGCGGCCAGCCACGGCTGGCCGCAAGGAGTCATCATGACATCAGCACCACCCCACATCAGGCTGGATCCCGTCAGCGACACCGACCTGCCTCACATCTATCGCGGCCTCTCCGATCCCCGGGTCGTCGCCTACTACGGCGTCAGCTACGACAGCCTGGCGGCATGCCGGGCACAGATGGATTGGTATGCCGAGCTGACCCGCACCGGCCGTGGCGCCTGGCACCTCATTCGCGACCGGCACACGGGCGAACCGCTGGGGGCCATCGGCTACAACGATGCCGACCCGACTCACCGGTGTGCCGAGCTGGGCTACTGGCTCTATCCCGAACACTGGGGCAAGGGGGTAATGAGCGCAGCGCTGCAACTCTGGCTCCCGCTCACTTACCGCACCACCGACCTGCACCGGCTTATGGCGGTGGTGGAGGAGCCCAACCACCCCTCCGCCCGCCTGCTGGAGCGGGCCGGTTTTCACTACGAGGGAACGGCGCGGGAGTGCGAGCGCAAGGGGGATGGCTTCATCTCCCTGCGCCACTACGCCATCTTACGCAGCGACCTGCCCGCCAGCCTGTGACCCGCAACAACAAGCCCCGCACTGCGGGGCTTTTTTTCGGGAGTTACTTGATGGCGCAGACACCCTCATCGGACGCCGAGCGGCGGCGTCTGCGCCGCCACAGGGAGAAGCCGCCATACCCCAGGCTCAGCACGACGGCATAGAGCACCTGGGTGGCGAGGGCCAGCAGCACCAGGGCACAGAGCAGCACGCTGAGGCCCGCCAGCCCCTTGCCGGTCCCCGACAACAAGCGCCAGCCGGCCGCCATGCAGAGCAGATAGACCAGCACGAAGTTGCCGTTGGCGTAGCGGATCAACGCATCGAGGGGCAGACGCAGCCAGAGGATCAGGGTGATGGAGACGAAACAGATGGCGAGCACCCAGGCAAGGGCATGCAGGGGAGCGCCCCGGGCCGAGAGGCGAGAGAGGGAGACCGGCAGTTTGCCCTCCCGCGCCATGCTCCAGATAAGGCGCGCAAAACCTTGCAGGTAGATGTTGATGCTGGCGAAGCAGGAGAGATAGCCCAGCACCGCCACCAGCCACTTGGCGGTGGGGCCGAACAGCAGGGAGAGCAGGGCCGGAATGGCGGTGGCATTGGTCGCCTCGTCCCCGTAGAGGTCATATTTGAGCACCACCAGGGAGTGTACCCAGTAGATGAGCCCCGCCAGCAGCACGCCCCCCAGCAGGGCAAGGGGGTAGTCCCGCTCCGGCCGCTTGAACTCCTCCCCCATGTGGGCGAAGGCCTCGAGCCCCACGAAACACCAGAACATCACCGCCAGCGCCGAACCCATGGCGGGCCACTCGCTCGCCGTTGGCAGAGGCTGGGCGGCATCGCGCCAGCTGAGATCCCCCTTGACCCAGATAAGCAGGGTGAGCCCCAGAATGGCCAGGGCAATGAGCAGTTGCAGATTGCCGGAGGAGCGCGCTCCCCGCAGCCCCAGCAGAAAGACCCCGAGCAGGGTGAGCAGCTGGATGCCCCAGAGGGTCCACTCCCCCATGTCGAACAGGGCGTGCCAGAAACCGGCGGCGATGGTGAGGGCGGCAGGCAGGCCCACCGGCAGCACCGCCAGAAACAGGAAAGCAGAGAAGCGCTCGGCGCCGTTGCCAAAGGCGAGGCCAATCAGATGGGGGGCGCCACCCGCGTGGGGATAACGCCGCCCGAGGCGGGCGAAGGTAAAGGCGATGGGCAGCACCAGAGCAATCAGCAGCAACCAGGCCCACAGCGACGCCCCTCCCGCCAGCGAGGCGGCGGTGGCCGGTACCACGAAGATCCCGGTACCGAGCAGGGAGGTGGCGAGCAGCCCCATCCCCTGCCAGAGCCCGAGATCCTTTTTCAACCCAGACATATCCTGTTGTCCCGTCTAGAAAAACATCCCGCCATGTTAGGCCGCCACCACCGCTTTGTTAAGCATTTGTGCCCATAAAAAAACCGCCCCGGGGGGCGGCTTTCTCACAGGGATGAACGCTGTCATCAGGCAATCAGCTTGTAGATGATGCCGGACATGGCGATGAGGCCGATGAGGGTGACGAAGCCGTTGCTGAGGTTGCCGGCATATTTGCGCATGGCCGGTACCTTGGCGATGGCGTACATCGGCATCAGGAAGAGCAGCATGGCGATGATGGGGCCGCCCAGATCTTCAATCATGCCGAGGATGCTCGGGTTGATGGTGGCCACGGCCCAAGTGGTCAGGATCATGAAGACCGCGGTCACCTTGTTCAGTTGCTTGACGTCGACGTTCTTGCCCTTCTCGCGCAGGGACTTGGCCATCAGGCCGTTCATGCCCTCTTGCGCACCCAGGTAGTGACCCAGGAAGGACTTGCTGATGGCAACCATGGCGATGAGCGGTGCCACGGTGGCGATCACCGGGTTGTCGAAGTGGTTGGCCAGGTAGGAGAGGATGGAGATGTTCTGCTCCTTGGCCGCCGCCAGGTCAGCCGGGGAGAGGCTCAGCACGCAGCTGAACACGAAGAACATTACCGTCATCACCATCATGACGTGGGCGCCCAGCAGGATGTTGCTGCACTTCTTCTCGGCGTTGGCGCCGTAGCGGCCTTTGTTGTCCACCGCGAAGGAGGAGATGATCGGGGAGTGGTTGAAGGAGAACACCATCACCGGGATGGCCAGCCACAGGGTCTTGATGAAGTCACCATTGAAGGCCTCACCCAGCGCAGGGGCTTCGGTGATGATGGCACCGTTCCAGTGCGGGATCAGGTAGAGCGCCAGGCCCATCAGGGTGATCACGAACGGGAAGACCAGCACGCTCATCGCCTTGACGATGACCTGGCCGCCCAGGCGAACGATCGCCATCAGGCCCAGGATCAGCACCAGGGAGAGGATGGCACGGGGAGGTGCCGTCATGCCCAGCTGGTGCACCATCAGGCTCTCGACGGTGTTGGTAATGGCCACGGAGTACATCAGCAGGATGGGGTAGATGGCGAAGAAGTAGAGCAGGGTGATGAACTTGCCTGCGGTCTTGCCGAAGTGCTCTTCCACCACCTCGGTGATGTCGCCGTCACGGGTGGAGCCGGACAGCACGAAGCGGGTCAGGCCACGGTGGGCGAAGAAGGTCAGCGGCAGGGCCAGGATCAGCATGGCGACCAGCGGCCACAGGCCACCGACACCGGCATTGATCGGCAGGAAGAGGACACCGGCGCCGATGGCGGTACCGTACAGACCCAGCATCCAGACCACGTCGGCCTTGTTGATGCCACGGGAGGAGGCTTTGCTCAAGCTGCCTTCAACTGCAATGTTCATGTCAGACATAGGGGTGTTCCTGTCATCAAGGAAAGTGGGATCTTAACTTGTCAGTGGGCCTGGGCCCGGTTCCTTTCCCTGGAACTCCAGCTATTCGTCCTGTTTGTTCCTCCGCCCCGGCCATCCGGCCGCCACTCCCTGTGGCAACCTGATTGCAACAAACACGGGCGGGGAGTCGTAATACAGAGGGGATCGTGCTCGCTCGTTAACAACGGGATAACGCTCACCTCATCCGATGAGATGACTCTAGTTAAAAGGCCCTATTAATCACAGCATTTTTTTGAATTAATCAACCAAAGTTTGATTGGAATCGCCTTTCCGTCGCTTCAGATCACACTTGAATCGCCATATTGCGATTTTTTTTTAACATATAAACTTTTGGATGTGATCCACCTCACCCTTGAAACGCGCAACAATTTTGTCACAACCCCCTCATTGCCCCCCGATTGTCTCCCGTCGCCCCATGGCGTACCCTTTGTGTCCGCCCCTTTTCTGCGTACCGACCATGACCCTCTCCCGCACCGATCTCGCCGAGCTGGCCGTGTTTGCCGCCGTCGCCCGTCACCGCAGTTTCAGCAAGGCCGCCCTCGAGCTCGGGGTCTCCGCCTCGGCCCTGAGTCATGCCCTCAAAGGGCTGGAGAGTCGCCTGGCCGTCAGGCTGCTCAATCGCAGCACCCGGGCCGTGGTGCCGACCGAGGCAGGCGAACGGCTGCTGGCCCAGGTACTGCCGACCCTGGGGCAACTGGAGGCGGCACTGGCGGAGCTGACGCGCCACGCGGGCGAACCCGTGGGCAGGCTCAGGCTCTGTGCCCCCCGAGCCGCCATCCAGGAAGTGCTGGCCCCAGTGCTCATCGACTATCTGGTGCGCTACCCGCGCATGCAGGTGGAGGTGGAGGAGCTGGAGCTGATGCCCCGCCTCATCGAGGATGGCTACGACGCCGCCCTCTTCTACGGCGACCTGCTGCCCCAGGAGATGATCTCGGTTCCCCTGGGCCCGCAGCAGCGCTATCTGGTGGTGGGCTCCCCCGACTATCTGGCACGGCGTGGCACCCCTCGCCACCCCTCGGATCTGCGCCAGCACGACTGCATCGGCTACCGGCTCACGCCCCATCACCACTATCGCTGGGCCTTTGCCGCCGAGGGGGAACTGCTGGAGATCGAAGTGACGGGCCCGCTCACCACCAGCACGCCTGCGCTCTACCTGGGGGCGGCCGAGGCGGGGCTCGGGCTTGCCTACTGCCATGAAGGGGAGGTGTTCGACGCCTTGGCATCGGGGCGGCTGGTGAGCGTGCTGGATGACTGGAGCCCCAGCTTTGCCGGGTTCAACCTCTTCTATCCGGGCCGGCACCAGCTGGGGCAAGGGCTGCGAGCCCTGATCGACATGCTGAAGGAGTATCACAGGATCCGTTGATTGATGAGCTTTATTCAGCAATTCATCAAATGAAAGCCTGATTATCAATTAATCCATAAGAAACTAGACTGTCTGCTCGATTCCGGCCCTTTTCCCGAGTACAGATATGTCCGCCTACTTCCGCCTGCGTCAACGGGCCATGGCCCGCCGTTTCTGGGGCTATGCCCTCCCCTCCGTCATGGCCATGCTGGTCTCCGGCGCCTACTACCTGGTGGACGGCATCTTCGTCGGCCACTACGTGGGGGCCGCCGGCCTTGCCGGCATCAACCTGGTCTATCCGGTCATCATGGTGCTCATCGGCCTCGCCGCCATGATCGCCATGGGGGCCGCCACCGCCATCTCCTTCCAGCAGGGCGCCAGGAACCTCGCTCTGGCCCGCCAGGCTCTGGTCAGCGCCCTCTGGCTGCTGCTGATCCTGGGCACGGTAGCGCCGCTGCTGCTGCACCACTGGCACACCGATATCCTGCAGGCCCTGGGAATGCCCCCCGGCACCGACACCTGGCAGCAGGCCAGCGACTACCTCACCTGGATTGGCGGTGGCACCCTGCTGCTCGCCAGCAACCTGGCGGTGCCCTACCTGCTTCGCAACGACGGCCGCCCTCGCCTCGCCATGGTACTGGTGAGCGGCGGCGCCCTCCTCAACATCCTGCTCAACTACATCATGGTGGGCCGGCTCGGGCTCGGCCTCACCGGCACGGCCCAGGCCACCCTCCTCTCGGAGGCCATGGTCAGCCTGCTCGGCCTGGGGTACTTCTTCACCCGCCACGCCCGGTTGCGGCTGACCTGGCGCCAGCTGGTGCCCCGCTTCCCGGCCATGCCCGGCCTGCTCTTCACCGGGCTGCCGAGCCTCATCGCCCAGTTCAATCTGGGGCTGCTGTTGCTGCTGCACAACAGCCAGCTGATGGTGCACGGCACGGTCAAGGATCTGGCGGGCTTCACCGTGGCGGGGTACACGGAGGCGGTCTTCATCGTCATCCTGCAGGGACTGGCGTTTGGCATCCAGCCTCTGGTGAGCCAGGCAGCCGGGGCCGGGCGCCATCGCGACCTCCAGTTCCTGATGGCGATGGGTCTCAAGATCACCCTGGTCTATGGCCTGGGGGTCTGGCTGATTGTCCAGCTGCTGCCGCAGCCGGTCGCCATGCTCTACACCGGGGATCAGGACGCAGAGCTGCTCGCCGCCGCCATCAGCAGCCTGACCCTCAACCTCGCTGCCCTGCCCCTGGAGGGAATCGTCATGTTCGGCATCGTGCTGTTGCAGGCCATGGCCCGCACCCGCCAGGCCCTCGTCATCTCCGTGGCCAAGACGGCGCTGCTGCTGCCCCTCATCTTCCTGCTGCCCCTCTGGTGGGGGCGCGACGGGGTCTTGATGGCCCAGCCCGCCACCGTGCTGCTGCTGACGCCCCCCCTGTGCTGGCTGTTGTGGCGGGAGTGGCGGGCCCTGAGCCCTGCCGGAGGGGGTGCTTCCGCCCCCATGCACCGGGCGCTGACCGCCCCCTGAGACCCGCCCCCGGCGTCCCCCCACAAACGTCGCCCATAAAAAAAGTCCCCGCATGCGGGGACTTTTTATTGGAAGCGGCAGATCAGCAGTAGCCGTAACCCAGCAGGCGCTGGTAGCGCTGCTCCAGCAGCTGCTCGCTGTCGAGGGGGCGCAGGGCATCCAGATCCTGCTTGATGCGCGCTTTCAGGTGCTTGGCCATCTTCTCCACGTCGCGGTGGGCACCGCCGAGGGGCTCCTCGACGATGTTGTCGATGAGCTTCAGCTCCTTCAGGCGCTGGGCGGTAATGCCCATGGCATCCGCCGCCACCGAGGCCTTCTCGGCGCTCTTCCAGAGGATGGAGGCGCACCCTTCCGGGGAGATGACGGAGTAGGTGGAGTACTGCAGCATGTTGACCCGATCGCCCACGCCGATGGCGAGAGCGCCGCCGGAGCCGCCTTCACCGATCACGGTGCAGACCACCGGCACGGTCAGGCCGGCCATGACTTTCAGGTTGCGGGCGATGGCTTCGGACTGGCCACGCTCCTCGGCACCGACACCGGGGTAGGCACCCGGGGTGTCGATGAAGGTGATGATCGGCATCTTGAAGCGCTCGGCCATCTCCATCAGGCGCAGGGCCTTGCGGTACCCTTCCGGACGCGGCATGCCGAAGTTGCGCTTGATCTTCTCCTTGGTCTCGCGCCCCTTCTGGTGACCGATGACCATCACTGGCTCGCCGTCGAGACGGGCGATGCCGCCGACGATGGCCTTGTCATCGGCATAGGCGCGATCCCCGGCCAGCTCGTCGAAATCGGTGAAGATCTGCTCGATGTAGTCGAGGGTGTAGGGGCGCTGGGGATGACGTGCCATCTGGGATACCTGCCAGGCACCCAGATCGCCGAAGATCTTCTTGGTCAGCTCTTCGTTTTTCTTCTCCAGCCGGCGAATGTCTTCGCTGAGATCCACGGCACTGTTGTGCTCGCTCACATGGCGCAGTTCATCGATCTGTGCCTGCAACTCGGCGATCGGCTGTTCAAAATCCAGAAAAAGACTCATAGGGACAATAGATCCTCTAATCAAAAACCAATTCAACCCGCTCTCGTCCAAGCAGGACTCGCAAGTCATCTATCAGTTGATCGGTGGGCGTCACCCGCCACTCGGTACCGAGCGTCAATCGCACCCGGGAACCGGGGCGACGATAGTTTACCTGAACCGGACAGACTCCGGCACGGGCGGGCTCCAAAATCTCGCACAAACGCGGGAAAAAGCGCTCGTCAATGCGTTGTTCATCAAGGGAGATGCGGATTGCCCTGGCAAAACGCTCCCTCGCATCGTTGATATCCAGCAACTCGCGGGCCGACATTTTAAGGCCACCGGAGAAGTCATCAAAGCTGACCTGTCCAGAAACCACTAAAATACGGTCTTTTTGCATCAATTCTTCGTATTTTTCCAGCGCTTCACTGAAAAGGGTCACATCCAGACGGCCGGATCTGTCGTCCAGGGTGAAGATCCCCATCTTGTTGCCGCGCTTGGTCACCATGCTGCGCGCCGCGATCACCAACCCCGCCGCCGTGGTCACCGTGTCCCGGGAGGTGGGATGCAGATCGCACAGCCGACCCGAGGTGTAGCGCCGCAGCTCGCTGCTGTACTGGTTGATGGGGTGACCGGTGAGGTAGAGCCCGAGGGTCTCGCGTTCCCCTTCCAGCCACACCTTGTCAGGCCAGTGCGGCACGTTGGCGAACGCCTTCTTGACGTCGTCGATCTCCTCCGTGAGCACGCCGAACATGTCGACCTGCCCCACCGCCTGGGCCTTGGCGTGCTGCTCGGCGGCGCGCATCGCCTCCTCCAGGGTCGCCATCAGGGCGGCGCGGTGGGGGCCGAGCCTGTCCATGGCGCCGGAGAGGATGAGCTTCTCCATCACCCGTTTGTTGAGCTTCTTGATGTCGACCCGGTTGCAGAAATCGAACAGGTCGCGGAATGGACCGTCCCGATCCCGCGCGTCCAGGATCGCCTCGATGGGCCCTTCCCCTACTCCCTTCACCGCGCCGATGCCGTAGACGATGTGGCCGTCCTCGTTGACGCTGAAGCGGTAGCGACCGGTGTTGACGTCCGGCGGGATCACGGTCAGCCCCATGCGCTGACACTCGTCCACCAGGGTCACTATCTTGTCGGTGTTGTCCATGTCCGCGGTCATGACCGCCGCCATGAACTCCGCCGGGAAGTGGGTCTTGAGCCAGAGGGTCTGGTAAGAGACCAGCGCATAGGCAGCGGAGTGGGACTTGTTGAAGCCGTAGCCCGCAAACTTCTCCACCAGATCGAAGATCTTCATCGCCAGTTCGCCGTCGACGCCGTTCTTGACCGCCCCCTCCTCGAAGCCCGCCCGCTGCTTGGCCATCTCTTCGGGTTTTTTCTTGCCCATGGCCCGACGCAGCATGTCCGCGCCACCCAGGGTATACCCCGCCAGGGTCTGGGCGATCTGCATCACCTGCTCCTGGTAGAGGATGATGCCGTAGGTGGGCTCGAGTATGGGTTTGAGGCTCTCGTGCTGCCACTTCTCGTCCGGGTAGGAGATGGCCTCCTTGCCGTGCTTGCGCTCGATGAAGTTGTCCACCATGCCCGACTGGAGCGGGCCCGGACGGAACAGGGCCACCAGCGCGATCATGTCTTCGAAGCAGTCGGGCTGCAGGCGCTTGATGAGGTCCTTCATGCCGCGGGATTCGAGCTGGAACACCGCCGTGGTCTCGAAACGCTGCAAGAGGGCGAACGACTTCTTGTCATCGATGGGGATGGCGGCGATGTCCACCGGCGGCTTGCCCTCTTTGGCAAGACGGGGGTTTATCATGCCAAGGGCCCAGTCGATGATGGTGAGGGTGCGCAGCCCCAGGAAGTCGAACTTCACCAGCCCGGCGTACTCCACGTCGTTCTTGTCGAACTGGGTGACCGGGTGATGCCCCTCGTCGTCGCAATAGAGCGGCGCGAAGTCGGTGATCTTGGTGGGCGCGATCACCACGCCACCGGCGTGCTTGCCGGCGTTGCGCACCACCCCTTCCAGGCGGCGGGCCATGTCGATGAGGTCCTTGACCTCCTCGTCCTGCTCGTAGAGCTCCGGCAACTTGGGCTCGGCTTCGAACGCCTTGGCGAGGGTCATGCCCGGATCCGGCGGAATCAGCTTGGAGATGCGATCCACGAAACCGTAGGCGTGGCCCAGCACCCGGCCCACGTCCCGCACCACCGCCTTGGCCGCCATGCTGCCGAAGGTGATGATCTGGGACACCGCCTCCCGGCCATACATCTCGGAGACGTGATCGATCACCTCGTCGCGCCTGTCCATACAGAAGTCGACGTCGAAGTCGGGCATGGAGACCCGCTCGGGGTTCAGGAAACGTTCGAACAGCAGGTCAAATTCCAGCGGATCGAGATCGGTGATCTTGAGGGCGTAGGCCACCAGCGACCCCGCCCCCGAGCCCCGGCCCGGACCAACGGGGATGCCGTTGTCCTTGGACCACTGGATAAACTCCATCACGATGAGGAAGTAACCCGGGAAGCCCATCTGGTTGATCACTTTGAGCTCGATGTCGAGACGCTCGTCATACTCGGGACGACGCTCGGCCCGCACCGCCGGATCCGGGAACAGGAAGGCCAGCCGCTCCTCCAGCCCTTCCTTCGACTTCATGACCAGGAAGTCCTCGGTGGTCATGTCGCCGGTGGGGAAGTTGGGCAGGAAATACTCGCCAAGGCGCACCGTCACGTTGCAGCGCTTGGCGATCTCCACCGTGTTTTCCAGGGCTTCCGGGATGTCGGCAAACAGCTCCGCCATCTCCTCCTGACTGCGCAGGTACTGCTGGGGGCTGTAGCGGCGCGGTCGGCGCTTGTCCATCAGGGTGTAGCCGTCGTGGATGGCGACCCGGATCTCGTGGGCATCGAAGTCATCGGCAGTGAGGAACACCACCTCGTTGGTGGCCACCACCGGCAGTTCGAACTCGGTGGCAATGGCCACCGCCATGTGCAGGTAGACTTCCTCGTCCGGGCGGCCGGTACGCAGCAGCTCCAGGTAGTAGGCATCCGGGAAGTGGGTCTGGTAGAAGGCGAGGCAATGCTCCACCATCTGGCGGTTGCCCTTGAGCAGGAACTTGCCCACATCCCCCTCGCGCCCGCCGGAGAGGACGATCACCCCCTTGGCATGTTCGCCAAGCCAGGCCTTGTCGATGACGGGCCGCCCCTGCACATGACCGCGCTGATAGCCGCGGGAGATGAGCAGGGTGATGTTCTGGTAGCCGTCGTTGTCCATGGCGAGCAGGGTGAGGCGAAACTGCTCGTCCCCAAGCTCGTCGCTCTGCACCCAGAAATCCGCCCCGACCAGGGGCTTGATCCCCTTGCCGTGGGCAGAGCCGTAGAAGCGCACCAGGCCGCACATGTTCATCTGGTCCGTCAGGGCCAGGGCCGGCATGTTGTTGGCGGCGGCAGCGGAGACGATGGGACCGATCTTCTGCAGGCCGTCGACCATGGAGAAGTCGGAGTGCACCCTCAGGTGGATGAAACGGGGATCAGCCATGGTCACGCCCTCTCATTGCGCAAGCAGAAATCGTTCAGACAGATCGGCATCGGTTATTCGATCCCCAGGGCGCGGCGCACCGGCTTGAAGCTCTGCCGGTATTCGGGCAGCGGACCCCGTTCGGCCAGAATGGCGAGGTGCTCCGCCGTCGGGTAGCCCTTGTGGCGGGCGAAACCGTACTCGGGATGGCGGCTGTCCAGCTCGGTCATCTCGGCGTCCCGGGTCACCTTGGCGAGGATGGAGGCGGCGCTGATGGCGGCCACCAGGCTGTCACCCTTGACCACGGCGCGGGCCTCCATCGGCAATCTGGGGCAGCGGTTGCCGTCGATGAAGACCAGCTCGGGCGTCACCTTGAGCCCCGCCACGGCGCGCTGCATCGCCAGCATGGTGGCGTGCAGGATGTTGAGCTCGTCGATTTCCGCCGGGCTGGCGCGGCCGATGGCATAGGCCAGCGCCTTCTCTTTGATCTCGCCAAACAGGGCAAGGCGCTTCTTCTCGGAGAGCTTCTTGGAATCGGCGAGGCCAAGGATGGGATTGGCAGGATCCAGGATCACCGCGGCGGTGACCACGTCACCCACCAGGGGGCCGCGACCCACCTCGTCCACCCCGGCAATCAGCTTGTCTTCGGGAATATCGATCGTCATCTCATAGCCTTGAATCAAAACCGGCCCCGCAGGGCCAGTATCAGCACAACATCACGCCTGACACACAGGCAGAGCCCACTAGCGTTCCAGCAGCGCGGCAACCGCTTCCGCTGCCTGCACATCCGCATTGCAGCGGATCTTCTCGTGCAACCGGGTGAAGGTGGCGATGAGCTCGCTGTTGTCATGGTCCAGCAGCTTGCTCACCTCTTCCACCAGGTTGGCCGGGGTGCACTCGTGCTGGATGAGCTCGGGCACCAGCATCTTGTCCGCCAGCAGGTTCGGCAGGGAGACATAATCCGTCTTCACCAGCCACTGGGCCAGCAAGTAGCTGAAGGGTTTGAGCTTGTAACCCACCACCATGGGCTTTTTCACCAGCATGGCCTCAAGGGCCGCGGTGCCGGAGGCGAGCATCACCACGTCGGCGGCAATCATGGCCTCGCGGCCCTGGCCGTCCAGCAGCACCATGTCGAGCTCCGGGGCCACCTCGGCCTTGATGGCGAGGAACTGCTCGCGCCGTTTCTGGTTGACCAGAGGCACGATGAAACCGAGATCCGGGTTGTGCACCGTCAGGTGCTTGCACGCCTCGAGGAAGACCGGCGCCATGAAACCCACTTCCGCCGTGCGACTCCCCGGCAGCACCGCCAGCCAGCGACGGGCGGGATCGATGCCGAGGGCCTCGCGCACCGCCCCTTGATCCGGCACCAGCGGAATGTCGTCCGCCATGGTGTGGCCGACGAAGCGACAGGGGGCATCGAAACGGTCGTAGAAGGCTTTCTCGAATGGCAGGAAGGCGAGCACCATGTCGGTGGCGGCCTTGATCTTGTGAATGCGGCCCTGACGCCAGGCCCAGACGGAGGGGCTGACATAGTGGACCGTCTTGATACCGGCGCGGCGCAGTTTCAGCTCCACCCCGATATTGAAATCCGGTGCATCCACACCGACGAAGATGTCGGGGGGATTGGCGATGAAGTGGCGCAGCAGTTCGCGGCGCACCTGGAGGATGCGGGGCAGACGGCCCAGCACCTCGGTGATGCCCATGACGGAGAGCTCCTCCATCTCGAACAGCGCCTTCACACCGAGAGCCTGCATCCGCGGCCCGGCGATCCCTTCGAACTGCGCATCCGGGTAGCGGGCTTGCAGTTCGCGCACCAGCCCTGCGGCCAGGATGTCGCCGGAGGTCTCTCCGGCGACGATGCCGATGCGAATGGGATCAGGCACGGATGATCCCGCGCTCGTTGTCCTTGAGGAAATCCACATAGAGCTGGATGGCAGGTTCGCTCTGGGCCATCTCGCTCAGCACGGGCAACACCTCTTCAATGGTCTTGCCGGAGCGGAAGATCTCCTTGTAGGCGCGCTTGACGGCAGAGATCGCCTCGGCGCTGAAGCCACGACGACGCAGGCCTTCGGAGTTGACCCCGAACGGCTTGGCGTAGTTGCCGGCGGCCATCACGTAGGGCGGCACGTCCTTGTTCAGGGCAGCGCAGCCGCCGACGAAGGCGTGGGAGCCGACGCGGCCGAACTGGTGAATGGCAGACAGACCGCCGAAGATCACGAAGTCACCGATGTGCACATGGCCCGCCAGGGTGGCGTTGTTGGCGAAGATGCAGTTGTCACCGATGATGCAGTCGTGGGCCACGTGAACGTTGACCATGAACAGGTTGCCGCTACCCACCTTGGTCAGGCTCTGGTCCTGAGTGGTGCCGCGGTGCACGGTGCAGTTCTCGCGAAACACGTTGTTGTCGCCGATCTCGAGGAAGGTGCGCTCGCCGGCGTACTTCTTGTCCTGGCAATCCTCACCGATGGAGGTGTGCTGGAAGATCTTGTTGCCGCGACCGATCTTGGTCGGGCCCTTGATCACCACGTGGGAGCTCACCCAGGTGTTGTCACCGATTTCCACCTCGGCGCCGATGACGGTGAAGGGGCCGATTTCAACCCCTTTGCCGATGACGGCAGACTCATGGACGATGGCGGTGTCGTGGATGATGGCAGTCTGATCGATCACGGTTATACCTCGCGCTTGGCGCACATCAGTTCGGCAGTACAGACCACTTCACCGTCGACGGTGGCGACACCGGTGAACTTGGCGATGCCGCGACGCTCCTTCAGGAACTCCACATCCAGCACCAGCTGATCGCCGGGGCCCACCGGGCGCTTGAAGCGGGCATTGTCGATGGAGGCAAAGTAATAAAGCTCGTTGGGGGACGGCTTGCCCACCATGGTGAAGGCCAGGATACCGGTGGCCTGGGCCATGGCTTCCAGGATCAGCACGCCGGGGAAGACCGGCTTGGCCGGGAAGTGGCCCTGGAAGATCGGCTCGTTGAACGAGACGTTCTTGATGGCGCGCAGGGTCTTGCGCTCATCGCTGATCTCGTAGTTTTCCACCTTGTCCACCATCAGGAACGGATAACGGTGGGGCAGCAGATCCATGATTTCCTGGATGCCCAGGCTCTTCTTTTCAGTAGTCAAAACAGTACCCTATACCAATCGTGATTATTCTTGATCCAGCTTTTTCTCAAGCTTGCTCAACCGCTTGTGCATCTCTTCGATACGCATCACCCGGGCGGCGGTCTTGCGCCACTCTTTATTGGTTTGCAGGGGGATGCCGGAAGAGTAGATACCGGGCTCGGTGATGGGACGCATCACCATGGCCATGCCGGTGACGGTGGCCTGGTCGCAGATCTCCATGTGCCCGTTAAAGACGGAGGCACCACCAATGATACAGTATTTGCCGACCTTGAGACTACCGGCCATCACGGTGGAGCCCGCCACGGCAGTGCCGTAGCCGATCTCGACGTTGTGGGCGATCTGGCACTGGTTGTCGATGATGACGTTGTCAGCGATGCGGGTATCTTCCAGCGCACCGCGGTCGATGGTGGTGCAGGCACCGATCTCGACCCGGTTGCCGATGGTCACGCCACCGAGCTGGGGGATCTTGATCCACTCGCCACGCTCGTTGGCATAACCGAAACCGTCTGCCCCGATCACGGTGCCGGCCTGTACCAGACAGTCCGTGCCCAGGGTCACGTTGTGATAGAGGGTAACGTTGGCCCACAACCGGGAGCGCGCTCCCAGTCGGGTATCCTTGCCAACGAAACAGCCCGGGCCGATACGCACATCGTCACCCAGCACGACGCCGGATTCGATCACCGCATTGGCCCCGATGGCCACTCTCTCGCCCAGTTGCACGTCCGCCGCGATGACGGCGCTCGGATGGATATCCATGGCCGGCTGCGGGGTGGTGTCCAGCAGTTGGGCAACCCGTGCAAAGCCCACGTAGGGGTCCTTGAGCACCAGGGCGTTGGTGGGGCAAAACGGCAGGTCTGCCTCGGTGATGAGCACGGCAGTGGCCTTGCTCTGCTCCAGAAAATGCCGGTACTTCTTGTTGGACAGGAAGGCTATCTCCCCCTCCCCGGCGTTTTCCAGTGTCGCGACCTTGCGAATTTCCCGGGTCCCATCCCCATGGACCTCGGCCCCCAGTTGCTGGGCCAGCTGTGCGAGAGTGAATGCCATCAATTAGTTGCTCTTGCTAACCTGAGAAATAACCTGGCCGGAGATGTCCAGCTTGCTGGCTGCATAAGGGGCGGCGTTGCGCTCCAGCACCAGATCGTAGCCATTGCTCTTGGCGATGGCGTCGATAGCAGCCTGCACCTTGGTCAGGATCTTGTTGCGCTCTTCGGACTGACGGCGACCGTTGTCCTGTTCAAACGCCTGACGCTTCTGGTTGAATTCCATCTGCAGCTTGGCCAGCTTCTCCTGGCTCTGCTTCTTCTGCTCGGCGCTCATGAAGGCTTCGTCCTTCTTGAACTTCTCGACCAGTGCCTGACCGTCGGACTCCAGCTTCTGCAGTTCACGCATGCGCGGCTCGAACTCGCCCTTCAGCTTCTTGGCAACGGCTTCACGCTGGGGCAGCTTTTGGAAGACTTCGCCCATGTCGACCACGGCAATCTTGGTCTCAGCGAAGGCAGAACCCATGCCGGCAGCCATCAGTGCAAAGCTCAAACCAGCTACTTTCAACGCTTTATTCACACTTACTCCTTGGTCCCTCGGTCGAGGGCTACCTGATTTACCTGATTGTGCAAGCGATCCACGAGATCGTCTTGTTACCTGGTGAGGCACGCAAACGCGCGACCCATCATGCTTCCCCCCGCCATGGCGGGGGGGCGTCCGCTCCCCTTAGAAGGTACGGCCGATGTTGAAGGAGAAGACTTCGGTGTCGTCCCCTTCGTATTTCTTGATTGGTCTTGCCAGCACGAACACCAGCGGGCCCATGGGAGAGAGCCACTGCAGCGACAGGCCGGTCGACATCCGGATGTTGCTCGGGTCGGAGTAGTCCATCAGATAGTTGCAACCACTGAAGCAACGGTTCTGATACTGGCTGTAGTCGAAGTGGGTATCCCACACGGAACCGGCGTCGATGAAGAAGCTGGTCCGCAGCTGGGGCTGATAGGTCTCGGAGGCAAAGGGCGTCGGCACGATCATTTCCAGCGAGGCCACCGCCAGGGCGTTGCCCCCGACCGAGCTGTCAGTGCCCTGGATCACGTCGTTGCCGCCCAGGTTGTAGTAGTAGAGCGCCTTCGGACCCACGGTGTTGCTCTTGAAGCCACGCAGGGTGTCGAAGCCACCGGCGTAGTAGTTCTCGAAGAACGGCAGGACGTGCTCGTAGTCGCCATTGCTGCCATAGCCGTCGCCGTAGGAGGCACGGGCCTTGGCCAGCATGACCCACTTGTGGTCGGCATCAAACGGGAAGTAGTGGGCATCTTCGGCGTTGAGCTTGAAGTACTGCAGATCCATGCCGGGCACCGTCACCTTGGCGTTCACCCGCTGGCGGTCACCCGCGGTCGGGAACTGACCCTTGTTGAGGGTGGAGCGGGTCCAGCCGGCGGTGACGTCCACGGTGTTGAACACCATGCGGTTGTCGCCATCCAGATTGCCGCTGTAGACCTTCCAGAACTCGTCCACCTGTACATAGGGGTTGGGCTGGGAGAGTTTGTTGTTCTCGTAGCCCAGGCTGAAGTCGAGACGGTTGTTCTCGTTGACCGGGAAGCCGCTGGAGAGACGGAAACCGACGGTGGTGTTCTCGTAGTCCACGATGTTGGCGTCGGCCGCACTGAACTTGTTGTAGTAGAGACGGCCGCCCAGGCTCACCCCGTCCACGGTGAAGTAGGGGTCGTTATAGCTCAGGTCGACGCTCTTGGAGTAGTCGTTGGTGCTGGCGTTGATGCCGATCTTCTTGCCGGTCCCCATGAAGTTGTCCTGCTGCAGACCCGCCTGCAGGCTCAGACCCGACTCGGTGCCGTAGCCGATACCGGCGTTGATGGACCCCGCCGGCTGCTCCTTGACCTTGAAGTCCAGATCGACCTGGTCATCGCTGCCCGGCACCCGCTTGGTGTCCACTTCCGCGGTCTCGAAGAAGCCGAGGCGGTTGAGACGGGTCTTGGACTGCTCGACGTTGTCGGAGGAGAGCCAGGTGCCCTCCATCTGGCGCATCTCGCGACGCAGCACTTCGTCCTTGGTGGTGACGTTGCCGCTGAAGTTGATGTTGCGCACATAGACCCGGGGACCCGGCTCCACGTTGACGATGAGCTCCACTTCCTTGGTCTGGTCGTTGATCTGGGGGAAGGTGACCACTTTCGGATAGGCGTAGCCGTAACGGCCGAGGAACTTGGAGAGCACCTCTTCGGTATGGGTTACCTGGCTGGCGGAGTAGACGCTGCCCGCCTCGATGGGGATGAGGCCCTTCATCTCGCCGCCGCGGTCGATGAGGTCACCCTTGAGCTGGATACCGGAAACCTTGTACTGCTCCCCTTCCTTGACGTTGAGGGTGACATAGACCCCTTTCTTGTCCGGGGTCATGGAGACCTGGGTGGACTCCTGGGTGAAGCGGATGTAGCCGCGGTCCATGTAATAGGAGCGCAGCACTTCGATGTCACCGGCCAGCTTCTGCTTCTGGTAGCGCTGATCGCCGGTGAAGTTCCACCAGGGCACGTCGTCCTTGAGGGAGAGCTGGGCCAGCAGCTTCTCTTCCGGGAAGACGTTGTTGCCGACGATGTTGATCTGCTGGATCTTGGCCGCTTCCCCTTCCACGAAGGTGAACTTGAGGTCGACCCGGTTGCGCGGCAGCGGGGTGACGATGGCCTTGACCTTGGCGGAGTACTTGCCCACGCCGTAGTAGAAATCTTCCAGCCCTTTCTCGAGGGAGCTCAGCACGGTGCGATCCAGCGGATCACCCACGCGGATCCCGGAGGATTCCAGGCTCTGGGTCAGTTGCTCTTCCTTGATGTCCTTGTTGCCGGAGAACTCGATGCTGGAGATGGTCGGGCGCTCCTTGACCACCACTTGCAGCACCTGACCGTCGCGATAGACCTTGACGTCCTCGAAGTTGCCGGAGGCATAGAGCTTCTTGATGGCGTTCGCCAGGGATACGGAGTCAACGGAATCACCGACCCGCACCGGCAGATTCAACAGGGCGGCACCCAGGGTCACCCGCTGCAGGCCCTCGACCTGAATGTCTTGCACCACAAAAGAGGCCGGGGCAGCCTGAGCCAGGAAGCTGGCCCCCAGCAGGCAACTCAACACCAATGCTTTTTTAACAGCCATTTTGTTCTTATGTGTCCTTGTTGATGCTCTGGCCTCAGAGGCGAGCGAAATCATTAAACAGCGCAATGCCCATCAGTAACATCAGAATGGCGGCGCCTATCCTGAACCCAACTTCCTGAATTTTTTCCGATACCGGCTTGCCGGTGATCGCCTCGATGAGGAAATAGACCAGATGGCCACCATCGAGCACCGGCAGGGGGAACAGGTTGATGATCCCCAGGTTGACGCTGATGAGCGCCAGGAATCCGAGGAAATAGACCAACCCGTAATCGGCGCTGCTGCCGGCCCCCTTGGCGATGGAGATGGGGCCGCTCAGGTTGTCCAAAGAGACGATGCCACCGATCAGCTTGCCTATCATGTCGAAGGTCAGGGTGATCAGGCTCCAGGTCTTCTGGACCCCATGCCACAGGGCTTGCAAAGGCCCATACTGTAACAGAGTTCGATACTCATCCGGTAATGGAACCAGTTGCGGCGACAAGCCCACAAAACCGACCAGCTGGCCCTTCACTTTCTTCCCGTCCGGGGTCAGGGTCAGGGTCATCTCGCTGCCCCCGCGCTCCACCGTCACCTGCAACGGCTGCGCCGGTGACTGCTGGACACGCTCGACAAACTGGGCCCATTCGGTGATGGCATCTCCATCGACTCCCTTGATGCGATCCCCTATCTGAAGGCCGGCCTTCTCGCTGGCGCTCGACGGCACCACGGCCTCCACCACGGGCAGCACCTTGCCACCGAGGGGCACTATCCCGAGGCTCCCGATGGGTGACTCTTTGTCGGGGTCAAACTTCCAGCCTGCCAGCTGCAGGGTCTTGTCCACTGCATAGCTGGTGTTGGCCGCCTTGAGCTTGAGCTGGACCGAGTCATCGCCAAGGTGGCTGATGAGGGCGTAGGTGACGCTCTCCCAGTCACCGGTCTCCTCGCCGCCGACGCCGACGATCTCCATGCCTGGCAGGATGCCGGCCTCTGCCACGATGGAGGCAGGACGCACCTCGCCCACCACGGGTTTGACGCTCGGTACCCCTATCATGAACATCAGCCAGAAGGCGAACAGGGCGAACACGAAGTTTGCCATGGGGCCGGCCGCGACGATGGCCATCCGGGCCCAGACGCTCTTGTGGTTGAAGGCCTGCGCCTCCTCCCCCGGCTTGAGTTCGTCGACCCGGCCATCCAGCATCTTGACGTAGCCGCCAAGGGGGATCAGGGCCAGCACGTATTCGGTGCCATCCTTGCCAAGGCGACGCCAGATGGCCTTGCCAAAGCCGATGGAGAAGCGCTCCACCTTGACGCCGCAACGACGAGCCACCCAGAAGTGGCCAAATTCATGCACCGCCACCAGCAGCCCGAGGGCCACGATGAAGGCGCCGATATTCCACAGAAGCCCGCCCATCAGCCGCGTACCTCGCGGTCATGTCCAGTCCTGCGCTCGAGAGCATGGAGAGGGGCTGGCTGCCACCACAGTCCGTTCATACGGCAAGCTCCTTTATCAGTTGCTGGGCACGGGCTCGGGCCGTACCGTCCAGGGCGATGAGATCCGCCAGAGAGCCGGCAGCACTGCTGCCCAGCTCGGCCATGACGGATTCGTTGACTCTGGCAATATCCATAAATCCGATCCGCTCTGCAAGAAAAGCCGCGACGGCCTCCTCGTTGGCGGCATTGAGGGAGGTGGTCGCCCCCTGCCCCTGCTGGCACGCCCTCATGGCCAGCGCCAGACAGGGATAGCGCTCATAGTCGGGCCGGATAAAGCTGAACTCTCCGACACTGAAGAAATCCAAAGGTTCCACACCGGACTCGATCCGTTCCGGATAGGCCAGAGCGTGGGCAATGGGAGTACACATGTCCGGGTTGCCGAGCTGGGCCAGCACGGAGCCATCCTTGTACTGCACCATGGAGTGAATGACGGACTGGGGGTGGATCACCACCTGGATCTGCTCGGGGGCCGCATTGAACAGCCAGCGCGCCTCGATGTACTCCAGCCCCTTGTTCATCATGGTGGCGGAGTCCACCGAGATCTTGGCCCCCATGGACCAGTTGGGATGGGCAATGGCTTGCGCCGGGGTCACATGGTGCAGTTCACCCACATCGGCATAGCGGAAAGGTCCGCCGGAGCCGGTCAGCAGGATCTTGCTGATCCCCGCCCCGGCCAGATCGCAGAAACCGGGCTGGCGCTGCACGTCGACCGGCAGGCACTGGAAGATGGCGTTGTGTTCGCTGTCGATGGGCAGCAGCTCGGCACCGTGCTCGCGCACCGCCTCCATGAAGAAGGCTCCGGACATCACCAGCGCCTCCTTGTTGGCCAGCAGAATGCGCTTGCCGGCGCGCACGGCAGCCATGGTGGGTGCCAGACCCGCCGCACCGACAATGGCCGCCATCACGCTGTGGGCATCGGGGTGAGCAGCCACGTCGCACAGGGCTGCCTGACCGGACAACACCCGGGTGGTGCTGCCGTGGGCCTTGAGCCGACCCGCCAGCTCGCTGGCGGCGCCTTCGTCCACCATGACGGCGAACCGGGGGGAGAATTCGAGACAGTCGCGCAGCATGGCGTCCACGCTGCGGGCAGCGGTCAGCGCCAGCACCTGCCAGCGCCCGGGGTTGTGGCGCAGTACCTTGAGGGTGCTCTGACCGATGGAGCCTGACGCTCCCAGGATCACCAGGTTTTGCATCAAGACTCCTGATTGGGTAACAGACTGATGGAGCGGGACGCTCCCGGGATCATCAGTGCGCGAAACATCAAAACTCCGGACCGAGCAACAGGTAGCTGAGCAGGAAGACGGGCAGCGCCGCCGTCAGGCTGTCGATGCGATCGAGAATGCCCCCATGGCCCGGCAACAGGGTGCCGGAATCCTTGATGCCGGCTTCCCGCTTGAACATGCTCTCGGCCAGATCGCCAAGCACGGAGGCCAGCACCGCCAGCAGGGAACAGAGCAGCACGGTGCCCATCTTGGCAGGCACGAAGCCCATGAACCAGGTCACGCCGATGGCCAGCAGGCTGGCGGTAAACAGCCCACCCAGCATACCTTCGATGGTTTTACCCGGGCTCACGGCCGGTGCCAGCTTGTGTTTGCCGAACGCCTTGCCGAAAAAATACGCGCCAGAATCTGCCGCCCAGACCAGTCCCATCACGAACAGCAGGATCCAGGCCCCCATCATGGGGTCGTGGTAGAAGTTGTAGCCGCGAATGGCCACCAGGGACCAGAAGAAGGGAACCAGGGTCACCAGACCGAACAGGGATTTGAGCCAGATGGATTCACGCCACAGCCTGGCGCTTTGCGGGTAGCGCAGCACCAGCAGCAGCCCCAGCAGCCACCAGCTGACGGCAGTCCAGAGCACGCCCATCACCAGCGGATGCAGTTGGGGGATCCAGAGTTGCTCCACGGGCACCCAGAACAGGCTGGCCCCCAGCAGCAGACAGAACACCAGCGGCAACCACTGTTGCGGCTGGGCAGTGACGAAGGCACTCCACTCACGGCTGGCCAGCAGAAAGACCAGGGCGGCGAGCAGGGCAAAGAATTTCAACGGCAGAAAAAACAGCGCCCCCAACACCAGGGGTACTAACAGTAATGCGGTAATAATTCGTTGTTTTAGCAAAAGAAACCTCTCTCTTGGGAGCGGGGTTTAGCCGGTCTGTTGCGCGGCGATCAATTCCCGGATCTGTTCACCCGTACACCCGAAGCGACGCTCGCGAGCAACGAAGGAGGCAACTGCCCCACTGAACTCGGCCTCGTCAAAATCGGGCCACAGGACCGGGGTAAAATAGAGTTCGGCATAGGCGAGCTGCCACAGGACAAAGTTGCTGATGCGATGATCCCCGCCGGTGCGGATCAACAGATCCACGGGGGGCAGATCAGCCATGCAGACATGACGACCCAATGCCGCCTCATCGACCGCCTCGGCATCCAGTTCACCCGCCGCCACGGCCCGTGCCAGGGTCCGGGCCGCCTGGGCGATGTCCCACTGACCGCCATAGTTGGCGGCGATATTGAGGGTCAATCCCTGATTGTTGGCGGTCAGGGCCTCGGCCTTGGCGATCTTGGCCTGCAGCCGCTCGCTGAAGCGGGCAGTGTCGCCAATCACCCGAAGGCGAATGCCGTTGCTGTGCAACTTGCTCACCTCGCGACCCAGCACCGTCATGAACAACTCCATCAGGGCGTTTACTTCCCCTTCCGGACGGCGCCAGTTCTCGCTGGAAAACGCAAACAGGGTCAGCGCCTCCATCTTGGCACGGGCGGCAAAGGCCACGGCCTCACGCACGGATTTCACGCCCGCCTTGTGCCCGGAAACCCGCATCTTGCCGCGGTTCTGGGCCCAGCGACCATTGCCATCCATGATGATGGCGACGTGACGGGGCAAGGACGAGCTGGCGCTATCGCCTAGCGCTGCCAAAAGCGACATTCATTTCTCCCACAAAGACAAAAGCGCCGTGCAGGGGCACTACACGGCGCTCGTAATATACCTGTCGGAGGCTTAGATTTCCATTAGCTCCTTTTCCTTCACAACCAGGGCGTCATCCACCAGCTTGATGAAGGTATCGGTCAGCTTCTGGATCTCTTCCTGGGCGCGACGGTCGTCGTCTTCGGAGATCTCTTTCTCTTTCAGCAGGGCTTTCAGATCGGCGTTGGCATCGCGACGGATGTTGCGAATGGCAACCCGGGCACCTTCGGCTTCGGCACGGACGATCTTGGTCAGATCACGGCGACGCTCTTCGGTCAGCGGCGGCAGCGGCACGCGCAGAGTCTGGCCGTTGCTGGACGGATTCAGGCCCAGATCGGAGGTCAGGATGGCTTTTTCCACCGCCTGGATCATGGAGCGATCGAAGATGGAGATGGAGAGAGTACGGGCATCTTCTGCCACCACGTTGGCCAACTGCTTCAGAGGAGTGGCAGCACCGTAATACTCCACCTGGATGCCGTCGAGCAGGCTCGGGTGAGCACGGCCGGTACGGATCTTGGACATCTGGGTCTTCAGCGACTCTACGCTTTTGCCCATGCGGTCCTTGGCGTCGTTTTTAATCTCGTTGATCACAGTGGTTTTCCTTTTGGCGAACGAGCCGACAGGCGGCTCGTATCTATCTTGTTGACTGGCGTAATGGACAAGCGAGCCTGGGGCTCACACTTGCCTTACTTGCTGGCCTGGTGGATCAGGGTACCTTCCGGCTCACCCATGATCACGCGGCGCAGCGCGCCCGGTTTGTTCATGTTGAACACCCGGATCGGCAGATCGTGGTCGCGGGCCAGGGTAAAAGCAGCAAGATCCATCACTTTGAGTTCTTTTTCAAGAACTTCATCATAACTCAGTTCCTGATAGAGCACGGCATCCGGGTTCTTGACCGGGTCATCGGTGAACACGCCATCGACCTTGGTGGCTTTCAGCACGACGTCGGCTTCGATCTCGATACCGCGCAGGCAGGCTGCCGAGTCGGTGGTAAAGAAGGGGTTGCCGGTACCGGCAGAGAAGATCACCACCTTGCCGGCGCGCAGCTGGCTGATGGCTTCGGCCCAGCTGTAGGAGTCGCAGACCCCTTGCAGGGAGATGGCCGACATCAGGCGGGCATTCACATAAGCACGATGCAGGGCATCACGCATGGCCAGGCCGTTCATGACGGTCGCCAGCATGCCCATGTGGTCACCCACCACGCGATTCATGCCTGCCTTGGCAAGGCCGGCACCACGGAACAGGTTGCCGCCACCGATGACCAGACCGACCTGAACACCCAGCTCAACCAGCTCTTTGATCTCTTGGGCCATCCGTTCCAGCACCGCCGGATCAATGCCGAAACCCTCGGATCCTTGCAGGGCTTCACCACTCAACTTCAGAAGAACACGTCTGTATGCAGGCTTGGGATTGGTACTCATGTCACTGATTCCTGGTCATATAAAGACCGCGACATAAGTCGCGGTCTGGGGAAACGGAAAAACCGGTTCGATTAGGCCTTCTGAGCGGCCGCGATCTGGGCTGCTACTTCAGCAGCGAAGTCGGTCTCTTGCTTCTCGATGCCTTCGCCCACTTCGAAACGGGTGAAGGAAACAACGTCAGCGCCTTCTTTCTTCAGCAGCTCGGCAACGGTCATGGAAGGATCTTTCACGAACGGTTGACCAGTCAGGGAAACCTCACCGGTGAACTTCTTCATGCGGCCTTCAACCATCTTCTCGGCGATCTCTTTCGGCTTGCCGGAGTTGATGGCGATGTCGATCTGGATTTCGCGCTCTTTGGCAACGACTTCAGCAGACACGTCTTCCGGTTTGACGAATTGCGGGCTGTTGGCAGCAACGTGCATGGCCAGATCTTTGGCCAGCTCGTCGGTACCGCCAACCAGCTTGGTGATAACACCGATGCGGGAGCCGTGAACGTAGGTGCCCAGGTTGTCACCTTCAACCAGCATCACGCGACGCAGGTTCATGTTCTCACCGATCTTGGCGATCAGGTTGGTGATGGTCAGCTCGACGGACTCGCCGTTGCCGAAGTCGGCGGCTTTCAGCGCGTCAACGTCAGCGATTTTCTGGGTAGCAGCGATCTCGACGATCTTCTGACCCATGGCCAGGAAACCGGCATCCTTGGAAACGAAGTCAGTCTCGCAGTTCAGCTCGATCATGACGGCAACGTTGCCTTCGGTACGGGCGAAGATCACACCTTCAGCGGCGATACGGCCAGCTTTCTTGGCGGCCTTGGCCTGACCGGATTTACGCATGTTCTCGATAGCCAGCTCGATATCACCGTTGGCTTCTTCCAGCGCTTTTTTGCAATCCATCATGCCAGCGGCGGTGCGCTCGCGCAGTTCTTTTACCAGGGCGGCAGAAATGTTTGCCATGTCCAGTATCCTCGGTCTTGAATTGACAAGAAACAGGGGCCACAAGGGCCCCTGCTAACCAATTACATCAGCTTGGTTAATAAGGGCTTTTCAGTCCTTATCAATTACTCAGCTTCAACGAAGCCATCTTGTTCGGCTTGAACAACGATGTCCTGCTCGCGGGCTTCCAGAACGGTGTCAGCAGCAGCGTTCAGGTACAGCTGTACGGCACGGATAGCGTCGTCGTTACCCGGGATGACATAGTCAACGCCGTCCGGGTTGGAGTTGGTATCAACGATGGAAACTACCGGGATACCCAGGTTGTTGGCTTCTTTGATAGCGATGTGCTCGTGGTCGGCATCGACAACGAACAGAACGTCAGGCAGGCCGCCCATGTTCTTGATACCACCCAGGCTCTTCTCCAGCTTTTCCATTTCGCGAGTACGCATCAGCGCCTCTTTCTTGGTCAGCTTGTCGAAGGTACCGTCTTCGCTCTGGGTTTCCAGATCTTTCAGGCGCTTGATGGACTGACGAACGGTTTTCCAGTTGGTCAGCATGCCGCCCAGCCAGCGGTGGTTAACATAGAACTGGTCGCAACGCTCAGCGGCTTCTTTGACGGCTTCAGACGCGGCACGCTTGGTACCTACGAACAGTACCTTGCCTTTCTTGGCAGCTACGGAGCTGATGAAGTTCATGGCATCGTCAAACATCGGAACGGTTTTTTCCAGGTTGATGATGTGAACTTTGCTGCGGGCGCCGAAGATGTAGGACTTCATTTTCGGGTTCCAGTAACGAGTCTGGTGACCGAAGTGAACGCCGGCTTGCAGCATGTCGCGCATAGAAACTTTAGCCATTTTATACCTCTGTATTGGGGTTAGGCCTCCACACATCCCATATAACCGACCCGTTAAGGCACCCCGGCATATGTGTCGATGTGTGTGTGTTGTTGAGTAAGGGTGATGGCATGAGGACACGAGTTCCCCATTCCGGCGCGCTTTATACCATAACTTTGGTCATGACACCACCAGCCCGGGTGCTAAAAATGGATCCCGGACCATGGTGCGACCGCCTGATGACGTTGCGATGACGATCACACTGGAAGTAAACGGGGGTTGGGGATAAAATTTCGCCCTGATTGCAAACGCATCTATTTTTCATTACCTGGTTGTTGGGCATCGGCAGGATGCGCAATCAGGCCCCAAGAGAGATCCCATGTCCATTAAAATCAAGACACCGGAAGAGATTGAGAAAATGCGTGTCGCCGGCCAGCTGGCCGCCGACGTGCTGGTCATGATCGCCCCCCACGTCAAGGCGGGCGTCACCACAGACGAACTGAATACCCTCTGCCACGATTACATCGTCGACGTGCAGCAGGCCATCCCCGCGCCGCTCAATTACCACGGCTTCCCCAAGTCCATCTGTACTTCGGTGAACGATGTCATCTGCCATGGCATCCCGAACCACAAGAAACTGCGGGAAGGGGACATCATCAATCTGGATATCACCGTCATCAAGGATGGTTATCACGGCGATACCTCCGCCATGTTCATCGTGGGCCAGACCACCCCCCTGCGTCGCCAGCTCTGCAAGGTGGCCCAGGATAGCCTCTATGCCGCCATCAAGCGGGTGCGCCCGGGCATGTGCATCACCGAGATCGGCGCCGTCATCCAGCCCATCGTCGAGCAGGCAGGCTTCTCCGTGGTACGCGACTACTGCGGCCATGGCATCGGTGCCGAGTTCCACGAAGAGCCGCAGATCCTCCACTACCGCAACGGCGGCAAGCTGGAGCTGAAAGCGGGCATGTGCTTCACCATCGAGCCCATGGTCAACAGCAAGAAGTACCACTGCAAGGTCAATCCGAAGGATGGCTGGACCGTCACCACCAAGGACGGCGGCGACTCCGCCCAGTGGGAGCACACCCTGCTGGTGACCGAGGATGGCTGCGAGGTCCTGACCCTGCGCCCCGACGACACTATCGAGCGTTTTATCCGCCACGTTTGACATTCAACCCCGGCCGCGCGCCGGGGTTGCTCTTTACCCGGCCCGACCGAGAGTGTGACATGCCATGGATGCCAGCCTGCTTTCTCCCCATCTGCTCCCAGACGATCAGCTCACCCGTGACAACTGCAAGGAGTACCTGAGCCGCTTTCTCGCCTGGCTGCACGAGCGCTTCGACGCCGGTGACAACATCATCGAACTGGTGGCCACCCGCTCCGAATACATGGACGCGCTGCTGACCAGGCTCTGGCACAAGTTCGGCTTCGACAGGACCGAGCTCACCCTGATCGCGGTAGGCGGCTATGGCCGCGGCGAACTCCATCCCCACTCCGATATCGACCTGCTGATCCTCTACGAAGGAGATGAACTGGACGAGGTGCTGGGGCTTCGCATCGGCGAGTTCATCACCCTCTTGTGGGATCTCAAGCTGGAAGTGGGGCAGTCGGTGCGCAACGTGGCCGAGTGCATCGAGCAGGGCCGCAACGACATCACGGTTGCCACCAACCTCATCGAGGCCCGTTACATCACGGGTCGCCTGGCGGGATTCGAGCAGTTGCAGGCGGCCACCCAGCCCCAGCACTTCTGGCCGAGCGAAGCCTTCTTTCGTGCCAAACGCGAAGAGCAGGCCCTGCGCCACCAGCAGTTTCTCGGCACCGCCTACAAGCTGGAGCCGGATCTCAAGAACAATCCCGGGGGCCTTCGCGACATCCAGACCCTGGCCTGGGTCGCCCGCCGCCACTTCGGCGCCACCACCCTGTTCGAGATGACCAGCCACGGTTTTCTCAACCGGGCCGAGTACCGGGAGCTGCTCGACTGTCAGAACTTCCTGTGGAAGGTGCGCTTCGCCCTGCACATGGCCATCAACAAGGGGGACAACCGTCTCTTGTTCGACCGCCAGCGCACCGTGGCCCAGATGCTGGGGTTCGAGGGGGAAGGTAACGGCCCGGTCGAGCAGATGATGAAGCGTTTCTACCAGACGGTGCGGCGGGTGGCCGAACTCAACGAGATGCTGCTGCAACTCTTTGACGAGGCCATTCTCGGCAACACCGCCATGGACGTGCGCCGCATCAGCGACGAATTCCAGCTGCGCGGCCGCCTCATCGATGCGGTGGACTCCGAGCTGTTCGGCCGGGATCCTGCCGCCATCCTGCGACTCTTCTACCAGATAGCCCAGCACCCGGAGATTGCCGGCATCCACTCCGCCACCTTGCGCCAGTTGCGCGAGGCCAGACGCACCCTCAACTGCTGGCTGCAAGATCTACCCGAGTGCCGCCGTCTCTTCATGGCGCTCCTGCGCCACCCCAACGGCATCGGCCAGCCGCTCACCCTGATGCACAAGTACGGGATCCTCGCGGCCTACCTGCCCCAGTGGAACCTCATCGTCGGCCAGATGCAGTTCGACATGTTCCACGCCTACACGGTGGACGAACATACCCACAGGCTGCTGCAGAACATCCATCGCTTCCCGAATCCGGCCAGCCGCCAGACTCACCCGCTCTGCCACGAGGTGTTCACCCAGTTGCGCAAGCCCGAGCTGCTCAGCATCGCCGCCCTCTTCCACGACATCGCCAAGGGCAGGCGCGGCGATCACTCCGAACTCGGGGCCGTGGATGCGCTGGAGTTCTGCCAGTTGCACGGGCTGGATCGCTATGAGAGCCGACTGGTCGCCTGGCTGGTGCGCCACCATCTGCTGATGTCGGTCACCGCCCAGCGCCGCGACATCTACGACCCGGATGTGGTCACCGACTTCGCCCAGAAGGTGCGGGATGAATTGCACCTCGACCTGCTCTATTGCCTGACCGTGGCCGACATCTGTGCCACGAACGACAGTCTGTGGAACGACTGGAAGGGCACCCTGCTGCGCGAACTCTACTTCGCCACCCAGAAGGCCCTGCGCCAGGGGTTGGAAAACCCGCCGGACATGCGCCTCAAGATCCGTGAAAACCAGCGCCAGGCCAGGCAGATCCTGACCCAGCGCGAGGTGCCACAGGAGGCGGTCACCGCCCTCTGGAACGACTTCAAGGCCGATTACTTCCTGCGCCACAGCCCGGAGCAGATCGCCTGGCACTGCCGCAAGATCATCGCCCACGGTGACAACCCGGCCCCCCTGGTGCTCATCGGCAAGCACCCCATACGGGGCGGTAGCGAGGTGTTCATCTATTGTCGCGATACTCCCAACCTCTTTGCCACCGTGGCCTCGGCGCTGGATCAGAAGAACCTCAGCATCCACGACGCCCAGATCATGAATTCGCGCAACGACTACGTGCTCGACACCTTCATCGTGCTGGAACCGAACGGCGAGCCCATCAGCCCCAACCGTACCGCCACCATCAAGAAGGCGCTGGAGAAAGCCCTTCAGGAGCCGGGCAAGCTGGTGCTGCGCAGCAAGCCCCTGTCCAGACGCCACCGCCAGTTCAGCGTGCCGACCAGGGTGGTCTTCCTGCCCCACAAGGGGGAAAACCGCCACACCCTGCTGGAGCTGACGGCCCTGGACACTCCGGGCCTGCTGGCCCGTATCGGTGCCGTGTTCCAGCAGTGCGGCCTCTCCCTCCATGCAGCCAAGATCACCACCATCGGTGAGCGGGTGGAGGACTTCTTCAGCCTCACCACCCTGGCCGGAGAGCCGCTGAACCCGGAGGAGCAACAGGCCCTCGAGGAGAGGCTGGTCAATCAGCTCAACCCCCAGGAACCGGTTGGCGAGAGTGCCTGACACGCACGGATGAAGCCTCGAAAGAGGCTTTTTGACGTATTGATTCCTCAATCAGAACAAATGGTTGGACCACTCAAGTACAATAAATCGCCCTGATTCTGAAGAAATCGGCGAGAGCCCTTAAAAACGATTGGAAAAGTGTGATACAACAAACAGAATTTTATAAAGGAAACCTGTCATGACCCAGTTGCAACAGACCATCGAAGCGGCCTTCGAGCGCCGTGACTCCATCACCCCCGGCTCCGTCGATGCCGCCACCAAGGCCGCCATTCTGGAAGCCATCGACCTGCTGGACTCCGGCAAAGCCCGGGTTGCCGAGAAGATTGCCGGCGAGTGGGTCGTCCACCAGTGGCTGAAGAAGGCCGTGCTGCTCTCCTTCCGCATCAACGACAACGGCATCATCAAGGGCGACGATGCCCAGTACTACGACAAGGTTCCCCTGAAGTTCTCCAACTACACCGAAGAGCAGTTCAAGGCTGCCGGTGTACGCGTCGTGCCGCCCGCGACTGCGCGCAAAGGCTCCTTCATCGCCCCGAACACAGTGCTGATGCCCTCCTACGTCAACATCGGCGCCTTCGTCGATGAAGGCACCATGGTCGACACCTGGGCCACCGTGGGCTCCTGCGCCCAGATCGGCAAGAACGTGCACCTCTCCGGCGGCGTCGGCATCGGCGGCGTACTGGAGCCACTGCAGGCCAACCCGACCATCATCGAAGACAACTGCTTCATCGGTGCCCGTTCCGAAGTGGTGGAAGGGGTGATCGTCGAGGAGGGCTCCGTCATCTCCATGGGGGTCTTCATCGGCCAGTCCACCCGCATCTATGACCGCGAAACCGGCGAAATCCACTACGGCCGCGTCCCGGCCGGCTCCGTGGTCGTTTCCGGCTCCCTGCCCTCCAAGTGTGGCAAATACAGCCTCTACGCCGCCGTCATCGTCAAGAAGGTGGATGCCAAGACCCGCGCCAAGGTCGGCATCAACGCCCTGCTGCGCTCCATCGACGAGTAATCCACGCCGAGTCATCAAGGGCACCTCTGGTGCCCTTTTTCATGCCCGCTCTCATGGGCGGGCGCCAACTCCCCTGCCCCACCATCACTGCCCTCCCATGAGACGATACCGCTTATGGCAGTGCTGACAAGGCGTTCACCCCTCCCCTTGGCTCATTGATTAAAAAAGACCTTTTTGACACCAATTTGAATTTGGCGCGCCTGTCACAGGCAAGGCGTCCGGACTCGGGTAAGATAGAGGGGTCAGGATCGTTTCAAACCAAGGAAGCCCGATGTACGAGAATCTCAAGAGCCTGGGGATCCAGGAACCCACCTCGGTGGACAGCTACACCCTGCGCCAGGAAGCCAACCACGACATCCTCAAGATCTATTTCAAGAAGCAGAAAGGTGAATTCTTCGCCAAGAGCGTCAAATTCAAATACCCTCGCCAGCGCAAGACCATGCTGGTCGACTCGGGGACCCATGAGTACAAAGATGTCACCGAGATCAACGCCAACCTCAAATACGTGGTGGATGAGCTGGACAATCTGACCCAGGGCGGCCAGCCTTCCGCCGATCCGGACATCAAGCAGAAAATACTGCGCGACTTGCGTCATCTGGAAAAAGTGGTGCAGAACAAGATCAGCGAGATAGAACGGGATCTCGAAAAGCTTTAAGCCGGTCTGATGCAGCAAAGGCGCCCAGGGGCGCCTTTTTCATTGGGTCACACCATGCTGGCGCCGCCAGGAAAGCCCCCGCACATGTCCCGCCACCAAACGCAACCCAGCAAAAAGGGAGGCTTGCGCCTCCCTTTTCGGAACTCGGATATTGGAGCGACAATCAGTTGCTCTTCATCCAGATGTCCATTTCAGTTTTCAGGTTGTCGGACTTGGTGCCGAAGATGGCTTGTACACCGGAACCCGCCACCACCACACCGGCGGCGCCCAGCTTCTTCAGACCAGCCTGGTCAACCTTGGCCACATCCTTCACACCGACACGCAGACGGGTGATGCAGGCGTCCAGAGAGGCGATGTTCTCTTTGCCACCGAAGGCGGAGACCAGTGCAGCAGACATCTCGTCCTTGCTTTGACCGGCAGAGGACTCTTGGGCAGCTTCGTCTTCACGACCCGGGGTTTTCAGGTTCATGGCACGGATGACCACGGTGAAGACCACGTAGTAGATGACTGCGTAGACCAGACCCAGACCCACCAGCAGCAGCATGTTGTCGGCACGCGGAGATTGCACCACGAAGTCGATGAAGCCGTTGGAGAAGGTGTGACCGTGAACGACACCCAGCATGTTGGTCAGCACGTATGCCAGACCGGCCAGCAGAGCGTGGATGGCGTACAGTACCGGGGCCACGAACAGGAAGGAGAATTCGATAGGCTCGGTGATACCGGTCAGGAAGGAGGTCAGGGCAGCAGAAGCCATGATACCTACGATCTTGGCGCGGTTTTCCGGCTTGGCGGAGTGCGCAATGGCGAATGCAGCAGCAGGCAGACCGAACATCTTGAACAGGTAGCCACCCGCCAGCTGACCGAAGCCGTTGCCGGCAGCACGGGAAGCGTCATCAGCAGTCAGGAAGCAGGTCATGATGCCGTGTACGGTTTCACCGGCGGCGTTGACGCAGGTACCAGCCTGATAGAAGAACGGCACGTTCCAGATGTGGTGCAGACCGAACGGGATCAGGGAGCGCTCAACCACGCCGTAGATACCGAAGGCCAGGACCGGGTTCTGGTTGGCAGCCCAGTCGGAGAAGGCACCGATGGCACCACCAATCGGCGGCCAGATGAAGGAGAGCACGACACCCAGACCGATGGAAACAAAACCGGTGATGATGGGCACGGCACGCTTGCCAGCGAAGAAGCCAAGGTACTCTGGCAGCTGGATCTTGTAGAAGCGGTTGAACGCCCAGGCAGCCACGCCACCGGCGAGGATACCACCCAGCACACCGGTATCGATCTTCTCGACACCCATCACAGGCGCCATCACAGTCAGGGTTGCGGTCATGATGCCGTAGCCGACGATGGCGGACAGGCCGGACACACCGTCGTTATTGGTGAAGCCAAGGGCGACGCCCACGGCGAACAGCAGAGCCATCTGGCCGAATACGGAACCACCGGCCTGCTCCATCAGTTGGGAGACGATTTCCGGCAACCAGCTGAAGTGGGCAGCCCCCACCCCCAGCAGAATACCTGCAACGGGCAAGACCGATACGGGCAGCATCAGCGCCTTACCGACCTTTTGCAGATTAGAGAAAGCATTTTTTAACATGTGTGCGCTCCTGAATGGATTTTTTTCCGACAACGACTCAGGGCAGTTTATTGATGACGATGTGCTTCATCCGTCACTGCGCCAAATGCGTTTTCCGGGTTGCTTATTTTGACCAGCAGAATATAACCCAGCGGGGGTGGAAATGCCTCTGTCGGAAACAAGGGAATAATAAATTTGGAGGAGAGATCACAAGATAATAAATAAGCAGAGAGGGGACTGTCTTGAATATTATTTCGTATTGTTATAGCTTCACCGCAAAAAGAAATAAACCATTTCAAAATAAATCACAAAGAAACCAAATAATACCCAACGATACTCACTGTAACCAAATGTAACTTATTGCGGATTTATATTATCCAGTCTACCGATTAAAAAGGCCTCCAACAAGGGAGGCCTCCAATAAATATCGATTTTAATAAACCGAGATATTTAGTTCTTCTGTGAACGTTTCACTGCATCAATAAAGACCGATTTCGCCTTGGTTGAACCGGCACGCTCGGCTTCATTCACGAGTTGCATCGCCTTGTCGATGTCACCGGCCTTCACCGCTTTCTCGATCTGGGCGTTGTAGAAGCTCTCGGTCTCGCTCAGCATGGCGGGAGCCGGTTTGCTCGGCGCTGCGGCAACGGCTGCCGTGGTGGCCGCCGTCGCAGCCACGGCAGTGGTAGCAGGCTTGGCCTGGCTCATCGCCACTTTGTCGGCGTATTCAGGCTTGAACACGGCTTCCAGGCCTTGTCCCTTGGCCATGTCCGTGACCTTTATCTGTACCAGACCCCAGGGCGAATGCGGGATCACGGGGTCCTTGATATCCGGCTCGACCGTGCCGTTGGCACGGGCAAAGGCCTTCGCGGGGTGCAAGATGGTGGTGCTGCCCGCCGTCTCGTTGGCCGGCGCATAGACCACCATATAGGTTTCAGTGGCGGGATTGCCCGGCATGCTGCGGTCCACGAACACACGCCCCTCAATCCTGTCGTTGTCGAGCAGGTGGGCTGGTTGATAGGCAAAGACCGACTCACCCAGCACGCGAGTCACCTTGAACTGGGCATCCAGCATGATCACCTTGGGAACCAGGACCGTCTTGCTGACCTGGGAGGCCAGGGTGATGGCCAGATTGCCGGTATTGGCCGGCAGACGATAAGCGGCAAAATAGCTCATGCCCTCGTCAAACTGATAACTGGGCTGCTTGCCGTCGATGGCCAGCAGCGTCTCGCCTTCCGGCAGGGAGACATAATTGAATTCGTTGAACCCTGTGCAACAACTGGTTGCCTGGGAGAGCGCCTGCTTGGCCTGATCGGCATTACTCAGAATGGAGGCGTGCTCCTGCACGGGCACCACCATGCTACCGGAACAACCGGCCAGCAGCGCGGTAACCATGGCCGCGATAGACATCTTTACCAGTTTCATTCTTCTTATCTCCATAACCCGGTTGCCACATCATGCGAAACAAAACTGCCCCCATAAGGGGGCAGTGACTAACTTAACTGAAGATATTGCTTACCACCAGGCTTCTGCTTGTACGCCAACCTGATAGGTGTCTTTGGAGGTGTTGCCTTCAAAGGCGTTCTGGTCTTCGGTGTTCTTCAGGTAGGTGGCGAACACGCGGATTTCCGGACGGGCCCAGAAGCTGGAGCCGGCAGACCAGGCCTGAGCCAGGGTCAGCTTGTAAGCGCCATCTTTGTCGGTGGTACCGGAAGTGGACTTGTTCTTGTCCTGGAAGTAGCCGCCTTCGAAGATGGTCTTGTTGAAGTCATCCCACTTGTACATCGGGCGAGCGACGACAGACATGGTTTCGTACTTGTCGTTGCCGTTCCACATCTCGTTGCCTACTCCGTAGACCAGCTGGTGACCCATCTCCCAGGAGTTGCCCATCGGGATGACGCCCCAGTTGATAATACGGTAGCCATCGGCACCGGCTTTGGCTTCGGCACCGTACCAGGAGCCGTCACCGTAGAAGGCCATGGTCTTGGAGTAGCCTTCGGTACCGTACTGCAGCACGGTCTTGTTGAAGCCACCGAAGATGCCTTGGGTCAGTTCGGCAGTCAGCATGACGCCGTTCTTCATGTTGTCGTTCTTCAGATCTTTCTGGGCGTCTGTCTCATTGACCAGGGCATACATGGCGCCCACTTCCAGAGAACCGTCCTGCCACAGCGGGATGCCGGCATAACGCACGTCCAGGGTGTTGACGTTCAGATCTTCGTTCTTCTGGTAAACCGGATCGCCGTTGCCATCTACACCGGTCTGGGTGTACTGACCGAAGACATCACCCGCGCTGCGGTCGTTGCGGACCCAGGCCAGGGAGAGCTTGCCAGGACCAGCCTGGATGCCTTCGATACCGGCGCCGGCACCGGAGATGTTCCAGTAGTAGAAGTCAGAGATGTGGATGTCGTGACGTTGGTAGTAACGCTTACCGGCCCACAGGGTGGCTTCCGGCGCGAAGCCCAGCAGCCCCTTGGCTTGCACGTTGAACTGACGCAGGGCGAAGTCGGAATCGCCGTTGCACTGCTTGGCATCGAAGTTACAGACGGTGCCGGTACCTTCCCAGTCGTTGGAGCCGTTGGACGCCATGGCGAACATGGAGTCTACGTAGAAAGTCTTGCCATCTTTGTTGAAGACTTCCTGACCCAGCTGAACTTCGCCGTAGGTATCATTTTCGTTACCCAGACGACCAACCTTGTTGACGTTGTATTTGACCATGTCCCCGTCACCGGAAACACCGACACCTGAACGGAAGTAGCCGTGGAAATCAACGGCGAAGGCGGCTTGGGAAGCCAGGGCTGCGGTTACTGCTGCAGCGATCGGGAGCCACTTTGCTTTCATTTTCATTTTCCTTATTCCCGCTGAGAGGAGTGTGATCCTGATATTCAAGTTCTTATCACCGGAAAAACGTTTTGGTGATAACCGAGGTCGATTATATGTACCCAAATTCCCTGCAAACATGAGCTGATTCACAAAACGATGACAAATCGCACGCCACCCGCAACCGCAGCAACAACAACCCAATAAATTTTCACTTTATGGCATTAAAACCCCATGAACAACAAAAAGAGGAGCAACAACACCAAAGAAAGCGCTTTCAAATATTAATTCGCGACGAGAGTTAAGTGATAAATCCGTGTCGCAGTAGCAAAAACATGACTGAAATCGCTTTCAATGCGGAACTTTTAATTTTTCAATTTGTCGTGGGTGATGATGAATATGGCCAACCGGTTATCATCATTGGCGAGAAAAATAACCGGACGAAAGAGAGGATATATTTGGGGGCTGAGGCGTGACGCCCCAAAAATAAAACACCCCCGTCAGCACACTCACGGAGGTGAATTTATTCTCGGGGAGAAGGGTCTGGCTACAGTCTATTTTCCCAGGTTTTCAACCAGGCCAGCGCTGCCACTTCAGGCTCATCTTCTACCGTCGCATCGATTTCCAGGCGCACAACCAGTGGCTCGGCAGCCAGCTCCTGCAGCAGTTCATCGAGCCGGCGCCCTGCCCCGCAGAAATGTTCATAGCTGCTGTCCCCCATGGCGATGAGGGCATAGCGCCATCCCTTCATATAAGGAGCACGATCGGCCAGCGCCGTGGCGAAAGGTTGCAGATTGGGCGGAATATCCCCCTGCCCCGTGGTGGCGGTCACGATGAGCAGAAAGCGGGAGGCATCGATGTCGGTCAGCGCCGCGTCATCGAAGATCTGGCAGACATGGCCATTGGCTTGCAGGTGATCAGAGAGGGTCTCGGCCACCAGCATGGCAGAGCCGTAGACGGTGCCGACCAGGATGTCGATCTCGGCCATCAGCGACTCCTCAGGGACAGACAATGGGCCCGGCAAGACCGGGATGGGTAGGAAGAGCCCCCCTGAACGGGCGGGGGGCACGCGATTGCGCAGGCGATATCTCGTTGAGCCATAAGTCATTCCTCTGACGTACCTGGGCTACAGCATGCCACAGCCCGGTCAGAGGCAACAGATGGAAAGAGGCTCAGGCGCCGTAGTCTTGCTCGCTGGCAGGCCAGCCCAGACGGGCGAACAGACCCAGCACCTCGGGGCCCAGGGGCGCCTGGATCCGCATCGGCACCTTGAGCACCGGATGCTCGAAGCTCAGACGGTGCGCGATCAGCAGCAGGCGGTCGCACCCGTAATGCTCGCGAAAGAAGCGGTTGTGCCGGCCATCCCCGTGGGTGGTATCACCAACGATGGGGTGGAACAGGTGATCCAGATGGCGGCGCAGCTGGTGCTTGCGCCCCGTCTTGGGAAAGAGGCGGACCAGGCTGTAGCGACTGGTGGGATGCTTCTTGGAGACGGCGAAGGGCAACTCGACCTGATGCAGACGACGAAACGCGGTCACCGCCTCCTGGGCGGGGCGATCCGGGTCGCTGAAGGCATCGGCAATCTTGTCCAGCTGCTCCTTGAGCGGATAGTCGATGAGCCCCTCTTCGGGGGCCCATCCCCGCACCAGTGCCAGGTACTCCTTGTGGACCTGACGGGCAGCAAAGGCCTCGGTCAGGGTGCGGGCCACGGCAGGATCGAGAGCAAACAGCAGCACACCCGAAGTGGGCCTGTCCAGTCGGTGCACGGGGTAGACATGACGACCCCCGATCAGATCCCGGGTCATCTGCATGGCGAAACGGGTCTCGGCCTTGTCGAGCCAACTGCGGTGCACCAGGAGACCGGACGGTTTGTTCACCGCCACCAGCCAGTCATCCTGATAAAGCAGTGTCGGCTGCAAGGCATCCGCTGTCCGGGTCTGCTCGTCCATCATTGTTCGACCACTTTGCCGGAGAGCAGCAGATCGAAACGGGCGATCAGACGAAGCAGGGCCTCGACCTCCGCCAGCTCCTCTTTATAGACCTCACTCGCCATGGGATAGAGGGAGACGCTGGTCGGCAGCGGAGCCTGCAGCAGCACCAGCTGCTCCATGCGCGGGATCAGCACGAACTGCAGCCATTGATCGAAACTCAGGGTATCGACACAGAACGGCAGCTCGCTTGCCAGCGCCTCGCTCCCCGGATGGTCGGCTTGCCAGCGTTCCAGACGTTGCAACTCGGCAGTCAGCTCTCCCAGCAGACCGGCAACCAGCAGATATTGATTCATCTCGCTCACTTCCTCATCGCGGGCCCGGTCTGCGACGGGGCCCCACTCAATACGGCCATCAAAAAGGGGCGCTACTATACACCGACCCCGCAATGGCTGCCATGTTGCCGTCACCTTCATACCCTGCATCACCGCCTCTGGCTATCTGGTGCAGCCCCCTTATAATCGCCCGCATTATCTTCAAGCGGGATCTCTTCATGTCTTCCATCAACACCCTGACCGAGTTTCTGACCCAGGCCGATACCCAGTTCCAGCTGTTCGATCTGGGCCGCCAGGTGCGCCCGCTCCCCAGCGACCTCTTCGTGCGCATCGAGCAGCAGCAGGAGCCCTACCCCTGGCCGTTGCAGCAGCACGCCTGGCTCGGCGTGCACTTCTTCCAGCCGACCGAATCCAGGCACTACCTCTGGTTCCTCAAGTTCGCCCTCGATGAACGTGGCCTGCTCATCTCCAGCGGCCCCAAGCATTTCATGGATCAGGTGGTAGAGACTCTGGGCTACAAGCTCACCGGTGAACTGGACGAAGAGAAGGCCCAGCGTCTGGCGGACAACCCCTACACCTTCCGTCCGGCCGAACCCAAGATGGCCAGTGTGCACGCCAAGCTGGCCCGCCAGCTGGAACAAGCCCCTTCCGCTTACTACGAGGCCCTCTGCCACTATCTGGCGGCGCCGGGGGAAGAGGGGTGGCAGGCCCTGGGACTGCAAGGGTTTGCAGATCTCGCTGAGCGGCTGCAGGTTGAACGCAACCTGGCACTGGTCTGCAAGGCCTTGCCCATGCTGCCGCAGGCCCCTCTTTACGCCCTGTGCCAGAGCCTGGAGAACGCCCCCCTGCCTCCTGCCCTGCAAGGCGCATTGCTGGAGCGCATCGGCAAGGAGCAGGAGTGCGCCGAGCCTGACCCCGAAACCCTGGCCTATCTGTGCCGGGCACTGGCCTCCTGCCCGGGCAACGGACTGCGCACCAACAAGCTGCTGACCCTGCTGCAAACCCGGCCAAGCCCCTCCCTGCTCCTCGCCATCGCTGGCCGCCTCTGGCCCGATCTGAAACACCCCGAACTGCTCGGCCTGTTTCTGGAGCAGCTCGCCCTGCAACCCACCCAGTTCTTCAACCAGGTATTTGCCGAGCTCGTCACGCTACCGGCCTTGCGCAATGATATGCTGGCAAAACTGCGTGACCCCGAACGCAGCGAGGCCCTGGGTCTGGCCATCGGTCGCCTGTTCGCTGCCACCTAGGCCCGGCACGACGGCCCTGTTGCCTGAGGTGAACAGGGCCCCACACACATCACAGAAGGAACCCGCTGATGGGAGAAATGCTTGGGATCTTGCTGCTCGGCCTCGTTGGCTGGGCCTTCTGGCAACAGCGCCGCCAGGCGGAGCTGGCCTGGCAATACATGCGCCGCTACTGCCAGCACCACGACCTGCAACTGCTGTCGCTGGCGCGGACACACCGCGCCCTGGGGCACAAGCCCCTGCGCCTGCTCACCTACTACCAGTTCGAGTTCTCCAGCGACGGAGAGAGCCATTATCAGGGACAGCTCTGCATGCAGGGGCTGCATGTCGCCGGTGTCGAGCTGCCACCCCATCGTCTCCCCTCCTAGATTTGAGAGCACGGGGGCTGGCTATACTCTTCCACAGCCCCCTTCCAAGGAGTACCGACATGGAATTGCTCACCCATGACATGGCCGCCCTGTTTGCCCAGCTGGGGCTGGCCAGTGACGACATCAGCCAGCAGCGTTTTATCCGCGACCATCCCATCGATCGCCATACCCAGTTGCCCGACGCGCCGTTCTGGACTCCTTCCCAGGCAGGCTTTCTGCGCGATGCCCTCAGCCACGACGCCGACTGGGCGGAAGCCATCGACCAGCTGGATGTGATGCTGCGCCAGGGGACCTGATCCCCGCACTCCCGGCGGCCAGCGTTGGGTAGACGCGGAGCCGCCAATCCCCTCCCTCTCGCCACCCACGCCCTTCGCTCCGCTTTCCTGATGGACAGGCTTTGATTAAGCTCTGTGCCACTATCCACCCGCAGCAAGACGGCCGTGCAGGAGCCAAGATGTCAGCCCAAGAGATCATCCAGATAGCCAACGAACTCAGTGCCAGGGGGATCACCCCCTCTACCGCCATGGTCAAGGCCCGCCTCAGCCATCCCGTGCCCATGGCCGAGCTGCTCAAGGTGTTGAGCCAGTGGAAGCAACAACCCCAGCCCGCGGCGACAGCGCCCGCCCCCGCCAGTGCCCCCGAGGCATCCCCCTTGGCCACGGAAAGCGTCACTCTTCAGCAACTGAGCGAACAGCTCGCCCGGCTGGAGCAGAAGGTCGATCGCCTCACCGACCTGCTGCTCAACCAGAAGCCGGATTGACCCATCGCCATGTATATCCTCGAACTCACCTTTGAGTGCTACCGCGATACCTCCCTCGGGGAGGCAGAGCGGGCCATCGTCCACTACCTCGACATGCTGCGCTATCAGGGGCAGATCCTGGGGCGGGAGTTTCCCACCAGCATGCACGAAGGCTATTTCGTCAGCCGGGTGGTCTGCCCGGAGCAGGACAGCCTGCACCCTGACAACCAGAGCGAGCTGGTCACCCTTGCCGAGCAAGGTCTGCACCAGGCGGGCCTGCTCGCCCCCAAACTCCACCTGCAAGGGGCGGATCTGCTCTCGGACAGTACGGACCCGTGCGCAGAGCAGGGAGAGCGCCCCAGCTGGATGTTGCTCTACACCAGCTTCCTGCACAGTTGCTCTCCCCTGCGCTGCGGCGACCACTTCGCTCCCATCCCGCTCTATCGGCTGCCCGCCGTTGCCAACGGTGACCACAAGCAGATCATCAAGTGGCAGGAAGATTGGGAAGCCTGCGATCAGTTGCAGATGAACGGCTCCATCGCCGAACACGCCGCCCTGCACGAAATCGGCGAGGTGGGCAGCCGCCTTCATCGCCGGGGCAGCGATCTCGCCAGACGGCTGGAGGTCCTGAGCGGCATCCCCACCTATTACTATCTCTACCGGGTAGGTGGCCTGAGCGCTGCCGAAGAGCGGGCTCGCCCCTGCCCTGGCTGTGGTGGCCCATGGGCGCTGGCCGCCCCCCTGCACGAGATCTTCGACTTCAGGTGCGAGCCTTGCAGGCTGGTATCCAACCTCTCCTGGGACTTCAAGGAGTAGGTGCCCACCGCGCACAATGGCGCATTAAAAAGAGAGGGCCTTGCCAGGTGGGCAAGGCCCTCTCTTTTGGGGCATCACTGGGGCAAGGTTTCCAGTCGCGCCAGAAAGGCCGGCAACGAGGGAGCCAGCGTCAGGCGCCGCCCGGAGTCCAGCCACTCCAGCCACACCTGGCCGCTCTCGTTATCGAGGGAGACCAGCGTCATCTCGTTGCGGGTCGTGGCAATGAAGAGTGAAGGGGATCGCTTCAACTTGCGCAGCATCAGCAGGTGGCCGATGAGGTTCTCCTTGAGCAGATCCAGATCGGCATCGTTCCACGGCAGGATGAGTTCGATGCGCAACCCCTTGAAAGAGCAGGACAGAGGGCGGCTGAACCAGTGGCCAAACAGGGCGATGGCGCTGGGATGCAGGGTCAGCTCCAGGGCGTTCGCCATGGCCGTGAAGTCGGCTGCCTGCTCCCGCTGGAACGGACGCCAGGCGACTCGACCCTCCCTGGGTTCATCCAGCTCGCAAGGAGAGCGCCAGTCGGCCTCCCAGTCGCACAGGGGCAGCCCCCGCCTTCCTTCGCCATCGCGCTGCCAGCGTAAAAAGAACTGCTCCAGGGCAGACAGGACTTGATCCGACATCGATATTCCCCACAATAGCGGCCTCTGATGGCCGCAAGTACCTGATCGAAAAATCGGGCCATTGCACCATCAAACCCCTTATCAGACAAGCGTGAGCAAACCAGCATGAGCAAACAAGAGAGATACGCCGGCGCCAGTGCGCTGCAAGGCCTGAGCCTGGGGCAGCAGTCCGCCTACATCAGCCAGTACACCCCGAGTCTGCTGCAGCCCGTGCCACGCAGCCTGAACCGCGACGATCTTGGCCTGAGAGGTGAACTGCCCTTCCAGGGGTGCGACGTCTGGACCCTGTATGAACTCTCCTGGCTCAATGCCAAAGGCAAGCCCGTGGTTGCCATCGGGGAGGTCTTTGTGCCGGCCACCAGCCCGAATCTCATCGAGTCCAAGTCGTTCAAGCTTTACCTGAACTCCTTCAACCAGACCCGCTGCGACTCCCTGGAGGCGGTGCAGGCGCTGCTGGTTCAGGACCTGAGTGGCTGCGCTGGTGCCCCGGTGAGCGTCACCCTCTTCACCCTCGACCAGGCCCCCCACCAGATAGCCCAGTTGCCCGGTGAGTGCATCGACAGCCTGGATATCGAGGTGGACGGCTACGAGTTTGACGAGACCCTGCTGCAAGGGGCCGCCGGTCACGAGATCGTGGAGGAGACCCTGCACAGCCACCTGCTCAAGTCCAACTGCCTGGTGACCAGCCAGCCGGACTGGGGATCCGTGGTGATCCACTATCGCGGCCCGCGTCTCGACCGGGAGAAGCTGTTGCGCTACCTCATCTCGTTCCGCCAGCACAACGAGTTCCACGAGCAGTGCATCGAGCGCATCTTTACCGATCTCAAGCACTTCTGCGCCCCGGAACAACTGACCGTCCATGCCCGTTACACCCGCCGCGGCGGCCTGGACATCAACCCCTTCCGCAGCGACTGGGAGCCGGTTCCGGCGAACCTGCGCCTCATTCGCCAGTAATCACCGGCGCCGCCATCCTGCGGGCTGCGGCCCGCTGCGCATCACCTCAGTAAACTCTGGACGGGCGGGGGTGGGCTTGGATAACATGCCTGCACCTCCGTGCCGTTCTTAATCCAATGAATCAACTGTTTTTTCTGGCAATGATGATGTCCTCCCTGTCGGCTCCTGATCTGGATCTGGCCAAGGAGCAGTTGTCCATCGACCTGCAGCAGGCCCAGACCCTGGTGCTGACCGATCCCGCCAGATGTGCCCAGATTGCCACCTCCTTCCTCGAACGCACGGCCAACAATCCCAAGCAGATCATCAGCAACCGTCAGGAGTACGGCTATCGCGAGCCGATGCTGAACTACGGTACCGCCACCCAGACCACGGGCGCCTATCTGCTCAAGGGGGAGTGTCTGCAGCAGCTAGGGCAGTTCGCACCGGCACAGGAGTCCTTTGAGCAGGGCATCGCCATGGCCGAGAAAGAGCAGCAGTTCGAGTTGCAGGCACATGGGCTCTATCTGCTGGTTAGAAGCCGCAACCTGCAACAGCATACCCATGGCGCCGCGGCCCCCCTGCTCGACAAACTCGACAAACTGCTGGCCAATCCCGACCTCAAGGAGAGCCAGTTGCAGGTCTACAGCCGCTTGCTGCGCGTCAACGCCAGCATAGAGGAGCGGCAATTCGATCTCGCCAAACAGCAGCTGGCCGAGACCCGCAAATGGGCGGATCACGCCAAACAGCCTCTGGCCAGGGCCTGGACCAGCGCCGTGGGCGGGGATCTCTATCAGGCGCTGGGTCAGCCCCAGCTTGCACTGGGGGAGTACATCGAAGCACAACAGCAAGCCAAGCCCCTGCAGGATCCCCTCTTCCTCGGCCTGCTCTCGAACCAGATGGTCAGCCTCTATCAGGAAGAGCAGGAGCCACAAAAAGCGCTGCAATACGCCAGCGAGGCGGCCAACTATTTTCATGCTCTCGGTAATCCTTCCATGCTGAGCGACGCCCTGATCGTGCTCGCCCGTCTCAACCGGGATCAGGGCGAGATGAACATGGCGCTGGTCTATTTCTTCAATGCCCTCGACCTGCTGGACGAGAGCAGCAACCGTACCCGCATCGCCCATCTCAAGTTCGAGATAGGCAAGACCTACCTGCAGACCGGCAACCTCAACCTGGCGCGAAACTACCTGAACGCCGCACGCCAGTCCCATGAGCTGGGGGATGACAAGGAGTCGCTCATCGACACCCTGCTGTTGCTGGGAGAGCTGCACCTCAAGCAGCAGGAGGCGGGCATCGCCATCCTGCAGTTGGAGAACGCTCTCACCCTGGCCAACCGGATTGGGGACATCCGGCGCCAATTCGAGATCTTCCGCCTGCTCTCCGTCGCCTATGAGCAGAAGGGTTACCTCCAGCAGGCCCTGGAGAGCTACAAGAATTACCACCAGCGCAGCGAACTGGTTCGCCAGCAACAGCTGGCGCTGGAGCAGGAGGCGGTGCGCGACAACTACGCCCAGGTGGAGCGTGTGCAACAGGTCAAGGAGCTGGAACAGCAACTCGACGTCAGCCAGCACCAGCAGGAGCGATACCTCTGGACCAGCGTCAGCACCGGGCTGCTGCTGGCACTCTTCATCTATCTGTTCTTCACCCTCTGGCTGAAACTGCGGGTCGCACGCCTTCATGCCAAACAGCTGGGGGAAGCCCTGCTGGTAGAGCCGCGCAGCGGCCTGGCCAACTGGCAGCGACTGATGAGCCGCTGGCCGCGGGAGATGGCCAAGCGCCAGCAGAAATCCGAGCGCTGGTACCTGAGCGAACGCCCCACCAGCGAATTTGACGACAAGCTGCACTACCTGCTGTTCCGGGTTCCCTTCCTGATCAACAGCCTGGAGCAACACGGCTATCAGGTCAGCCGCGAGATAGAGCAGGCCTTCGGCCGCTACGTCAACGAACTGACCCCGCAAGATGGCCGCATCTACGACCTGCGCGAAGGCCACCTGCTCTATGTGGTGCCCCAGCGCCACGTGGCCCAGTTGCATCAGCTGGCCCAGACCCTGCTCGACACCCTGGCAGCCTTCCCCTGCGAGCACCCGCTGGACAGGCGCATCAGCCTCGGCATCGTCAGCCATCCCTTCCTGCCCAAGGCGGCCATGGCCCTCGATCACCACGGCCTGTTCGATCTCTGCTACCTGGCCCTCTCGGGAGCCATTCAGCTCAGCGAAAAATGCCAGCAGAGCGTCTGGCTTGAGCTGGCTGCCATCGATTGCCAGCAGGCCGCATTTTTTAACGGAGATGTGTGGCAATGCTGCTTGATGGCAATTGACAAGGGACTGGTAAAAGTAAATTCTTCTCATGAAAAGCAATGGGTTAACTGGCTTGCGCTTTCACGGACGAAGGTTGCGGACAATCCGTGACAAAAAGGTACTCAACGGGGTCTTTGATTGGCTTTCTGTTGCTGGACGAAACAAAAACGATAATGACAACAGGGCGACCTGAAGAATGAATGATATGGCTGCCGTAACAGGACAACTGGCAAGACTCAGGGAATCCCTCCAGCAGAAACAGCAGGAGCTTGACGGCATGGCGAGCTTCTCCGATGCCGAACGCACCCGCAGTATCCAGTTCATCGGCAAGCTGATGCAAGCCTGTCGCGGCCACGATCGCGAGCTCGACAACCGGCTCGCCAAGCTCAAGCAGAAACTTGAAGGCAACCCTCCTCTTACCTCCATCGATGCCGATCTGAACGCCATCGAGAAGCTGTTGCAGCAGCACAGCCACACCATGGAAGAGTCCATCAGCCTGACCCGGGCAGCCATCGATCTCGGCAGCAAACAGCTCAAAACCATCAAGGGGTTTCCGGAAGATACCCGCCGCGCCCTCAAGGAGTTTCTCGCCAGCCCGGAGAGTTACGGCATCGGCGATCACCAGAAGAAGGTGATCCGGCTGCTGGAGTTCTACCAGCAGGCGATCAAGATCCAGCTGCTGCCGCGCAAGCCGCTGATCCCCCCTTCGGCGGAGATCCCCACCGAGCTCTCCAGCCCGGCCCCTACCGACTCCTTTGACGTCAAGGCACATGCCCAGATTTCAGACGAGTTGCAGCGTCTCATCACCGAGCTCGACTTTGCCGGCGCCGTGGGCGAGAGCCTCGCAGACATCCGCCGCCAGTTGCTCGGGGGCATCACCCCTGCCCTGCTGGCCGAAGTCTGCCTGCAGATCATCGAACTCATCATCGAGGGTACCCGGGAAGAGCGCAAAGCCTCCCAGGCGTTTCTCAGCACCCTGAACGAGAGTCTCTCCTCGGTCCATTACAGCTTTACCGAATCCCTGGATGAAGGGCGGGCGCTGCAAAATGCCGCCCATCTCAGCGGACAGGCGCTGGAGCGGGAACTCGCCGCCATCGATCGCGCCATGGCAGCCCATGACTCGCCACAAATACTCAGGGGCGCCATTTCTGGGCATCTGGACACCATCCGCCGGCTGCAGCAGGAGCGGGAGGAGATGGCCAACCGCGAGCGCCACCTGCTCACCCACCTCTCCAACATGGAAGCCAAGCTCAGGTTGATGAAGGACGAGACCGCCGAGTACAAGAAGCGGCTCACCATCCAGAAACACAAGCTCTTCCTCGACAGCCTGACCCAGGTACACAACCGGGCGGCCCTGGACGAGCGGCTCGAGCTCGAATACAAACGCTGGCTACGCTATGGCACCCCCCTGTGCCTGGCCATCATCGACATCGACCACTTCAAGCACATCAATGACAACTACGGCCACATGGCCGGCGACAAGGCATTGAAGGTGGTTGCCAAGGCCCTGCAGAACGCCTTGCGCGACACCGACTTCATCGCCCGCTTTGGCGGTGAGGAGTTCGTGGTCCTGCTGCCAAACATCAATCCGGACAAGTACCAGAAGCCGCTGGAGAACCTGCGTCAGACCATCAAGAGCATCCCGTTCCGCTTTCGCGATGCCAGGGTCGAGATCACCATCTCCATCGGTGCCACCCTGTTTCGGACCGGCGACCATACCACGGATGCGTTCGAGCGTGCCGACAAGGCGCTCTACAGTTCCAAGCACTCCGGCCGGGATCAGGTCAATCTCGCCTGAATCCGCTTTGAGGGGCGGCTAAAAAAGCGGCAAACGCACAGTCCCCCTATTCCCCTGCCCACCCCCTTGCCTCTACTATCGAACCCGAGGGATGCCAAAGCATCCCGTTTTCTCCCCAGGGAAAGCACAACGATAACAAGCGAGTGAAAGGGGAAATTATGATTACACACATCAATCCCGTGGGCAGCATGGACCTGCTGTCCCAGCTCGAGGTGGATCGCCTCAAGCAGACGGCCTCCAGCGATATCTATCAACTGTTTCGCAACTGCTCGCTGGCGGTCCTCAACTCCGGCAGCCATACCGACAGTTCCAAAGAGATACTGGAACGTTTCAAATCCTTCGATATTCACGTGATCCGGCGCGAGCGCGGGGTCAAGCTCGAGCTGTTCAACGCCCCCGAGCACGCCTTCGTCGACGGCGAGATCATCCGCGGCATCCAGGAGCACCTGTTCTCCGTGCTGCGGGACATTCTCTATGTGTCGACCCAGCTCGAGTCCAATCGTCTGGTCAACCTGACCAGCTCCACCCATATCTCCAACGTGGTGTTCGCCATCCTGCGCAACGCCAAGGCGATCCTGCCCGGCGCCGATCCCAACCTGGTGGTCTGCTGGGGCGGCCACTCCATCAACGAAGTGGAATACCAGTACACCCGGGCAGTGGGTAGCGAGCTGGGTCTGCGCGAGCTCAACATCTGTACCGGTTGCGGTCCGGGTGCCATGGAGGGCCCCATGAAAGGGGCCGCCGTCGGCCACGCCAAGCAGCGGGTGCGCAACGGCCGTTACATCGGTCTCACCGAGCCTTCCATCATCGCCGCCGAACCGCCGAACCCCATCGTCAACGAGCTGGTGATCCTGCCGGACATCGAGAAGCGGCTGGAAGCCTTCGTGCGTCTGGGTCACGGCATCATCATCTTCCCGGGCGGGGTCGGCACTGCCGAGGAGCTGCTCTACCTGCTCGGCATCATGATGCACCCGGCCAACGATCGCCAACCCATCCCCATCGTGCTGACCGGCCCGAAAGAGAGCGCCGACTACTTCCGCGCCATCGACGACTTCGTCAAGGCAACCCTGGGGGAAGCCGCCACCAGTCTTTACCGGATCATCATCGGCGATGCGCCCGAGGTGGCCCGCGTGATGAAGGAGGCGATGCCGAAGATCCGCGAATACCGCAAGTCGGTGGGAGATGCCTACTCCTTCAACTGGTCCCTGCGGATCGAGCCCGAGTTCCAGCTGCCGTTCGAGCCGGATCACGCCAGCATGGCCAGCCTGGATCTGCATCGCAACCAGCCGCCCCAGCTGCTGGCAGCCAACCTGCGCCGCGCCTTCTCAGGCATCGTCGCAGGCAACGTCAAGGAAGGGGGCATCAGGGCCATCGAGAAGAAGGGTCCCTTCAAGCTGCACGGCGACAAGGAGCTGATGCACCTGATGGACAGGTTGCTGGAAAGCTTCGTCAAGCAGCAGCGCATGAAGCTGCCGGGCAGCCAGTACGTTCCCTGCTACGAGATAGTCAAATAGTCGGGACATCACAATGCACCGCACCGGAGGGGCCCATGGGCCCCTCTTTCATTGACTGGTCTTCTACGGGGTTAGCAGGAGACGCCACCATTGTTACAATGGCCTCCCCCGACGCCCGGAGTGCCCCATGCCACACCTGCTCATCATCGATGCCCTCAACCTCATCCGCCGACTGCACGCGGTGCAGAGCCAGCAGGGACTGACCCCGGCCCAGGCCCTGCTCGCCACCCGAGCCAACCTCATCAACACCTGCAAGAAGCTCCTGGCGGCCAGCGAGCCGACCCACGCCATCGCGGTCTTTGACGGTGAGGTCCACAGCTGGCGCAAGACGCTCTATCCCCCCTACAAGGAGGGCCGCACCCCCATGCCGGATGAGCTGAGGGAAGGGCTTGCCGACCTGCAGGACGCCTTCTGGGAGTGCGGTGTGGATGCCCTGCTCTCCCAGACCGACGAGGCGGACGATCTCATCGCCACCCTGGCAAGCGGCATTGCCCAGCACGGCGCCAGCGCCACCATCATCTCCACCGACAAGGGGTTCTGCCAGCTCATCTGCCCGCAGATCCGGGTGCGGGATTACTTCAACAAACGCTGGCTGGATGCCGCCTTCGTCCAGCAGCAGTACGGCGTTACACCGACCCAGCTTGTGGACTTCTGGGCCCTGACCGGTATCGGCGGCTCCAACATCAAGGGGGTGCCCGGCATTGGCCCCAAGACCGCCACCCAGTTGCTGCAGCAATACGGGGACCTGGCTGCCATGCTGGAGGCCTGTGAGCGGGAGGAGGCCACCAGACCCCTGCTCAAGCTGCGCCAGCACCGGGAAGAGGCCCTGCTGGCCCAACGCCTGGTCCGGCTGCAGCACGATATCCCGCTCGGGTTCAACCTGCGGGAGATCCGCTACCCTCCCGTCCCTGATGCCGGGGCGTGATCCCCAGCACACCATTTCCCAAGACAGGCCGTACCTGTTGACATAAATGGGTAAAATGTAAAGAAACATGGAGGATGTGGTGCAAAAATGGTATAAAGCCGACGAATCCTCCCCCTCTGTTCCCTAGAAGTGGATACGCCTCATGTCAAAAAGAAAGATTACCGTCATCCCGGGCGACGGCATCGGCCCCAGCATCATCGAATCCGCCATCCAGATCCTGACCCACGCGGGTTGTGACTTCGACTACGAATACGCAGACGCCGGTCTGGTAGCCCTGGAAAAACATGGCGAGCTGCTGCCCCAGGCCACCCTCGATCTGATCGAGAAGAACAAGGTCAGCCTGAAAGGCCCGCTCACCACTCCGGTCGGCGGCGGCTTCACCTCCATCAACGTCTCCCTGCGCAAGAAGTTCAATCTCTACGCCAACGTGCGCCCCGTCCTCTCCTTCAAGGGCACCAAGAGCCGTTACGACAACATCGACATCATCACGGTGCGCGAGAACACCGAAGGCATGTACTCCGGTGCCGGCCAGAAGCGCAGCGATGACAACCAGAGCGCCGAGGCGATGAGCATCATCACCCGGGAAGGGGCCGAGCGCATCGTCACCTTCGCCTTCGAGCTGGCGCGCCAGGAAGGACGCAAGAAGGTCACCATCATCCACAAGGCCAACATCCTCAAGTCCACCTCCGGCCTGTTCCTGGAAGTGGCCCGTCAGGTCGCGGCCCGCTACCCGGACATCCAGAACGAGGAGATGATCGTCGACGCCGCCTGCATGAACCTGGTGATGTACCCGGAGCGCTTCGATGTGATGGTCACCACCAACCTGTTCGGCGACATTCTCTCGGATCTCTGTGCCGGTCTGGTGGGGGGGCTGGGCATGGCGCCGGGCGCCAACATCGGTGAAGGGGCCGCCATCTTCGAAGCGGTGCACGGCTCTGCGCCGGACATCGCCGGCAAGAACATCGCCAACCCCACCTCGGTGATCCTCGCCTCCATCCAGATGCTGGAATATCTCGGCATGCAGGACAAGGCGGAGCGCATTCGCGAGGCCGTGCGGGCGACCATCGAGTCCGGCGATAGGGTGACCCGTGACCTGGGGGGCACAGCGTCCACCAGCGAATTCACCCAGGCCATCATCGACCGTCTATAAATAGAATCCAACCATATGATTTTAAAAGGGAGCTTCGGCTCCCTTTGTTTTATGCCAACGCCTCCCTACCTCCCTCGCCAGATGAATACTATGTTGATATGAGGGATAAGGAGATCCACCATGCGTGCTACTTTCATCTTGCTGATTGTCAGCAGCAGTGCCCCGGCATTAGACAGGCCAGTCGACAATGCCTGGTTGACGCCGCCTCCCCAGCACGAGGCGCCAGCCAAGCAGACCTGGCAATCCACTCTGGATACCAACGATCTGCTCAAACAGCCCAAGCCGCTCTCTCTGGGGGTGGATATCACCACCGACAGCAACGGCAATCGGCAGGTCACCCCCTATCAGAAGCTGAACCTCACGGCAGAGAAGAGCGTCAGCCTCTCCTTCGAAAAGCAAAAGCCCAGGATCAAGTTCAACGCTGGCGGCATCAACACCTCGGTCAAGCTTCGCGGGGATGGCGTCAAGATGCAGTTCAACCCCAGTGACAAGACCATTCCCCTGCAAATTGAGCTGAAGATCACCGACGACGAGTCCATGATGCGTCTGGACTACCGCTTCTGATGGCCCAGACACAAAAAAACCGGACGTCACCGTCCGGTTTTTTCATGCCCTGTTCCCGATGCTGCTTCAGGACTTGGGGGACAGCTTGGAGACCCAGAACTTGTTGTAGACGTGCACCGTGATCTCTTCGCGATCGTGATAGAGCTGTTTGGCCTGAATGATGAAACCGCCGTCGATCTCGGCCAGCAGTCCGCGCAGCACCTCGATGTTGTGCACCGCCTCGGCGTAGCGCTTCTTCATCGGCAGCTTGAGGTTGAACATGGCTTCCTGACAGTCGTTCTCCCTGAACCAGTCGGCCACCATGTGGGTCACTCGCGCCGGCTTGTCCACCATGTCGCACACCAGCCAGTAGGTATTCTTCTTGCTCGGCCGCCACACGAAACCATCGTCACGGATATGCTTCACCTGACCTGTGTCCATCAGGGATTGGGCCATCATGCCGTTGTCCACCGCCGTCACCATCATGCCGCGACGCACCAGCTGATAGGTCCAGCCACCCGGGCAGGCGCCAAGATCCACGGCCTTCAGGCCGGAGCACAGGCGCAAGTCCCACTCTTCCTTCGGCACGAAGACGTAGAACGCCTCTTCCAGCTTGAGGCTGGAGCGGCTCGGGGCATCGGCCGGGAAGCGCAGGCGCGGGATCCCCATGTGGAAGGCGGAGTTGTTGAAGGAGTAGGAGTACCCCAGCATCAGGTGGTCATTGGCCAGGAAGAAGGCGTGGAACACAGGACGGTTCGGGGTCTCCTTCTTGGTCAGGATCTCGTTGCTGCGCAGCGCCTGGCGAAGCGGCACGGTGAACTTGCGGCAGAAGGCGGAGAGCTCCTTCGCCTCGTTGGTGTCGGCCGTCTCCACCCGAAGATCCCCGCAGATGGCGTAGCCACTCGCCGCCTCCAGGATGGGAGAGACTCGATCGCTTATTTCCAGATCTTTCAGCTCGTGGGTCACCACCAGCATCTGGCGAATGAAGATGAGCTCGCGGAACGGCAACTTGCGCGCCAGCAGATCGGCCTGCTCCTCGTCATACAACTCGAAGATCACATAGCCGCTGTCGTCCTTGACCCGGGCAAAGCCGTAGCACTGCATGTTGCCGGCACGCTCGGTGATCTCTGCCGCCGCCTCTTTCTCAAAACCCGGGCGGCAATAAAGCAGCAGATTATTCATTCTTTCCTCCAAGACGACAGCCGGCCCACATCAGAGCCGCCCATCCCAACATAAAACAGAGGCCACCAGCCGGGGTGATGAGCCCCAGCCCCTTGCTGCCAAGCAGCACCATGGCGTAAATACTGCCGGAGAATCCCAGGATCCCCAGCACAAAGACGGCGCCCGCGAAGGTGATCACCTTGCCGCGCACGCCGCACAACCCCAGCACCAGCAGGGCCAGGGCGTGGAAAAACTGGTATTGCACGGCGGTGTTGAACGCCGCCAGCAACGAAGGGGCGATGCCGGTCGCCGCCAGCCCGTGAGCGCCGTAGGCCCCGAGCATGGTGGCCGTCAGGCCGAAGAAACCCGCCAGCACCAGCCAATGTCGTTGGATCTGCATCTTCTCTCCTTGCACGCTTCTTCTCTCGACCCGCTCGAGATGGTCAGGAGCGCCCCACCGCCGCGATAAAACCCTTGATCCGCTCCGCGGCCAGGCGCAGGTTCTCCTGCTCGCTCATGCCGCTCGCCTTTCTCGGTTTGAAACCATGATCCCCGTCGGTCAGCCAGTGGACCGATACGGCGGGTGAGAAGGGGAAATCGGCCAGCTCGGCGCGGGAACCGAAGGTATCGCGCTCCCCCTGCAGCAGCAGTGTGGGCGTCGTGATCTGCTTGAGCACCTCGCCCCGCCATGCGTCGGGCTTGGCCGGGGGGTGGAAAGGATACCCGAGAACGATCAATCCTGCAGCATCCATCTCGTCGCCCCCCTCGCAAAACAGCTCGGCCGCCATCCTTCCCCCCATGGACTTGCCCGCCAGAAACAGCCGGGGATGGGCAAACTGGCGCACCATCTCGCGCCAGTGAGCCAACAGCACGGGTTGTCTGTCCGGCGGCCTGCGTTTGCCGTCCTGAGCCCGTTTGGTCATATAGGGGAAGTTGAAGCGCACCACCTCGATCTCCGGCCCCGCCAGCAGTCGCGACAACTCGGCCAGGAAGCTGTGCTCCATGCCCGCCCCCGCGCCGTGGGCCAGCAGAATGCGAACGGGGGCGTCACTCGCCCCCTCTCTTGTCAGGTCAGTCACTAGGTCAACTCCTCAGGCATCGGCAAGGCGGGCACGCCTGCGGGCCTCTTCCTGCTCCACCAGTTCCAGCATCCAGTCACGGAAGGCCACTATCTTGCCCTGATCGGACTGCTGCTCCTGACACACCAGATAGAAAGCGTTCTTGCTCACCAGCACCTGCTCGAACGGGCAGATGAGACGACCCGCCTCGATCTCCGGCTGGGCCAGCACGCTGTGGCCGAGCGCCACCCCCTGACCGTGGATCGCCGCCTGGATCACCATGGTGGAGTGGCTGAAGATGGGCCCCTGATTGACATTGGGGGCATCGATGTCGAGCTGGCGGAACCAGGCCTTCCAGTCGCGCCGGGAGGTGTCGTGCAGCAGGGTGTGGCGGGTCAGATCGTCCGGGGTGCGCAGGGGCTTGGGGCCGGTCAGCAACAGGGGCGAGCAGACCGGGATCAGGTACTCGGTGTGCAGCTTGTCCGAACGAAGACCCGGCCAGTTGCCGCGGCCGTAGTAGATGGCCACGTCCACATCGTCGGTCAGCGACCCCTCGTCCATGTCCACCGCCTTGATCCGCACATCAATGTCCGGGTGGCGTTCGCTGAACTTGACTAGGCGGGGCACCAGCCACTGGATGGCGAAGCTCGGCTGCAGGGAGACGGTGAGCGCCCCCTTGGCGCTGCGGGCCAGCAGCTTGTCGGTCGCCTCGGAGATGGAGGCAAAGATGTCCTTGATATCGAGGAAGTAGCTCTGCCCCTCCTCGGTCAGTAGCAGGGAGCGATTCTTGCGGCGAAACAGTTTGATGCCGAGATACTCCTCCAGCGCCTTGATCTGGTGGCTAATGGCTGCCTGGGTCACGAACAGCTCTTCTGCTGCGCGGGTAAAGCTCAAGTGACGAGCCGCGGCTTCAAACGCTTTCAGTGCATTGAGCGGAGGTAAACGACGAGACATGGAATCGGCCGACGATGAATTTTTCTAATGGGGCGCATTATAAATTGTCGGTTGCGGGTCGACCAGTGAATAAACATAATTCGCCACGCAATTCGTTGTCATATGGCTCACACCTTCTCTTCCATGTTGGTTTTCATGTGGTTTTTGTGAGTGAGTCGACAGTGATTGTGGTGTTGTGTTTCTTCCTCTGCGGGAAGAAGGGCTAAATCAGGTCGATTTAACCCAGTCTGTCATCTGAATGTGTTTGGCGCCTCCGGTTGGATGGCGCCTTTTTTCTTATCCTCCCCTACACCCGGAACTGGCCCACCAGTTGCTGCTGCTTGTCCGCCAGTTGCGACAGCTCGCGCCCGTTGTCGGCGGAGGTCGCCGCTTCCGCCCGAATGGTATGGCTCACATCGCGAATGTTGCTGACGTTGCGATTGATCTCGTCCGCCACTCCGCTCTGCTCCTGCGCGGCCCTCGCGATCTGCTCGTTCATCTGGTGGATGGTGCCGACCGCCTGGATGATCTGCTCCAGCACGCTGACCGACTGCTCCACCTTGGTGAGGGTCAGATCCGCCTGGTGATGACCGGTCAGGATCGCTTTCACCACCGCCTCCGTCCCCGACTGCAACTGGCCGATGAGGTTCTGGATCTCGACGATGGCGTTCTGGGTTCGGCCCGCCAGGTTGCGCACCTCGTCGGCGACCACCGCAAAACCGCGCCCCTGCTCACCGGCTCGGGCCGCCTCGATGGCCGCGTTCAAGGCCAACAGGTTGGTCTGCTCGGCAATCCCCTGGATCACCACCAGGATGTCGTTGATGTTGTCGCTGTTGGCGGAGAGGTGCTCCACCACTGGTTTGGCATCGCTTATCACCGTCATCAGTCTGGACATGGCCTCCTGGGTCTGCGCCACCACGGACTTGCCCTCCTGGGCCGCCGTGTCGGCTTCATCGGCCGCCGCCACCGCCGCATTGGCATTGCCGGCGACCTGCAGGGCGGTAGCGCTCAACTCTTCAAACGCGGTCGCGACCAGATCCACCTCCTGATACTGGGACTGCATGCCAGCGCTGGTACGGGCTGCCCCTTGCGCCGCCAGGGCCGCACTGGCCCGAGTGCCCGCCACGGTGTCGATCACCTGGCTGATGGTGGATTGCAGCTTGTCCAGGAAGTTGTTGAACCACTTGGCCAGCTCGCCTATCTCGTCATCCCTGCGCAGATCGATGCGCTGGGTGAGATCCCCCTCCCCGCTGGCGATGTCCTTGAGGCGTGCCACCACGGCGCGGATGGGCGCCACGATGCGCTGGGCCATCAGCCAGATGCAGAGCAGGGCGAGCGCCGAAATCCCGCCACCTATGGTGAGCTGGGTGGCCACGCTGCGCTGGGCCTGATCCTCAAGCTCCCCTTGCAGTTGCAGGGCCGAGGCGAGCACCACGGCACGGGGCAGCTCGATATAGATGCCCCACTTGCGATCCGTACCGCGCATGCTGACCGGCACGAAGGTCTGCAACAGTGCGCCATCCGGGCTCCAGCGCGTCACCACATCTCCCTTGGTCAGCCACCCCTTGAGATCCTGCGCCAGCCCTTGCTGCTCCAGCAGATTGCCAAGGGCGACCGGGAACCCTTCCACGCCGGCCACCCGCCCTTCACTGCTGAGCAGGAGCACCTTGCCCTGCCCCTTGTAGAGGGTCCGGCCCATCTCTTCCACCAGGCTCTGCAGGGTCCCCAGGGAGATGTCGACCCCCACCATGCCAAGCAGGGAGCCCTGGTCCAGCAGCGGCACGGTCACCGAGGTCATCAACACCTGCTGGGTCCCCACCTCGTCCACATAGGGTTCGAGCAGACAGAGCGCCTTGCTGCGGATGCTGCAACTGTACCAGTCGTTCTCAAGGCCGCCGTGTCCGGAGGGCTTGTCGTTGGCCAGCATCGCCTCGTCCATCACCTCCAGGTTGACCTTGCCGTCGACCCTGGCCCAATAGCTGGAAAAACGCCCCTTGTCGTTGGCGCCAAGCGCCGTCGACCCCTGATAGTTGTCATCCTCCCCGTCGAGCTGGTTGGGTTCGAATACCGCATAGACACCGAGCAGGTTCGCTGACGACTCCGCCGCATCCTGCAACTGCTGGTTGACGGCATTGCGCAGCGCCTCGGAGTGAACGAAGTTGTCGGCCGCGTTCTTGCGCTGGAACAAGATGCCCTCGGCAAGCAGGGTCGCCCTGAAGTAAGCCTCATCGAGGTAGCTGGTCACCCGGGCTGCCTGGGTCGCCCCCATGGCCTGCATCCAGTTTTCTGCCGCGTGCTGCCCCTCCAGGGTGGTGGAGGTGAGCACCTGCTCCTGCATGCGGGCCGCGTTGAAAAGAGAAGAAGCCACCAGCGCGACGGCACTGGCCAGCAGACAGCAACCGGCGATCAGGGTGATCCGTCCCTGAACAGAAAGAGAACTCATGCCACTATTTCCTAACGTCTACAGATGTGAACACTGTATCGGTTTTGGATACAAAAACTTAACTAAATCAGCAGAGATCCAGGCTTAATTGATTGATTTCACCCACTCCGGGCAAACCAACGACCAGACCGAGCAGGCGAATGGGCTTTCCTTGAGCCCGTTGCAGTCCCTCGTGCAGCAGATCGTGGAAACGGGCCGCCTGATAACTCCCCTTGCGGTAGACGGTGGTCTGGTGAAAATCGGCAAACTTCAGCTTGATCCCCTGCCCCATCAGCATCTCCGCAGGGCAGGCCTTGGCAAAACGCTGCTCCAGCTCGGGAATGAGCCGGCTGAGCACCTGCCAGCAGGCGTCCTCGTCCAGAACGTCACTGGCGAGCGTCGTCTCCACACCGATGCTCTTGCGCACCCGCCTGGCCTGCACCGGCTGATCGTCATGCCCCCAGATGCGGCCGGCCAGCATCTCCCCGAGCTTGCCGAAACGGGCGATCAGCTCCTCGTTGCCGAGCTGGCGGGCATCTTCGCACGAATACAGCCCGAGGGACTCCAGCCGCTCTGCCGTCTTGCGGCCGATGCCGGGCAACTTGCCAAGAGGGAGCTGACGCACGAACTCGTCCACCTCCTGGGGGCGGATGACGAACAGGCCATCAGGCTTGCGCTGCTCGGAGGCGAGCTTGGCCAGAAACTTGTTCGGCGCCACACCGGCCGAGGCAGTCAGCCCAAGCTCGGCGCTGATGGCGGCGCGGATCTCCGCCGCCATCAGGGTGGCGCTGCCACCGCAGCGGGGACTCTGGGTCACGTCGAGATAGGCTTCATCGAGGGAGAGCGGCTCCACCTGCTCGGTGTAGCGCAGGAAGATGGCGCGCAACTGGCGTGAAGTTTCTTTGTAGACGGCCATCCGCCCGGGGATCAGCACCAATGGCGGACAAAGCTTTCTGGCCAGGGCGCTCGGCATGGCGGAGCGCACCCCGAAGCGGCGCGCCACGTAGTTGCAGGTGGAGATGACCCCGCGTCGGTCGGCGGCGCCACCAATGGCGAGCGGCACCTCCCTGAGGGCCGGGTTGTCCCGCATCTCCACCGCGGCGAAGAAGCAGTCCATGTCGATGTGAATGATCTTGCGCATGGCCGTGTCTGTTGCTGTGTCGGTGCCGGTCGCGTGGCCACCAGGGGCACGGCCTGCCGACGACACCACTGTATAGATAACCAGTCGATTGAATCATGCTACCCCACCCCTGTCATTTCTACCAGTCTGCGCGCGGGCGCGGCGGCATAGACTCTCAAGGCCACATCCACACGAGACTCAAGGAGGAGAAGCATGAGCATCATCCGGGCGGGGCTCTGCCTGCTGCTGTTGCCGCTAGCGACCATGGCCAAGGATCACCCGACAGCCGAATGCAGCTGGCTATACAAGCGCATCGAGATACTGGAAACCGCCATCAGGCAGGGGGATGAACTGGGCACCAGGGAGGAGCTGGCAAAGCGAAAGAAAGAGTTCAAAGCAAAGTCGTGCAGCCAATATGACTACTGACCCCATGCCACTTATAAAAACGAGCCGACCCAGGGGTCGGCTCGTTTCGTTGCAAGGCTGCCTTCAGAGCGATATCCGCCGTTAGATGATGCGGTTGTCCACCAGCATCTTGCGACGGGCCTCTTCCTTGGCCATCTTCTTCTTGCGGTTGTCGCAAGGCTCGGGGCAGTCGCACTCCTTCTCGATCCCGATGGAACCCAGGCCGCCACAGGAGCCGGAGATGGACTTGCGCTGGAAAATGTAGCCGATGGCCATGGCCACCACGACCATCAGAAACACCCCGAAGGTGATCAGAAAGATCTGCATGTAAGTTACCCCTTACTTCTTGACCAGATATGGTTTGAAGGCATCCGAATAGGCCTCTTCGAACCCGTCATCCGTCTTGGTGATGGTGAAGATGGCCAGCCCCCGTTCCTTGGCATAGGCCAGGCTCTTCTCCGGCCCCATGACCATGAACACGGTCGCCAACCCGTCTGCAGTCATGCAGGAGGGGTGGATGACGGTCACCGACACCAGGCGGTGCTGGATGGGCTTGCCCGTCAGCGGATCCATGGTGTGGGAGAAGCGCTTGCCGTCCAGCTCGTAATAGTTGCGGTACTCGCCCGAGGTGGCCACCCCGTTGTCACCGGGCAGGATCACCTCCTGTACGGAACCGGCATTGACGGTCGGCTTCTCGATGGCGACACGCCAGGGATGCCCCTTGCCGTTGACGCCGTTGATGCGCAGCTCGCCGCCGATCTCCACCAGATAGTTGCGCGCCCCCTGGGACTCCAGGTACTCGGCCACCTTGTCCACGCCAAACCCCTTGGCAATGGCGGAGAGATCCACGTAGAGGTCCGGGATGTCCTTTTGCAGGGTATCGGCATCGGCAGAGGTTATCACATGCAGATTGCCAAGGCCCGTCTTCTGCCGGGTCTGGGCGATCAGCTCGTCGGACGGCACCTTGGTCGGTCTGGCATCCGGCCCAAAGCCCCACAGATTGACCAGAGGACCGACGGTGACGTCCAGCGCCCCACGGCTCTCGCGGCCAATGTGAATGGCCTCGGTCACCACCCGCGCGGTATCGCGGGAAACCACCACAGGGGTATTGCTCTTGTGCTGGTTGAAGCGTGACAGCTCGGAATCCGGGCGATAGGTCGACATCTGATCGTTGACCCGCTCCAGCAAGACATCGACCTCGGCTTGCAGCCTGGCGGCATCCTGAACGGCGCTATCCGCCACCTTGATGGAGTAGTAGGTACCCATGGTGCTGCCGGTGATGTGGATCTCCGGCTTCGATTGGACCGTTTCCTGACCGCACCCAGTCAAGAAAAAGGCTAGCCCGAAGGCTAGCCAGGTCTTTACAACGCTGTGCATGGATTAACCACCGAAGTCATCCAGCAGGATGTTTTCGTCTTCAACACCGAGGTTTTTCAGCATGTTGATGACGGCGGCGTTCATCACGGGAGGCCCGCACATGTAGAACTCGCAATCCTCAGGCGCCTCGTGGTTCTTGAGGTAGTTCTCGAACAACACGTTGTGGATGAAGCCGGTGTAGCCATCCCAGTTGTCTTCCGGTTGCGGATCGGACAGGGCGACGTGCCACTGGAAGTTGTCGTTCTCGGCCTGCAGCATGTCGAAGTCTTCGACATAGAACATCTCGCGCTTGGAACGGGCACCGTACCAGAAGCTCATCTTGCGCTTGGTCTTCAGACGGCGCAGCTGGTCGAAGATGTGGGAGCGCATCGGCGCCATACCCGCACCACCACCGACGAACACCATTTCGGCGTCGGTGTCCTTGGCGAAGAACTCGCCGAACGGACCGGAGATGGTCACCTTGTCACCAGCCTTCAGGCTGAAGATGTAGGAAGACATCTGGCCGGGAGGGGCAGTCCAGTTGCTGGGCGGCGGGGTTGCGATCCGCACGTTCAGCATGATGATGCCGAACTCTTCCGGATAGTTCGCCATGGAGTAGGCACGGATGATCGGCTCGTTGACCTTGGACTCCAGCTCGAAGATCTTGAAGCGATCCCAGTCGCCACGATACTCCTCGGGAATATCGAAGTTCTTGTACTGCACGTGGTGGGCAGGCGCTTCGATCTGGATATAACCACCGGCGCGGAACGGCACGCTCTCGCCATCGGGGATCTGCAGCTTGAGCTCCTTGATGAAGGTGGCCTTGTTGTCATTGGAGATGACGGTACAGTCCCACTTCTTCACGCCGAAGATCTCTTCCGGCAGCTCGATGTCCATGTCGGAGCGCACGGTGACCTGGCAGGCCAGACGCTCGCCATGACGGGCTTCGCCCTTGCTGATGTGATCCAGCTCGGTCGGCAGGATGTCGCCGCCGCCGGATTTCACACGCACCTTGCACTGACCACAGGAGCCACCGCCACCACAGGCGGAGGAGACGAAGATACCACTGCCGGCGAGCACGCCAAGCAGCTTGCCACCCGCCGGGCTGGTCACAGCCTTGGCCGGGTCGCCGTTGATGCTGATTGTCACGTCACCGGCGGTCACCAGCTTGGACTTGGCGAACAGAATGACTGCCACCAAGGCCAGCAGGATCACGGTGAACATGACCACACCCAGAATAATTTCCATCTATATTTCCTTTCCGATTACAGGGAAATACCAGAGAAGGACATGAAGCCCAGCGCCATCAGACCCGCGGTGATGAAGGTGATGCCGAGGCCGCGCAGGCCTTCCGGAACATCGGAGTACTTCATCTTCTCGCGGATCCCTGCCATCGCGACGATGGCAAGCATCCAGCCTGCACCCGAACCCACGCCATAGACCACGGACTCCACGAAGTTGTAGTCACGCTGCACCATGAAGGAGACGCCACCGAAGATGGCGCAGTTCACGGTGATAAGCGGCAGGAAGATACCGAGGGCGTTGTAGAGGGCCGGGAAGTACTTGTCCAGGGCCATCTCCAGGATCTGTACCAGGGCCGCGATCACCCCGATGAAGGTGATGAAGCTCAGGAAACTCAGATCCAGACCGGATACCAGGGCACCGTCTTTAAGCACGTAGTTGTAGATCAGGTTGTTGGCCGGGACGGCAACGGTCTGAACCACGATAACGGCAATCCCCAGGCCCATGGCGGTCTTGACCTTCTTGGACACCGCCAGGAAGGTACACATCCCCAGGAAGAAGGAGAGCGCCAGGTTCTCGATGAAGATCGAGCGAATCAACAGACTGATATAGTGTTCCATACCTTAATCCTTCGCCTCCACCTGCTTGGGATCCTTGGTGCGCACGCCCCAGATGATCAGACCAATGATGAAGAACGCACTCGGCGGCAGCAGCAGCAGGCCGTTGGGCACATACCAGCCACCATTGTTCACCAGCGGCAGCAGCTCGATGCCGAACCAGGTGCCGGAACCCAGGATCTCGCGCACGGTGGCCACGGTCAGCAGCACGGCGCCATAACCCAGACCGTTGCCGATACCGTCCAGGAAGGAGGGCAGCGGGGCACTCTTCATGGCGTAGGCTTCGGCACGACCCATCACGATACAGTTGGTGATGATGAGACCGACGAACACCGACAGTTGCTTGGAGATGTCGTAGGCATACGCCTTGAGCACCTGGTCAACCACGATAACCAGCGAGGCAATCACCGCCATCTGGGCGATGATCCGCACGCTGTTAGGGATCTGGTTGCGGATCAGAGAGATGAACAGGTTGGAGAAGGCGGTGACCGCGGTAACGGCCAGCGTCATCACGAACGCCGTCTTCATCTGGCTGGTAACGGCCAGCGCGGAACAGACACCCAGCACCTGCAGTGCGATGGGGTTGTTGCCGAGCACAGGCGTCAACAGCAACTTTTTCATTTCGCTCTTGTCAGCCATTGTTGATTTCTCCTGCACGTACCTTGGCCAGGAAGGGACCGAAGCCCTTGGGGCCCATCCAGAAGTCGAAGGTGTGCTGTACACCATTACCGGTCAGGGTTGCGCCAGACAGGCCGTCGATTTCATGCTCGGAACCAGCCGGAGCATGGCCCTTGATCACCCGCAGCGCAGGCTGACCGTTCTGGTCGAACAGCTTCTTGCCGACGAACAGCTCGCGCCAGGCCGGGTTCTCGATCTCGCCACCCAGACCCGGGGTTTCACCGTGGTCATAGTAGGTGATGCCCTTGATGGTCTGACCGTCGGCCGCGACCGCTACGAAGGCATACATGGTGGACCACAGACCCTGGCCGTAGATCGGCAGGATGATGTTGTCGACCTTGCCTTCGGCATCTTTCGCGAAGAACACGGGAACCAGCTTGGAGATCTGACGCAGGCCGGCCTTGTCGTCGGCCGGGGCCAGACGGATGCTCTTGGCCGGATCCTTGGCGGCGACTTTGGTGTCGAAGTTGTCGGCATCGCCGTCAACGAACTCACCAGTGGTCAGATCCACCAGACGCGCTTCAATCTTGTCGCCATAGAGCTGGGCCAGATCACGCTTGGCCACGGCGCTGATGTCGACGCCGGCGACGGACAGGATGTTGCTTTGCTTGTCCAGTGCCTTGTTTTCCAGCTGGGCCGGACGCAGACCCACGGCAGCCACGGAGACCACGATGGAGCAGACCAGACACAGACCGGTCACTACGGCGAGGGTGCCGGTAGTAGAGTCTTTATTAAACGCCACGTGCGATCCTCCGCTTGATGTTCGCCTGCGCCACGAAATGGTCAAACAAAGGGGCAAACAGGTTGGCGAACAGAATGGCCAGCATCATGCCTTCCGGGAATGCGGGGTTCACTACCCGGATCAGCACCACCATCACGCCGATCAGGGCGCCATACCACCACTTGCCCTTGTTGGTAAAGGCAGCGGAAACTGGGTCGGTCGCCATGAAGGCCATGCCGAACGCGAAGCCACCCAGCACCAGGTGCCAGTGCCACGGCATGCTGAACATGGGGTTGGTATCGGAACCGATGACGTTGAACAGCAGGGAGGTCGCGACCATGCCGACCATGACGCCGGCGATGATGCGCCAGGAGGCGATGCGCATGTAGACGATCATGGCTGCGCCGATGAGGATCATCAGGGTGGAAACTTCACCGATGGAACCGGGCAGGTTGCCAAGGAAGGCGTCCATCCAGCTGATGGCTTCACCGGTGGCACCGTTGATCAGCGCCATCTGGCCGCCCTGGGCCCACTGGCTCAGTGCGGTTGCGCCGGAGAAGCCGTCAACGGCAACCCAGACCGCATCACCGGAGATTTGACCCGGGTAGGCGAAGAACAGGAAGGCACGACCCGCCAGCGCCGGGTTCAGGAAGTTTTTGCCGGTACCACCGAACACTTCCTTGGCCAGCACCACACCGAAGGTGATACCCAGGGCAGCTTGCCACAGGGGCAGCTCGGGCGGCACGATCAGGGCGAACAGGATGGAGGTCACGAAGAAGCCTTCGTTGATCTCGTGCTTGCGCACCATGGCGAACAACACTTCCCAGAAACCACCGACGATGAAGACGGTGATGTAAATCGGGAAGAAGTGAGCAGCACCGATCAGCATCTTGCTGCCGATGCCGGCGACGGCCGGATCCAGCGAGGCACCGAACAGAGTGGCCAGGGCGTATTGCCAGGAATCGGCACCGGCCGCGCTGCCCATGTGGGCGATGGCGGCGATGGACTGGTTGCCGACGTTGTACATGCCCCAGAACATGGCCGGGAACACGGCCAGCCACACCATGATCATCATGCGCTTCAGATCGATCGCATCACGGACGTGGGCGGCATTGCGGGTCACGGAACCCGGGGTATAAAACAGGGTGTACGCCGCTTCGAACAGGGCATAGTACTTTGCGTACTTGCCACCCGGCTCGAAGTGATGTTCCATATTTTCAAGAAGTTGCTTGAAACTCATCGCTTAACCTTCCAGTTCGATCTTGGTCAGGCACTCACGCAAGACGGGGCCGTACTCTGTCTTGCCGGGGCAGACGAAGGTACAGAGCGCCAAATCTTCCTCATCCAGCTCCAGGCATCCGAGCGCCTGCGCGCTGTCGGTGTCACCGGAGATCAGATCCCGCAGCAGCAGGGTCGGCAGGATGTCGAGCGGCATCACACGCTCATAGTTGCCGATAGGCACCATGGAGCGATCACTACCGTTGGTGGTGGTAGTGAAGTTGATGAGTTTGCCCTTCATCAGGTGAGAGAGGGTGGTACGGGTGATGGAGAACTTGTTGGCACTGGGTTTGACCCAGCCCATGAACTCTTTCTCACGGCCTTCGCCCAGCACGCTCACCTGGTTGTGGAAGCGACCCAGGTAGTCATGGACCCCTTCGGCCTTGGCACCGCTCAGCAGGGAACCGGAGATGATGCGGTTTTCGTCCGCACGCAGCTCGTTGTTGGTCAGCTGGCTGAGGCTGGCACCCAGACGGGTACGCAGCAGACGCGGCTTGATGACGTTCGGGCCAGCCAGGGAGATCACCTTGTCGGTGAAGATCTGGCCGGTGGTGAACAGCTTGCCGTAAGCGATCACGTCCTGATAATTGATGTGCCACTGCACCTTGTTGGCACCGATCGGATCCAGGAAGTGGATGTGGGTGCCCGGCAGACCGGCGGGATGCGGACCGACGAACACGGCTTCCTTGACCTGGGCCAAGGAGGAGTGCGGCAGGCTGGCTTCGCCCTTGCAGACGTGGACGGTACCATCGGTCAGGCGGGTCAGCACGGCCAGACCGTCGAGGAAGGCCTGGGCCTGTTCCTTGATGATCAGCTCCGCACTGGCGGCCAGCGGGTTGGTGTCCATGGCGGTGACGAAGATGGCGCGCGGGGTGGAACCCACGGCCGGCACCTTGCTGAACGGGCGGGTACGCAGCGCGGTCCATTGGCCTGATGCGACCAGGATCTCCTGCACCTTGCTACGCTCGAGCTGTGCCAGCTCGGCGGAGGCAAAATGCTCAAAGGTCACCTGCTCGTCGGACCCATCGATGTCGATGACGACGGACTGGAGAACACGCTTGGCACCACGGTTGATCTCAGAAACCACACCGGTGGCAGGGGCCGTGAATTTAACGCCGGGATTCTTCTTATCTTCGAAGAGCTCCTGACCTTTAATGACGCGATCACCTACTTTGACAAACATAGTAGGACGCATCCCCACGAACTCTTCGCCGAGTGTAGCAACACGGGTGATGGCCGGGCCATCGTAGATTACTTGCTCCGGAGCACCCAGCACGGGGATGTCCAGTCCTCTTTTAATTGTAATCATACTCACTTGCACTACCGTTAAGGGAAGACAGGTTGGTTAGCGCCGAGAAATACATCACGACGAGTTGTTGAATGAGCCCGTCAACATCGCGGAAAGCTGTCGAAGAAATAAACAAATCAGCAACATACAGGATCATTCAAAAGCGCCTGAGTTTACCACCTTAGGCGAGTTAGCCGCCACGCCAAATGGGGAAAATCCCCGCCCTATCACAAAATTAACCTTCACTGAATATTTCGCGCACGTCCTTGCAAACCGTGGTTTTAAAGGACTTTTCGCAAAACTAACCATATAGAGGTATTTTTCAGGCGCAAGGAAAAGGATTAGAAAAAATAATGCTACACCCCTCATCCCTGGCGGCACACCATTCGTGAAAGCGCTGTTAATGGCCCGAGGAAGGCGCCATCAGAAGGTCCAACGGCTCACGCAAAGGGGGATTTGCTGACGCAACCCGGCGTCTTTGGCGCCTGCGCCCTGGCCTGCCACTCGGATTCGGTATAGGTATGCAGCGCCAATGCATGAATGGCTCCCGCCAGCTCGTCGGCCAGCACCCCGTTCACCTGACGATGGCGACCCAGCAAACGCTGTCCCTCAAACGCCTGGCTCACCACGACTACCTTGAAGTGGCTTTCGGAGCCCGGTGCCACCCTGTGCATGTAGCTCTCATTGATCACTTCCAGGTGGCTCGGGGAGAGCGCGGCGGCCAGCTTGGCCTCTATCTGTTGTTGCATGCTCACAGTAAGGACTCCTCGTTGAATATCCGGCCATTGTAGCCAGGGTTGTGCGCCCGATGCATCAGGTACGAAGGATCCGCTCGCTCTCGCCGCACCGGACTGGTGAATTTCTCCGCCGCCGCTAGAATAGCGCCACTTTCACCGCTGCCGGGCAACACGGGGCAGACGGTCGCCATTCATCAATCACACGTTGGACTCTTGCCTATGCAAACCCTGCTCGACACGGCCCACTGCCGCCTGACCCTGTATCGTTACCCACGGCAGAGCCAGGACCCCCTGCAGGCCTGGGATGCGGCGGACGAGTATCTGATAAGCCACCTTGCCGAATCGCAGCAGGCACCTGACGGCCCCGTCATCATCATGAACGACGGCTTCGGCGCCCTGGCCGGCTATCTGCATGCCCACGCCCCCGTCTGCGTGACCGACTCCCACATCAGCGAGCGGGCCACCCTGACCAATCTGGCGGAAAACGGGCTGGATCCCCACGCCATCACCCTGCAGGATGCCCTGGCCCCCCTGCCCGATGCCCCCGCCCTGGTGGTGATCAAGGTCTCCAAGTATCAGGCGCTGCTGGAGCAGCAACTGCTTGCCCTGCGCGGGGTCGTCACCCCTGCGACCCGCATCATTGCTGCCGGCAAGGCCAAGGACATCCACACCTCCACCCTCAAGCTGTTCGAAAAGTATCTGGGGGAGACCCGCACCTCGCTCGCCTGGAAGAAGGCACGCCTCATTCATTGCACCCCGGCCGCCGAGCGCCCGTCCCTGACCAGTCCCTTCCCGACCGTCTGGCCGCTGGAAGGCACCGACATGCTCATCCACAACCATGCCAACGTGTTCTCGCGCACGAGCCTGGATATCGGCGCCCGCTTCATGCTGGACAACCTGCCCATCCACAGTGCCCGCAGGGTGATCGATCTGGGATGTGGCAACGGCGTGCTCGGGCTCTCCCTGCTCGCGCGCGACAGCGAGGTGGAGGTGACCTTCATCGACGAATCCCGGATGGCGGTGGCGTCCGCACGGCTCAACGTCGAGCACAACCTGCCCGATGCCCTGCCCCGTGCCCACTTCATGGTCAACAACTGTCTCGATGACGTTCCCGTCGGGGCAGCGGACAGGATCCTCTGCAATCCCCCCTTCCATCAGTTGCAGGCGATCACCGATCACATCGCCTGGCAGATGTTCAGCGATGCCCACCGGGTGTTGCCTCAGGGGGGCGAACTCTGGATAGTAGGCAACCGTCATCTGGACTATCACAACAAACTCAAGCGCCTGTTTGGCAACGCACAAGTCGTTGCGTCGAACAGCAAATTCGTTATTTTGAAAGCCATCAAACGCTAAAGATAAAGCTAAAGGAAACCCATGATGAAAAAGTCACTCTTGCTGCTGGCCGCTCTGGTATTGGGCGGTTGTGCTACTCACTGGCCCGAGAGCGCCCTGCTCAACCCGCAAGTCATCCCCTCCAACCAGCAGTACTACTCCGGCAACCGCATCACCATGGAAGGGGTGGACAAGCGTGAAGCCGCCTATGTTTTCTCCATCAAGAAAAAAGAGAAGGCCCCTGTGCTGGTGAACAGCAGTCAGCCTCTCAACAGCCTGCTGGCTGAAAAACTGGCGGAAGGGCTGCGCAGCCAGGGCCTGGAAGTGGGCAACAGCGGCACCACCAACCTGACGCTGGCCATCTCCACTGCCGCCGTCACCGTGGAAGAGAAGACCTTCACCTATGTCACCAAGTCCCGCGTCAGCCTGCAGGTGATTGCCGACTTCCAGGGCAGCAAGCTGACCAAGCAGTTCAACATGTCCTCCAGCAAGGAGGGCCCGGGCGAGCCGAGCATGGCCGATCTGGAATCCACTCTGAACCAGCAGCTGGGCAGCGTGCTGCAGCAGATCATGGCCGACGAGGCGCTGCGCGGTTATCTCAAGGGCCAGCCGAGCTGAGCGAGGACATATAAATGAAGAAACTCTGGTTACTGGTCACCCTGATCGCCCCCCTGGCTTTTGCCGGTCAAAAAGTCCAGATGGAGACCAACCATGGCACCATCGTCGTGGAGCTGGCCCCCAAACAGGCGCCCCAGACCGTGAAGAACTTCCTGCGCTACGTGGCAGACGGCAGCTATGACGGCAGCCTGTTCCACCGGGTGATCCAGAACTTCGTGGTGCAGGGTGGGGGCTACAACCAGCAGTTCCAGCCCCTGCCGACCTTCGATCCCGTGGTCAACGAGTCCAGAGGCGGCCTGCCCAACAAGCGCGGCACCATCGCCATGGCCCGCACCCAGGCTGTCGACAGCGCCACTCGCCAGTTCTATTTCAATCTGGTGGACAACGACAACCTCAACGCCAATGCCGGCGCCGGTTACACCGTGTTCGGCCAGGTCGTGAAGGGGATGGAGGTGCTGGACAAACTGGCCCAGGTCCAGACCGGCTACAGCTCCATCCTGCGTGCCAACGACGTCCCCACCAGCCCCATCATCCTGAAGAAAGTGGTGCTGCTCGCGGACAAATAACGCGGCCCGGATCACATTCCACCGCGTCCCTGAACGGGTCACCAATCTCTTTTTCTATACTCTGCTCCCCGATGTGTGCCACGCATCGGGGAGCAGAACCAGAAGGAGGAGCCGGTGACCTGTCATGATTACATAACCCAACACGCCGGCCCGCTGGCCCAGGCGGTTCGCCATTTTCTGGCACGCAAGATTCCCTATCAGCAGTTGGAAGACTTGAGTTGGCAGCTCCTCTCCCATTGGCAGGCGCTCTGCGTGATCCCCATGGACAAAACCCCCGCCAACGCACAGGAAGGGGTGTTCTGGCATCTGCTTCACAGCCTGCACCTGTGGGATGAGCAGCACCTCCTCTGTGATGACGCGCTGCGTCTGCAACTCATGGCCTGCGCCAATTTTCTCGCCGACGGGGGCCCCTGCCCGCACCACTGCATCGGCTCACGCCCCTGAAACCTGCCGCTCCCCCCTCGGCTTGCCTTGGCTACGCCTGCCGAACCTGACAAAATGACCCCCTTTTCCCCGAGGAGTCAGGCAGTTGAACAATCTCCGCCCGCCCAGCCACACACCGGGCCGCGCCACCCGCTGGCGAGATGCCCTCGCCGTCTATCTGGAAGCGCGGGTACTCATCCTGTTTGCCATGGGATTCTCCTCCGGCCTGCCCTTGCTGCTGGTCTTTGGCACCCTCTCGTTCTGGCTGCGCGAAGCGGATGTCAGCCTGACCGACATTGGCTACATGAGCTGGGTAGCGCTGGCCTACGGTTTCAAGTGGCTGTGGTCGCCCCTGGTGGATCGGCTGCCCCTGCCCCTGCTGTCACGGCTGCTTGGGCGGCGACGCAGCTGGATGCTGTTCTCCCAGGTGCTGATCGCCCTCTCCCTGGTGGGGATGGCCTATTGCGATCCCAAGACCCAGCTCGCCCAGCTGGCCCTCTTCGCCCTGCTGGTGGCCTTCTCCTCTGCCACCCAGGACATCGTCATCGACGCCTATCGCATCGAATCCGCTCCCGAGCGGCTGCAGGCGGCCATGGCCGCGTCCTATATGACGGGGTATCGACTCGCCATGATCATGGCGGGAGCGGGGGCGCTTGCGCTGGCGGCCTGGCTCGGCAGCAACAGCGGCTATGACTATCGCGGCTGGCAGCTCACCTATCTGCTGATGGGAGGGCTGATGTCTCTTGGCATCCTCACCACCCTGATGAGTCACGAGCCGCAGATCGATCTCAAGAGTCAGGACGAGCAGCAGATGGCGCGCAAGGCCACCCTGCTGGCACGGGGTTGGTCACCCACGCTGGCCGGGCTGGGGGCCTGGACCTACGAGGCCATCTGGTGTCCCTTCGCCGACTTCTTCCGCCGCTACGGCTCCTCGGCCCTGCTGATCCTGGGGCTTATCGCCTGCTATCGCATCTCGGACGTGGTGATGGGGGTGATGTCCAACAGCTTCTATGTGGATCTGCAGTTCAGCAAGACGGAAGTGGCCACCATCACCAAGGTCTATGGCGTCATCATGACGCTGGTGGGGGCCGCGCTCGGGGGCGTGCTGGTGATGCGCTTTGGCACCCTGCGCATCCTGTTCCTCGGCGCCGTGCTGACCGCCAGCACCAACCTGCTGTTCGCTCTCCTCAACGAAGTGGGCCACAACCTGGAGCTGCTGACCCTGATCATCTCGCTGGACAACCTCAGCGCCGGCATCGCCACGGCTGCGTTTGTGACCTATCTCTCGAGTCTCACCAACGTCGCCTTCTCCGCCACCCAGTACGCCCTGTTCAGCTCCATCATGCTGTTGCTGCCCAAGTTGCTGGCGGGGTTTTCCGGTCGGGTAGTGGAGCAGATCGGCTACAGCCACTTCTTCATCGGCACCAGTCTGCTCGGTATTCCGGTGATGATCCTGATCATCATGGTTGCCAAACGAGGCAGCACCTTGTCACCACAAACGCACAAATAGCAAGCGTTTGCGCATTTTAGGGGGTGATTAGATTCACAAATCCTGACAAAGTTCCCTGGTGCTTGTTTATCCGTTGAATTTATTTGGCTAGAATCCCTCCCGCTCCTTGTGGGCAGGCTACGGAAAACCTCAACTAACGCACAAGAGACCAATAAAATGGCCAAATTTACCAAGACTCTGATCGCTGCCGGTCTGCTGGCTGCCTCTGCCACTCCGGCCTTCGCTGCCGACTACAGCGGCGACATCCACAAGAACGACTACAAGTGGTTCCAGTTCAACGTGATGCACACCATCGATCAGCTGCCCTACGCTGAGTCCGAAGGTGGTTACAACGATACCTACTTCGAAATGGAGTTTGGTGGCCGTTCCGGTATCTTCGATCTGTACGGTTACGTCGACGTATTCGACATCTTCCAGAACCGTCACGACGACAAGCACAACCAGGACAACCTGTTCATCAAATTTGCACCGCGCATCTCCATCGATGCCATGACCGGCAAAGATCTCTCCTTCGGCCCGGTGCAGGAAGTCTACATCGCCAACCTGATCAACGTCGGTGGTCCGGATGGTCTGTTTGAAGCCATGACCGGTCTGGGTGCAGACGTCATGGTGCCCTGGTTCGGCAAAATGGGCATGAACCTGTATGCCCGTCACGTCAATGAAGGCGGTGGCGAGCAGGGCTGGAACGGCTATCAGTTCTCCATGAACTGGTTCAAGCCTTTCTACACCTTCTCCAACGGCAGCTTCGTAGCCTATCAGGGTTACCTGGATCACCTGTTTGATGCCAAGGACACTTCCACCGACGGTACCGCCATGTTCAACGGTCTGTACTGGCACTCCGACCGCTACGCCGTCGGTTACGGTCTGAAGTACTTCAACGACATCTACGGCATCCAGAACGGTTCCTACGGTCTGAAGACCACTGGTTTCGGCCACTACTTCTCCGTGACCTACAAGTTCTAATCGAACTCGTCACACGGATACAAAAAACCGGAGCAGCTGCTCCGGTTTTTTTATGCCCTCATGCTGGCAGTAGGGGGAGAACCGCGCCCTCCCCGTTCGCCATCAGTCGCGGAAGTTCTGGAACTGCATCGGCTGGCCCAGTTCGGCGCCACGCACCAAGGCCATGGTCTCTTGCAGATCGTCGCGCTTCTTGCCAGTGACCCGCACCTCGTCGCCCTGGATGGCGGCCTGCACCTTGATCTTGGAATCCTTGATGAGCTTCACCAGCTTCTTGGCCACTTCCTTGTCGATCCCCTGCTTGAACTTCACGGTCAGGTGGAAACGCTTGCCGGAGTGGACGCTGTCACCCACGTCCATGGAACTGTTCTCGATCTGGCGCTTGAGCAGGGCGCCGCGCAGGATCTCGACCATCTGCTTGAGCTGAAAATCGGCGTCGGCTTCCAGCTTCACTTCTTCCTTGTTCAATTCGAAGCTGGCTTCCACACCACGAAAATCGAAACGGGTCGCCAGTTCACGGTTGGCGTTATCAACGGCGTTCAACACCTCGTTCATTTTGACTTCAGAGACAATATCGAATGACGGCATAGCCGGGCTCCTCATGCTGTACTTCAGGTTGTGCTGACAGGTGGGCAAATCTACCAGAAAACGGGCAAATTTGCTGATTTCGATGGGATTGCTCTGCTAGAATCCCCTGCGCACAGGAATGGTGAGACCCGTTAGAACCCGTTCAGGAGCAGTCGCGAGAGGTCCGACACTCGGTGAAGTGCAGCCCAGACACCCGCATGGTCATGCATACATGAGGCTCCCTGGCTGCGCATGAACCTTGAGCACGACCCGGCAACCAGCTCATGCACCGGTTCCAGGTATTCACCAAGCGACATCTTCCCTTATCCCGGGTTGGCGGTTGACAGGATGGCAGCCCTTCCCATGATCGAGCCTCTTCATGCCAAGCGGATTACGCGACAACAACCTGAAAACACGCCGTCACCCTGTCTCTCCCGAGTGGACCTTGCTGGGCTGCGGCGCCCTGGGCGGCGTCTTCGCCTCCCTGTTGACCCAAAGCGGCCAAGCAACCCGCCTCCTGCTGCGCGAGCGCCATCGTGCCACCTTGCACCCCGGCGTCGACTTTACCTCCCTTGAGGGGCATACCCAGCTCCTGGCCATCGAACGCGCCTTCATCGACAAGCCGGGCAGCATCAAACGCCTGCTGGTGATGACCAAGGCGGGGCAGGTGATATCGGCCCTCACTCCCCTGGTCGGGCAACTGGCGGCAGGGGTGCCCATCGTGCTGCTGCACAACGGCATGGGGATCGCCGATCAGGTAGTCGCACTCTTCCCCGACAATCCGGTGATCGCCGGCGTCACCAGCCATGGCGCCATGCAGAGCGGCCACTTCGTGTTCCGCCACACCGGCAAGGGGGAGACCTGGCTGGGCCCAATCAACGAAGCGGCCCGTGCCCATGCCCACCTCGCCGACGAGCTGGCCAGCGCCCTGGGTCAGGCCGGTTGGGATGAGCAGATCCTGACACGTCAGTGGCAGAAACTCGCCGTCAACTGCGCCATCAATCCCCTCACCGCGCTCTACAAGCTCAAGAACGGCGAATTGGCCGGTCCGCGTTTTGCCGATGCCCTGCAGCAAATCTGCGTGGAAGTGGCTGATGTCATGCGTGCCGAAGGTCAGCCTACCGGCAGCGAAGAGCTGTTGCGCCGTGTCATGATGGTGGTGGAGCTCACCGCCGACAATTACTCTTCCATGTATCAGGACATGGAACAGGGCCGCGAGACCGAGATCGAAGCCATCACCGGCTTCCTGCTGGGCAAGGCCGCCCTTCACGGTATCGCGGTGCCGGTCAATCAGGGCCTCTATCAGGCCGTCAAAGAGAAGCACTGAGCAGAGCTGGCAAGCAAGGAGTGCAGGATGAGCGTACTGGTACTGGTGGCCCCCGGGTCGGAAGAGATAGAGACGGTTGCTATCGTCGATACCCTGGTTCGGGGTGGCATCGATGTGGTGCTGGCCTCCTGTTGCCCCACCGGAGCGCGCCAGATCCGCGCCTCTCGCGGGGTGCAACTGGTGGCGGATTGCCATCTCGACGAGCTGACCACCCGTGACTTCGATGCCATGGTCGTGCCGGGCGGTCTGCCCGGCAGCGAAGTGATCCGCGACACCCCCCTCGCCATCGACCTGCTACGGGAGCAGGCAGGCCTCGGCCGCTGGCGCGCCGCCATCTGCGCCGCACCCGCCGTGGTACTGCACCATCACGGCTTGCTGGGGGATGCGAGCACCACCTGCCATCCGGGCTTTCAGGCCCGTCTGCCCGAGACACAATTGAGCACGGCGCGGGTCGTGACCGATGAAGCCCATCGCCTGATCACCAGCCAGGGCCCGGGTACCGCCATCGAGTTCGCTCTCGAGATTGTACGGGTACTGCGAGGTGACGAGGCCGCTCACGCGGTGGCCGGTCCCATGATCCTCCCCCCTTCGGTATCGCCATAACCGCATCGGGCACTCCGATGAAAGCGACAGAGCCCCCTTGCCAGTGGCAAGGGGGCTCTGCTTTGGAGGCTCAGACAGCATGGAGATGGTCCTCGCCTGACAGGTAGAATATAAAAGTCAGGTCATTGGATGGCCTTTTATATATTTTATATCGACACATCTAATCTGCTCTTTGATCAGACCGACAACTTTTTCAAAATCTTCAGATTTACAATATAAATTATCGCTATATGAAATTTTAAATGGCGTTGATTCAAACCTTAATGCTTTCTTTTTATTGGAGATGATTAACGTATAGTCCCAATCTTTTTTAAACATGGTTTCATGCTCTGTCACTTCACTTTTAAAGTCAGTGAAAAATATCGCAAGGAGTGCCATCCCACCAGCCCCCACCAGAGAAAATGGTCCCAATACAGCCACTGCAAATACACAGACCACCACGCCAAGCCAAGCCGAACCACGGACTATCGTATAAGCTACTTCTGGAATAACATCCTGATAAGTGACAATAACACCTTCTGTTGTAAGACGGTAATGATAGTTTTTATCTGCCATCACTAAATAACGAAAATAAGGGATCATTGCTATAGCAACACCGAATGCTAGATAAGCAAACCCCCAATCAACATCACCTGTAAGTAATACACAACCTACAGCAAATAACGTCATAACTGCAGTGACTAGAAAAATAATAAACCAAGCAAATGGTGTAGAAACCCGAATATTCCACTCCTGAAGAATTGGGGCCTCACGCACTTTTTTTTGATTGGCATCGAGAATACGTTGTTGCTCTTCCTGCGGTAGCTGCTGGAAAAGAGTCTCCTGCTCATTGCCCTCAATAACTTCGTTTTTCTTTTCCATTATTTATTCCCTTGCTTTCCGATTACCAGCGTCAAAAACACCATGGCGGCGAACCAATGTAACAGGACCGATGCTAAGGTTGAGCCAAGAGCAATAAACATGAAAGTCTCTCAGAATGATTATTTTAGCTCATCCAGTGTTCTTGGTACGCCTACATCCAGAGAACTGTGAGGAGCTCTATTTAATGACAATATAGTTTTAAATTCCCTATACTCCCGGCAATTTAATATTGGTAACAAGGATGTCAATATTTTTTTCAATTCGTTTTTATAGCAGTAAAAATTTGCAAAGCCTGAATAACCAAACGGGATGGTTTCGAATTGAACGAATGAATCGCCCCTGGTTTTCTAGACACTTTGTTGCTGAAAAATAAACTGCCTTTCAAACTCTACCGGCGACAGCCCATCATTGGAACCATGACGCCTGATTGGGTTGTAAAACATCTCGATATAATCAAACACATCGCTGCGGGCTTCGTCTCTTGTCGCGTAAATCCTGCGCTTGATCCGCTCCCGTTTGAGCAACTGAAAGAAGCTCTCGGCGACCGCGTTGTCGTGACAGTTACCCCGTCGGCTCATGCTGCAACGCAGGTTGTGGGCCTTCAGAAAGTCCTGCCATTCACCACCGGTAAACTGGCTGCCCTGATCCGAATGCACCAGTACCGGCTGCTTGGGTTTACGCCGCCAGACGGCCATCAATAACGCATCAACCGCCAAGTCTGCCGTCATGCGTGACTTCATCGCCCAGCCGACGATCTGGCGAGAGAACAGGTCGAGCACCACCGCCAGGTACAGCCACCCTTCTTGAGTGCGAATGTAGGTAATGTCAGTCACCCAGGTGATGTTGGGGGCTGGCACCTTAAACTGACGTGCCAGCGTGTTTGGGGCAGCTTGCGTGCTCTTGCCTCCATAATGCCCCTTGCGGCGTTGATAGCCCGTTTGCGAACGCAGTCCCTCCCGCTTCATTAATTTGGCCACACGGTGCTTGCCGCAGGCTTCCCCTGCGTCACGAAGGTCGCGATGGATCTTGCGATAACCGTAGACAGCACCACTTTCCAGCCAGGATTGCTTGACCAATCCGGTCAGTCGTTCGTCCTCCTGCTGTCGTGGCGATGTGGGCTGTTTCAACCACGCGTAGAAGCCACTTCGGTGAACCCCCAGGGTTTGGCACAGGGTAACGACACTGTACCGGTCGAGTCGGGAGGTTATGAACGCGTACCTTTCCTTGACTCGCTGGCAAAGTACGCGGCGGCCTCCTTTAGAATATTGCGCTCCTCGGTGACCTGGCGCAGTTCAGTTTTCAGGCGGCGGATCTCGGCTTGCAAGGCAGACTCTTCTATTTGCTGGTCAGCAGGCTTACCGTACTGCTTGAGCCATGCATACAGGCTGTGGCTGGATACCCCGATGGCACGTGCAACGTCAGCCACCGGCCGCCCGCGCTCGGTGATTTGTTTAACGGCTTCGATTTTGAATGTTTCTGGATAACGCTGACGGGTCATAACACCTCCAATAGTTGCCTCATTTTAAGGCTGTGAGGTGTCTAGGGAACTG
>NZ_JBFODD010000005.1:0-38420 GCF_040908115.1 Aeromonas sp. R7-1 | reverse complement strand
TGGAGGGAGAAGGATTCGAACCTTCGAAGGCAGAGCCGTCAGATTTACAGTCTGATCCCTTTGGCCGCTCGGGAACCCCTCCCCAAGTGCGAGGCGCATACTAACAGATCTGTCGCGCTTGTGAACCCCTCTGCCGGGATTTTTAATGCTTAAAGGATCGGGTTGATGGCCGATAAGCAATGAAACCTTCATTTCCAAGATTTATCTCATGCTGCCCAGTGCGATTCGTGACCGCTTGCTCGTGGATGAGGCCCAGTTGGGCCAACGGCTCAACCAGGATCTCCGTGCGGGGGACCGTGCCGACTTCAGGCTGCACCTGGCGCTGCTGACCGATGCGGTGGAAGAGCAGCCCTGGTTTGATGCCCCGCCCAAGCCTGCGTCGGGTGAGCTGGATTGGCGCTCCCGTTTCGGTCTGATGCCCCGGGCGTCCCTGCAAGGCGGGGTGGAAGAGAGCGATGCCACCAGCCTCAACGAGCGTCTGCAACAGGGCGGGTGCATGACGGATGTGAGACTCTGGCTGGCGCTGCGCTCCCCGCCACTGGTGAGCCGAACACCCGCGCTGGATCCCGCGGTGTACGACAACCTCTCGGCACTGGGTCGCGAGCGCTGGCAGGCCCGACCTATGGGCGCTGACCCCAGGGAGGAGGCTCCACTGATGATGCTGCCGCTGCTCGATGAGCTTGCGCAAGGGGTGGATGCCAGGCTGCGCTGGCTGGGGTGACGGCACGGTAGAATGCAAAAAGGCGGGATAACCCGCCTTTTGCTTTATGAGTGGTGAACCTTGTCAGGCGTCTGCTTCGTCCGGTTGGGGCACTTCCTTGCCGGCGGCACGACGGGCGATGGGTTTTTCCGTGTGACGGTTGAGCTGGCGTTCCAGCTTCTGGCCCAGGTCCGTGATGGCAGCATAGAGATCCTCGTGCTCTGCCTGCGCAAACAGTTTGCCGTTGGGAATGCCGATAGTGGCTTCGACGATATACATCAAACGCTCTTTGGAGATGATCACATGGGGTGTGATAAGAGGCACCTGAAGACGCTCGAGCTTTTCAAAACGGGATTCAATGCGCTCGCGGATGGCTGGGGTGATGTCGATGATTTTACTGGTCATTTCGATTTTCATAATGGCCCCCTTCGGGTCGTCTTGCTTGTGTCTTCACCTCCAGATTACCCATGTCGCCAAATCAAAATGTGATCTGTGTCACGAAAAATACCCTTGGGAATCCCGCTGTCCATAAATTGTGAGCTTTTCCCGTTTCATGCCAAAAACCGCTTGAGCTCAGTGAAACAGGCAGGCAGTATCAGCAAATAGGATCGTTTCTGTCCCCCCTCGGCAGCGCCTTGTGTCGACCCGATGTTTGGTTTTTGCCGCATAGTCTCGAATTTTCTCCACCCACATCGCCTCATCGCATCGCAAAATCATTGCCATGCGCCGGTGGAGATATGCGCGCAAACGGATATGCTTTTCTGCAGGAGTCGGGGTGGATAACGTGGTTGTAGTGGTTGGAGTCGTAGATGAAGCAGCAAGCCACCCAGATGATGTGGTTTTATGATCGGCAGCATGGGCAATGGAGCCTGTCTGATCATGTCTCTTGTGAACCCTGGGCAGGGGAGGGAGCCCACCCCTGGGCCACCCAACTTGAGCGGGAAGATGAAGCGGGTTTCGCCGATTTTCTTGCAAGACTCCACGATTCCGGCCAGCCTGGCCAGTTCATCGGTCACCTGCGCGATGAGGACGGCAAGGTACACCATGCGCTCTGGTACGGCCAGTATGTGCCTGCACAGGGGCTCTGTTGTGGCTGGCTTGCCCCCCTCGAAATGATGCATCGCGAGATGGATCGCGCCAACTCCCCCGCAGGCGTGACACCGCCGCTTCCCATGTTGCAGGCCCCCTTGCTGGCCAAGCTGGCGCAGGCGCTCTCCGCCAAGACGGGGCTCGATTTTTGCCAGACCCTGGTCAACGAGCTGGCCCATATCCTGGGAGCCACTGCCGTCTGGCTGACGGAGCGGGTCGGTCTCGACAGGCTCAGGGTGCTGGCGAGCCACGGCATCGACGTCAAGGAGTATGCTCTCTGTGACATGCCTTGCCAGCAACTCTATCGCCAGGGGCCCTCCTGCGCGGTCCCCGTGAGTGAACCCCTGACCGGGTATCCCGATCTGCCCCCGGGCCAGCACTATTACGCCCAGCCGCTGCTCGATCGCAACGGTCAGATCCTGGGCCATCTTGCCCTGCTGTTCCCAAGCCAGACCCGGACCACGGATCTGGATTCCGTCCTGACCATCTTCTCGGTGCGCATGGTGGCCGAGCTGGAGCGCCTGCAGAGCGATGCCCTGATGCGGCTGTCTGCGGTGGCCTTTGAAACTCACGAAGGGATCATCATCACGGATCCCGAGTTCAAGATCCTGCGGGTCAATTACGCCTTCAGCCAGATCACCGGCTTTGACAACCAGGGGGTGATTGGTCTGCACCTTGGCAACGATCTCTGGTCGGGGCTGGGAGGGTTGGGTTACGAGCTCAACGCCCTGGATCGCTGGCAGGGGGAAACTCTGCGCCTGCACGCCGACGGTCACGCCTATCCCCAGTGGGAGATCGTCACGCCGGTGCAGGATGAAAAGGGGGGGATCAGCCACTATGTCATCTTCTTCGAGGATATTTCAGAGCGCAAGGCGGCGGAGCGCCGCATCCAGGATCTCGCCTTCTATGACGAGCTGACCGGTCTGCCCAATCGCCGTCAGCTGCACGAAACCCTGACCCAGGCGTTCACCGATGCAAATCGCAGTCACCTCATCGGGGCCCTGCTGTTCATCGATCTCGACCACTTCAAGACCATCAATGATTCCCTGGGTCACGCCACCGGCGACTGGCTGCTCAAGGAGGTGGCCAGCCGTCTCAAGCGGCTGGTGCGCCAGGGGGATTGTCTGGCCCGTCTCGGCGGCGACGAGTTCGTGTTGTTGCTGCCAGCGCTCTCCATCAGCCCGCCCCAGGCGGAGATGCAGGCCGACCTCATCGCGGAGCGGCTCATCGGGGAGATCGCCGCCCCCTATGATTTCAGAGGCCAGGTGCTGCACATCGGCGCCAGTGTCGGCATCACCCTCTTCCCCGGTCGGGAGCAGGAGGCGGGGGATCTGCTCAAGCAGGCTGACACCGCCATGTATCAGGCGAAATCGGCGGGCCGCAAGACCCGGCGCTTCTTCGATGCCTCCATGCAGTTGCAGGCCGACCGGCGTCTGCACATTCACAACGAGCTGCGCAGTGCCCTCGACAATGGGGAGCTGACTCTCCACTACCAGCCCCAGCATATGGTGGCGGGGGGGGAGATCATCGGTGTCGAGGCACTGATCCGCTGGCAACCCCCCGGGCGTGCCCTGGTGTCGCCTGCCGAGTTCATCCCCATTGCCGAGGAGACGGATCTCATTGTCGACATCGGCAACTGGGTATTGCACGAAGCCTGTACCCAGTACGTCTCCTGGGAGGAGAACGGGATCCACGTCCCCCAGCTGTCGGTCAACGTGAGCGCCAAACAGTTCCATGCTCCCGACTTCGTCGATCGCATTCACGACGTGCTGGCTGCCACCGGCATGGATCCCGCCTGCCTCAACCTGGAGATCACCGAGTCGGTGGTGCTGGGTCATGCGGAAGACACCATCAGCAAGATGGCGGAACTCAAGACCCTGGGCATCAGCTTTGCCATCGACGACTTCGGGGCGGGGTACTCTTCCCTGAGCTACCTCAAGCGGCTGCCGGCTGACGAGCTCAAGATCGACCGCTCTTTCATCCAGGACATTCCGAAGGATGGTGACAACATGGCCATCGTCGAGGCCGTGATCGCCATGGCCCGCCACATGGGGTTCAACGTGACGGCGGAGGGAGTGGAGTCCCGCCAGCAACTGGAGTTTCTGCAGGCGCAGGGCTGCCATTTCTTCCAGGGATACCTCGCCTCCAAGCCGCTCCCTGTTCCCTACCTTGAACGCTATGTCAGCCGCCAGGTACGCGGTGATCGCCCCGTCTGCACCGATAAAAATAGTGTGGCGTAGCGCCCATATTTAACGGGTAGAATGAAGGTATCTCACCACCGCCAGCGGGCGGTGGTTATGCCTCTCAAGGGAGAATACCTTTCGTGAAAGCCGTGCAGGGAATCATCTTTTCGGCGCTGTGCGTGCCAGGGCTAGTGGCACCCGCCTTTGCGCAAACCATGGAGCAGTCTCTCTATCGCCAGGCCCATGAGGCCGTGCGTGCCAATGATCAGGTCAAATTCAGCCAGCTTCGGGCACGCCTGATCCACTATCCTCTGTTGCCCTATCTGGATTACTACAAGCTTGCGTTCCGTCCTGGGGCTGCAGACTACAACGATGTGACCCGCTTCATCCGCCAGCACGGGGACACCCCCCAGTCCAACCGGCTCGAGCGCAGCTATCTCACCTATCTTGCCCAGAGCCAGCAGTGGTCCCAGTTCCTGCGCTTCTATCCGGCCAAGCCAAGCTCCACCGATCTGCTCTGTCAGCACTATCAGGCCCGCTACTACACGGGGCACCAGAGTGAAGCCCTGCAGGAGGCAGGCAAGCTTTGGTTGAGCGGCCAATCCAGGCCCGATGCCTGCGATCCCCTGTTCCAGCTCTGGCAGCAGGCAGGTCTGCGCACCCAGGAGAAGATCTGGGAGCGCATGAACCTGGCTTTCGAGGCCCAGAACCCCAACCTCATTCGCCACCTCGGGGCCCAGCTCGGCAGCGGCATGAAGGGGTATGGCGATCAGATGATCGCCCTGTATGACCAACCCGTGCGGGCGATGAATCCTGCCAACTTCACGGCGGCGCCCCCGTCGCGCCATCTGCTCTCCCTGGGGCTGGCCCGCTACGCCAACCAGGAGCCCGACGCGGTTCTGCGCCAACTGGGGGAGATGACCCGTCGCTTCGGCCTGAACCATGCCGAGGTGAATCGGGTGGAGAAGGCGGCCGCCCGCCGCCTGTTGCTGGACCGATCTTCTGACCAGCGCGCCTGGCTGGATACGGCTCTGGTGCGGCTCAAGGATCCGGAGCTGGTGGAGCTGCGGGCCCGTCTTGCCATCTGGGAGCAGGATTGGCGCGGCCTCGAAGGCTGGGTCAAGCGGATGCCCATGGGGCTGCAAAAAGAGGATCGCTGGCGTTACTGGATGGCGCGCTCGCTGGAGAAACAGGGGCGGCAGAAACCGGCGCGGGACCTGTATCTCGAGACTGCGAGCCTGCGCGGCTTCTACGGCTTCATGGCGGCCCAGCGCACCGGTGTGCCCTATCGCATGAAGAACCAGAGCGTGGCGCACAAGGTGCCGGACTGGCAAAGTGCCAGCCGCCGCTGGCCCTTCCTGCTGCGGGTGCGTGAGCTGCTGGCGATGAACGAGATCACGGCGGCCCGCTCTGAGTGGATCCACAACATGGATCGCAACAGCGTGGCCCAGCGCCTGGAGTTTGGCCACATCGCCCTCAACCAGGGCTGGCACGAGCTGGCGATCCTCTCCAGCATCCGTGCCGAGGCCTGGGATGCGCTGGACCTGCGCTTCCCACTGCCCCTCAAGCGCACCTTCTCCCAGATGGCACAAGAGCGCACCATGAACACCAGTCTGCTCTACGCCATCTCCCGTCAGGAGAGCGCACTCTATCCCCTGGCCCAGTCACCGGTCGGGGCGCGGGGGTTGATGCAGCTGATGCCTGCCACCGCGAAAGAGACGGCCGGCAAGCTTGGGGTGCCCTATCGCAACGAGCAGCAACTGTTCGACCCGGCCATGAACATTCGACTTGGCAGCGCCTACCTCAAGCGCCTGCTGGATGTGTATGACGGCAACCGGATCCTGGCGGCGGCGGCCTACAATGCGGGTCCTGGCCGGGTCAAGCGCTGGCGCGAGCAGAGCGACAACAAGCCGATGGATGTCTGGGTGGAGAGCATCCCCTATCGGGAGACGCGCAACTATGTCCAGAACGTGCTCTCTTTCGATCTCATCTATCAACACAAGCTGCAGCAGCCTTTGCGTTTCATGTCGGAACGCGAGCTGAATCACGCCTATTGAGTTCGGGGGGCAGTCGTTGTGGCGGCTGCCTCCCATTCTTGCCCCAGAATGGTTATCATCCCTTAAGCTTTGTTACAAAAGGAAACCTGCCAGGTGATCGGGCGCCGCGTCTTGGTCTGTCAGGTTCGATACAATGCCCGATCATCACTGACAGGCTTTTCCAACAAAGGAATCGAGAGTGGCAACGATCAAAGATGTGTCTCAGCTGGCGAATGTCTCCATTTCGACAGTGTCTCGAGTGATCAACAACACGGCGCAGGTGGCGCCCGAGAAGCGCGAGGCTGTCCTCGCGGCCATGAAGGAGCTCAGCTTTCGTCCAAACAGCTTCGCCCAGGCCCTGGTGAGCAAGCGCTCCAACTGTATCGGTGTGCTGGTGGGGGATCTGTGTGGCGGCCCCTTCTTCGCCCAGATGATGCGCGGCATCGAAAGCATGGTCGACAAGGCGAACAAGTTCACCATCGTGGTGTCCGGAAACCACGACGCGACCCGTGAGCGGCACGCCATCCAGGCGCTGCTGCAGCGCCAGTGCGATGCCCTGATCCTGCACAGCAAGGCGCTGCCTGACGAAGAGCTCAGCGAGCTGGCGTCGGGCACGACCCCCATCGTCTTCATCAACCGTCAGGTGCCAGGCTGCGAGGATCGCTGCGTCTGGCTGGACAACCAGGCCGGCATCACCACGGCTTGCCAGCATCTGCTGGACGCGGGACATCGCAGGATTGCCTTCGTCACCTCCGATGACGAGGAGTTTGTGGATGGTCAGCAGCGGATGGCCGGCTATCGCTTCGCCCTGCAACGGGCAGGTATCGAGCTGGATCCTGCCCTCATCGGCCGTGCCTATGCCGATGAAAAAGGTGGCTATGTGGCCATGAGCGAGCTGCTGGCGCGCGGCGTCGAGTTCAGCGCTGTGCTTGGTTTCAACGATGCCATGGTGGCGGGGGCCATCTCCTGTCTGCTGGAGCGGGGTTACAAGATCCCCCAGCAGGTCTCTGTGGTCGGTTTTGATGACATCCCCTATGCCCGATACATCTATCCCAAGCTCACCACGGTACGTTACCCCATCGAGGAGATGGGAGAGCGTGCCGCTGAGCTGGCCCTGAGGCTGCTGGATCACAAGCCGGTAGAGGGATTGGCGCTCAAATTCGAAGCCGAACTGGTACGGCGGGAATCTGTGGCCTGAGTCATGAAGTTGGCCCCGTGCGGGTCGACTTTTTTGTAAAACAGTGAAAGCGCTTTCAGAAATCCTTTTCAACTGTGATCCGCTTCAAAGCTTTTTGACCGCGCTGCCACTAGGATAGGCCCACGAATTAGGAGCGTGCGCTCCCGATTTTCCCGCTGTGGGAGGTAACCGGTTAATCCGGCTATTTCCTTCGTTACTTTCGACGGTCATCATTGGATGGCCGTTTTTTTTTGTCAGGATCCGGGTATGACGAACGAATTTGAGTATCAGACGGGTATCGTGGGCGCCGGCTGGCTGGGGTTGCCCCTGGCCAGGGCATTGCAAGAGCAGGGGCAATCTGTCGCGGTGACGGTCAGTACGGCCGAAAAGGCTGAACGGCTGCGGGGGGAGGGTATTGCCGCCTGGCCGCTGTTGCTTACCCCTGACATGGGATCACTGCCTTTTCGCTGTCATGACCTGGTGATCTGTGTGCCCCCCAGCAAGACCGGTGATTACTCGGCGTCCGTGGCCAGCCTGTGTCGACAGGCGAGGGAGGCGGGTGTTCAGAGGGTTCTGTTTATCAGCGCGACTTCGGTCTGGGGGGCCGGGCAGGGGGAGGAGGATACGCCCGCTCCAGCCCATGACAGAGGCTTGCGGATGCGGGCGGCCGAGCTTGCCGTGCTGGAAGGGCATGTTGACTGCGCCATGATCTTGCGCCCGGCCGGACTCTATGGTCCTGACCGTCACCCCGGCCGTTTTCTGGCGGGCAAGACGCTGGCCGGGGGAGGCCAGGCTGTGAACCTGGTGCATCTGGACGACGTGGTGGCCGCCTGTGAGCTGATGCTGGCCCGGGGGCAGGATGGGGATGCCTACAATCTGAGTGCCCCCGTTCACCCACGTCGGGAGCAGCTCTACCCCTTCGCGAGCCGCCTGCTCGGGCTGGTGCCGCCGCAGTTCGTCGAGCCGGCGGGGGAGTTTGCTCCCATCGAAGGTCAGCGCATCTGCCAGCAGCTTGGTTTCGTCTATCGCTGGCCGGATCCGGCCCACTGGTTTGCGGACGGTGCGGCCTTGAAGGGCTGAACGGGTCGTCGCCATCCGGGCCCCGGAGTCGGTCATCTGGCGTGCAAACCAGATACGGCGCGCGCTCCGGGACAATTGAGGTTTGCCAAGGGGGGGATCGCCCCCTATCATGCCGCCATCCATGATAAAGAGAGCGGTAATGATGGAAGAGACCAAGCGCCACCCCGATGGGGAGCTGTTGCTGAGAACCCTGGCAATGCCAGCCGATACCAACCCCAATGGCGATATCTTCGGCGGGTGGATCATGTCCCAGATGGATATAGGTGGGGGCATCATGGCCAAGGAGCTGGCAAAAGGGCGCATCTGTACCGTCTCGGTGGAGGGGATGACCTTCCACAGCCCGGTCAAGGTGGGTGACGTGGTGTGCTGTTACGGTCGCTGCCTCAAGATTGGTCGCAGCTCCATGCGACTCAAACTGGAGGTCTGGGTCAAGCCGGTATTGCGGGAGAACGAAGCCCAGCGGTACTGCGTGACCGAGGGCGTCTTCACCTATGTGGCCATCGACGATCAGGGCAAATCCCGCCCCGTCCCGGTCTGAGTCTGCTCAGATGAGCCGGGCATTGATGATGGATATTTCCTGCTCAAGCCCGGTTTTTTGCCGTATCATGCGCTCCAGCATCTCTTCCGACCCCACGCACTGCCGGGTGTCGAACAGACAGAGATCACATTGGGGATCCCGCCTGATTTGATAGACGGTGGAAAGCTCCACTTGATGACAGGTTCCCTGTTGATCGTAAAATGTCACGCGGTACTGGTGCTGTCTCGCCATCGTTGAATTCCTTCTGGATGAGTCGGGCCGGACACGAATAATGAGACTAGTCGGCGACCGTGGCCTGTGTGAGGGCCATGTCGTCTTGCAGAGGCAGGTGATTGTTAGCCAATGAAAAATAGTTATCGGATTCTGGGAACGTCCCTGCTGACGTTGGGGCTGGTCGGTTGCTTCGAGGTACCGGATCAAGATCATCTGGTGACTGCGGCAGGTATCATACCTGGCGCAAGCTGTGACAGACCACCTCTGGTGGCGCTCGCCTCCACGGCCTTGCCGAGGGAGTTTGGCATCACCGTCTGGAACCTCTACAAGGGACAACGCAAGAACTGGCGGGAAGGGCTGGATGAGTATGCCAAGTCCCAGGATCTGGTGCTGCTGCAAGAGTCGGCGACCCGGCCCGAGATGCTGGACTGGCTGAAGAGAGGCGATTTCCAGTGGCAGCAGTTGCAGGCCTTCACCCAGGGAGGTGTCTCCTTTGGCGTGATGACGGTGGCGAAAACGCCGCAGGCGTTTGTCTGTGGCGTCCGTTCCCCCGAACCCCTGCTGCGTATCCCCAAGTCAGGTCTGGTCAGTCTCTATCCCTTGCAGGGGGATCCTGACGGCGTGCTGGTGGTGAATCTCCATGCGGTCAATTTCGAACTGGGCATGGCGACCTTCCGCGAGCAGCTCAACGATCTGACTGCGTTGATCCATCGCCACCAGGGGCCGGTCATCCTGGGCGGCGATTTCAACACCTGGAGCGACAAGCGCGCGTTCTGGTTGAACAAGCTGGTGGGCGAGCTTGGCCTGCAGGAGGCCATACCTGTGCCTGATCTGCGTCGCACCGCTTTTGGCCGCCCGCTGGATCACCTCTACTATCGCAATCTGGATCTGGTGGAGGTGAGTTCACCGGCTACCGATGCCTCTGACCACAACCCCATTCTGGCGCGCTTTGCGGCCCAGGCCATCACTCCCTGAGTCATCCCTCAGGGGAGAGCGGCGTCGCCGCTGGTTCATGCAGACAAAAAAATACCCCGCATCAAGCGGGGTATTTTTTGGATTGCGACGAGCGATCAGCTGTTGTTCTTCACGAACAGAGTCAACTCCTGACCCGGCTTGAGATAGTCACTCTTGCCGAGCTGGTTCCAGCGCATCACATCGTTGACGGCGACCTGGAAGCGGGCTGCGATGGAGGAGAGGGAATCACCGCGGCGCACCTGATAGACCATGGACTTGTTGCTGCTCTTGCCCTGCTTGGGCCAGACCACCAGCTTCATGCCAGGCTTGAGGGCCGACTTGGCGTTCAGGCCGTTCCACTTGGCCAGGTCGGCGTGGGTGACCCCGTGTGCCTGGCTGATGCTCCACAGGTTGTCACCGGAGCGCACCTGATAGTTCACCTTGCCACCACTGCGGCTGGCGAGCTGCTGCGGCTTGCTCTGGGCAACCTGGGTTGCGCGCCCACCATTGGGGATGATCAGGCTCTGGCCACGGCGCAGGTTGTTGCCGCGCATGTTGTTGGCCAGCTTGAGCTGTTGCACGGTCACCCCGTGATTCTGGGCGATCCGTGACAGCGTATCACCACTGGTGACCTGATAGGAGCGCACACCACGGGTACGTTCACGCTGGGGCAGATCGGCCAGGGCCAGCTCCAGGGTGTCGGCGTACTCGACGGGGACCAGCAGGTTGTAAGGGCCCTGCGGCGAGGTCATGCCACGCTTGAGCGCAGGATTGAGCGCCTTGAGCTGGGAGGCGGAAACGCCAGCCAGCTGGGCGGCCACGTTCAAATCAATCTGACCACCGGTATTGATGGTTCGCAATTGCGGCTTGTTGGCCAGCACCGGCAGGGTGACATTGTATTTGTCCGCATTGCGGATCATGTCGGCCATGGCCAGGATCTTGGGCACATACATCCGGGTCTCGCGGGGCAGGTCCAGCGACCAGTAGTCGGTCGGACGACCAGCCCGTTCGTTGCGGGTGATGGCGTTGCGCACCCGACCTTCACCGGCATTGTAAGCGGCCAGGGTCTGCAGCCAGTCACCGTCGAAGAACCGGTTCAGGTACTCCAGGTAATCCAGTGCGGCATTGGTGGATGCAAGGACATCGCGTCGACCGTCGTACCAGTTGTCGTGGCGCAGGCCGAAATTCTTGCCGGTTGCAGGAACGAACTGCCAAAGACCGACCGCATTGCTGCGGGAGCGGGCATTGGGATCGAACATGCTCTCGATCATGGGGATGGTAATAAGCTCCATTGGCAGCTCACGCCGTTCGATTTCCTCTACCATCAGATACAGGTAGGGCTCAGCCCGGCTGGCAATGGTCGCCATATGCTTATCATTGCGCAACAACCAATCACGCTGTTGGCGAACCCGGGCATTATCGTGCGAGTCCAGCTGCATATCATCGCTGATACGCACCCACAGGTTATCAGTGTCATCCAGCTCTTCTATCTGTTCGTCGCCGAACAGCATCCGCGAAGAGTGTTTTTTGTACGTTTTCTTGCTGACTTGGGGGGATTTGATCGGCTCGATTGCCGTTACCGCCCGGTCATCCTGATGGCTCAGGTTTTGACAGCCGCTGAGAAACAGCGCTGCCAATAAGGCCGTTCGTAGCTTCATCTCGCTCAGGTCATCTGTGGAAAAACAGCTCGCATCATAAGGGGCAATGCCCCCCTGATCAAGGTTTGTTCAAAAAACGTCCTTCCAGGCCCGCAGAACAGCGAAGGTATCCTCTGGATTTTCCAAGCATTTAAGGGCGTATTTCTCAGCAGAAAATTTTACCGAGTCCTGCTCGCAGCGCAGAAAAACATTGAAATTCCGCTCATCTCCCAGCCGGGAGGGGAGACTCGGGAGGCCCTGCTGACGCAGTTTGCTGATCACGCCGATCTGCCGCTGGATCGCCAGGTTGTCGGGCTCGACCGCATGGGCGAAACGCAGGTTGGAGAGCGTGTATTCATGGGCACAATAAAGGAGGGTCTCATCGGGCAGTGCCGCGAGCCGTTGCAGGGAAGTGTACATCTGTGCCGGGGTCCCTTCGAACAGACGGCCGCAACCGGCGCTGAAGAGGGTATCGCCACAAAACAGCATGCCCTGGCCGTAATAGGCGATGTGCCCCAGGGTATGACCGGGTACATGGAGGACATCCAGACTCAGGCCATGCCAGTTGATCTGATCCCCGTCGTCGAGCCATTGGCCGTGATGGTCCGGCATGGGGTCATGCTTGGGACCATAGAGGCGAGCGTGGGGGAAGTGTTGCAGCAACTCGGATACGCCCCCGACGTGATCGCGGTGGTGATGGGTCAGGAGGATGGCATCCAGCACCAGATCCAGCGCAGCCAGCCGTTCCAGCACGGGAGCGGCCTCGCCCGGATCGACGACCAGGCAGTGATTTTCATGACGGATCAACCAGATGTAGTTGTCGCTGAAGGCGGGAACTGTGATGACGGTATACATGGGTCGAGGTCTCTTGTGTTCTCTTTAAGGAAGGGATCTTATATAACTGGATGGCATTCGCCCCCGAGTTGGTCCCATTATGCAACTGGCACGTACCGAACAACAGATCGCGCTTCCGACCAGTTGGTCCGCACTGCCCATGGGGGACTGGGTGGCCGCCGAGCTTCAGGAGCGCCTCGACAACTGGTGCCCCCACCTCTTTGGCTATCACTTGCTCAAGATAGGTGCCCTGAGCGCCGAACTCTCCTGCGGCTGTTCCACCATTCGTCATCAAATCGGTGTCGCCCCCGGCGGACGGCTGCTGGACATCCAGGGGGATCCGCTCGCCTTGCCGGTGCGATCGGGGAGCGTGGATGCCTGCCTGCTGGCTCACTGCCTCGATTTCTCGCCGGATCCTCATCAGGTGCTGCGGGAGGCAGAACGGGTGCTGACCGACGATGGCTGGCTCATTGTCAGCGGTTACAACCCGCTCAGCCTGGTGGGGCTGGGTCACTATCTGCCCTTCATGCGGCGGCATCTGCCCTGGTCTGCCCGCATGTTCACGCCCGCACGGGTGACCGACTGGCTGCAATTGCTCGGCTGCGAGGTGATGTTCGACGAGCGGTTCGGTTTCTCCTTCATGGGCAGGCAGAGCAAGATCGGCTGGTGGCGGGAGAGTCTGGGGCGGGACTATTGCCGCTCCCTGGCGTCTGTTTACGTGATTGCCGCCCGCAAGCGGCGTTTCCCCGTGACACCGGTGCGTCGCCGCTGGCGGCTGCCGGAGTCGATGGCCGCGCCAGGAATGGCGCGCCAGGGCGGCTAGCGGGCATCAGGGCTGGTAGCCGCTGTCTTCGGCAAGCTGCTTGCCGCTGGCGGCCTCACGGGCCAGCTCGTCACAGCGTTCGTTCTCCGGGTGGCCCGAGTGTCCCTTCACCCAGAGCCATTCGATCTGGTGACGGGCCACTTCCGCATCCAGGGCCTGCCAGAGATCGACGTTCTTGACCGGCTGACGGTTGGCGGTCATCCAGCCCTTCTTTTTCCAGCCGATGATCCATTGGGTGATCCCCTGGCGCACATACTGGCTGTCGGTGGTGAGCCGCACCTGGCAGGGTTCGTTCAGGGCCCGCAGCCCCATGATGGCAGCCATCAGCTCCATCCGGTTATTGGTGGTCAATCGAAAACCGGCGGAGATCTCCTTGCGATGCTTGCCATAGACCATGACGGCACCATAGCCGCCGGGGCCCGGGTTGCCTAGGCAGGAGCCATCCGTGAATAAATCAATCTGTTTCAACATGAGCAATCAATCTGTTTTAGCGAGAGGCTTGGGGTAAACTAGCGAGTAAAACCGAAGTTTGACATGGATTTGATCATGAGCACACCCCAACTGAATCGCCAGATCATTCTGGATACCGAAACCACCGGCATGAACACCGCGGGCGGCCCCGTTTATCTTGGGCACCGCATCATCGAGATCGGCTGTGTGGAGGTGATCAACCGCAAACTCACCGGCAACCATTTCCACGTCTACATCAAGCCGGATCGGCTGGTGGACCCCGAGGCCATCGCCGTGCACGGCATCACGGATGCCTTCCTGGCGGACAAGCCCTCTTTTAGCCAGATAGCGGACGATTTCATCGAGTTCATTCGCGGCGCAGAGCTCATCGCCCACAACGCCCCCTTTGACGTGAGCTTCATGGACTATGAGTTCAGCAAGCTCGGTCTGAACTTCAAGACGGCGGATATCTGCGGCATCACGGATACCCTGGCGATGGCGCGGGATCTCTTCCCGGGCAAGCGCAATAACCTGGACGTGTTGTGCGATCGCTACGGCATCGACAACTCTCACCGTACCCTGCACGGCGCCTTGCTCGATGCGGAGATCCTGGCGGACGTCTACCTCCTGATGACGGGTGGCCAGACCAAACTCAATCTGGCGAGCGAAACCAGCGAGAGTGAGACCAGCCAGGATACCGGAATTCGTCGTCTGGAGAGCAATCGCCCGCCGCTCAGGGTGGTGCGCGCCAGCGACGAGGTGGCGGCTGTCCATGAAGCGAGGCTGGATCTGGTACAGAAAAAAGGAGGTGCCTGCCTGTGGCGGCAATGAGATCGCTTTGGGGGCTGCTGCTGCTGGCCTCCCTCCCGGCCGCGGCCAACGAGGTGTTTGCGCCTTCCGACATTCCTCTGCTCGACAACCGCTTTCGCATCGATTACGGCGTGAAGGAGATCACCTTCATCATCAAGCGCAAGCCGGGGACACCCTCGGTGATCCTGGTGCGACCCGATGGCAGCAAGCTCTATGTGGGCAAGGTCAAGCCGCCCGACGTGGGCTGGTTGCCCCTCAAGGATCAGGATCTCATCACCATCCGCGACCCCATGCCCGGCCCCTGGCAGGCGATCGGAGAGGTGGACCCCGACAATCGGGTGCGCCTGCTCACCGACATCCAGGTCGAGAGCGAGCCGCTGCCGGCCCGCCTCTATCAGGGTGAACGGGTCAAACTGCAATCCCGTCTGCTGATCGATGGCGCGGCGCCTGGGGCGGGTTACTACCTCACCGATCTGGGCATGACCGTCAAGCTTCAGCAGTTCAACGATGCCAGCCAGAGCGGCGATCCCGTGTTCGAGGAGACCCTGGGACGCTACATGGATGATGGCAAGGGGGTGGACGAAGTGCCGGGGGACGGTATCTTGACCGCCGAGGCGGTACTGGACGTTCCTGCGGGAAAATACCGAGCCCTCTTCAGCACCGGCAATGAGGTCTTCTCACGAGCCCAGTCACAGCAGGTGCTGCTCTACCCCTGGCCGGTCAGCTATTCCCTGAATCCCCCCTCCGGGGAGGGGGGAGCCAAGCTCTCTCTGGTCATCGATGTGGATGAACTGGATCCCGCCTCCGTGGTCATCCAGGGCAAGGCCATCGACGGCGGCGGCAGTAGCATGACGTTCAACGAGGTGGCGACAGCGCCGCGTTTTGGCGTGGATCTCTCCGCCCTCAAGGCGGCAGGGCAGTACAAGGTGGAGGCCACCCTCTTTGGAACAACCCGGCTCGGTCGCGAGGTGCAACTGCAATTGCCGGCCAAGTCGTTCACCATAGCACCGCCTCCCCCCCCTCCCGCACCCTCTGCGGCCATGCCCGCATCCGCCGCCACCCCCGACCGGTTCGAGGAGCGGGAGAGTCCGGTCTGGCTGCCCTGGGCGCTGGGGGGAGGTGGCGTGTTGCTGCTCTTGCTGGGGGCCGGTGGTTTCATTCTGCTGCAAAAGCGCCGCACTCTGCACAAGGCGATGGCGGCGCAGAAGGCGCAACTTGAAGAGACGCCAGCAACCCCGAAACTGGATCTCAATCTGCCGGAGCAATAATTCCGCGCACATTGCAAAGAAGCCGCCCAATGGGCGGCTTCTTCATGGTGGCAAGTGGATGGGGTGAATCCGATATCAGTGAGCGCCGATATAGATGTCTTTGTACTGCTCACGAATATCGAGGAACTTCTCCAGATTGGCCAGCATCAGATCCACCAGGAGGGGGTCGAAGTGCTCTCCTTTCTCCTCTTTGATCAGCGCCAGCACCTGATCCAGCGGCCAGGCCTGCTTGTAGCAACGATCCGAGCCCAGGGCATCGAACACATCCGCCAGGGCGACGATGCGTCCTTCCAGCGGAATGTCCTCTCCCTTCAATCCGCGGGGATAGCCGCTGCCATTCCACTTCTCGTGATGGTTGCCCGCGATGGTGGCGCCTATCTGGAACAGGGCCAGGTCACTGCCGGAGAGCATGTCCTGCCCAAGCTGGGCGTGGGTTTTCATGATCTCCCACTCCTCGGGAGTGAGTTTGCCCGGTTTGTGCAAGATGGCGTCCGGGATCCCCACCTTGCCGATGTCGTGCAGGGGAGAGGCCCGCTTGATGAGCTCGCACCTGTCCTCATTCATGCCGAGCAGCTTGCAGAACAGTTCGGTGTAGAGGGCCACCCGCTTGACGTGCAAGCCGGACTCTTTCGAGCGGCTCTCCACCAGTTCGCCGATGCGATAGATGATCTCTCGCTGGTTGTCACCGATCACCTCGTTGAGCCGGATATTCTCCAGCGCCACTATGATGTTTTCGGTGAACAGGCTCAGCAGCCCGGTATCCATCTGGCTGAGCGGGCGAGTGGTCTCGATGTGGAACAGCAGGTGATGACGGGCATTCTGGCAATAGAGCACCATCTGGTTGCCATCGTAGACATTGGCTCCCTTGGCCATGGCACAGCGCAGGATTTCCGGCGCATCGACGAGGCGCAGCATGGGACCATCGCTGAGCAGAGGCTCGAGCACCTGATCCCGCACCTCATACGCCAGGTGTTTCACATCGTAAATCTGGGACTCTTCCAGATTGAGCAGGGCGCTGAGCTGGGTCTGGGCTCCTTCGACGAACTGGCGCAGGGCACGCTGCTCGAAGATCCCCTTGGACGCCTCGATGACCTTCTCCAGCCCCTGTCGATTGCTCTCAAGGGTTCGGATGTCCCGGTAAGAACGCAGGCTGGCGCGCAACAGGGTGCGCAGTTTCTGGGAGGTAAGTTCGGTCTTGTCCTTGTAGTCGTTGATGTCGTAGTTGGTCACCACGTCATCTTCCGGGGCCTGGCCGGGCTGACCGGTTCGCAGCACGATGCGTACCATCTTGTTTTGCAGCTCGTCACGCACGAACTTGACCACCTCGAGACCGGCATGATCGACCTCCATGACGACGTCGAGCAGCAGCAGGGCGACATCCGGGGTGAGGGCGAGCAAGGCTTTGGCTTCAGCCGCAGAGTAGGCGTGCAGAAAATCGATCGGCTTGCCGTCGAATTCAAACTTGTTCAGGGTGATTTTGGTGATGCGATGCACTTCGGGTTCATCGTCCACTATCATCACCTTCCAGCCGGCGGGACGCGGTGCTGATTGGGGAAGATCTTCATCATCAATAATCAGGATTTGATCATCCATTATGCAATCCTGTGTGTGATCCTGTGCTTACCTTAACCGCTTCATTCAATATAGGAAACGGATTGATATCCAAAATATGATCCAGTCGGTTTCTCTTTCTTCGTATCGAATGCCATCCACCAGCCCTTTCATGAAAAACGCCTCCACAAGGGAGGCGTTCTGGCATCATGAGGCATCAAGCAGCCCTGTGATAAGCGGAGGCTTCAAACAGTGCCTTGTTGGCCACCAGGTCGACGGGATCGAAGTCATCGACGTTGATGGTGCGAAGGCGACTCTCCTCGGCGCGCCGCAGCAGGTCCGCTTCGGCCTGGTTGATGACACCGAGGCTCAGGCCTGCCTCTGCCACCTTGTCGAGCTGGGTGAAGGGGCGTTTGCTCCCTTCGGCTTTGCACACCTTGTCAAACAGCGGCTCTGCGGTCAGCACATCGTCCAGCGCCTGTTCCAGCAGCCCGAAGGGGTTGCCCTCCTCGCGCGTCAGATATTGACCCTCGGCCAGACGGCTGCGAGTGGCACTTGGCACCTGGAGCAGGCGGGCCACCTGGCTGTCGAGCTTGTCGGAGGGACGCTTCAGGTCGCGACCAAGGGGGAGCACGATGGCGCGCAGGGCCAGACCAATCCAGCGGTTCGGGAAGTTGCGCAGCAACTCGTCGATCGCTTCCTGCGCCTTGAACAGAGCGTCTTGCAGTGCCCAGTGCAGCAGCGGCAGGTCGGCCTGCTGGCGGCCTTCATCCTGATAGCGCTTGAGGGCGCTGGAGGCCAGATAGAGCTGGCTCAGCACGTCGCCGAGGCGGGCAGAGACCCGCTCTTTGCGCTTGAGCTCGCCACCCAGGGTGCCCATCGCCATGTCTGACAGGAAGGCAAGGTTGGCGGAGAGGCGAGAGAGCTGCTGATAGTAGCCCTTGGTCTGATCCTTGTAGGGCGCTGCGGCGAAGCGGGCACCGGTCAGCCCCAGCCAGAAGCTGCGCACCAGGTTGCTGATGGCAAAGCCCACGTGGCTGAACATCGCCTTGTCGAAATCTTTCAGCGCCTGCTCTTTGTCGGGGTGACTGGCTGCCAGCATCTCCGGCAACACGTAGGGGTGGCAACGGATGGCTCCCTGACCGTAAATGATCATGCTGCGGGTCAGGATATTGGCTCCTTCGACGGTCACGGCGATGGGCGCCCCCTGATAGCCACGGGCCAGATAGTTGTTCGGCCCCATGCAGATGGCCTTGCCGCCATGGATGTCCATGGCATCAATGATGCACTTCTGGGCGCGGTCGGTGAGGTGGTACTTGACGATGGCGGAGATGACCGAGGGTTTTTCACCGAGATCGATGCCGGTGACCGTCAGTTTGGCGGCGGCGCCCATGATGTAGGCGTTGCCACCTAGGCGTGCCAGCGGCTCTTCAATTCCTTCCATCTTGCCAATCGGCAGCTTGAACTGGCGACGGATGCGGCTGTAGGCACCGGTGGCCAGGGCCAGCATCTTGACGCCGCCCGTGCTGTTGGAGGGCAGGGTGATGCCGCGACCGACGGAGAGACACTCCACCAGCATGCGCCAGCCCTGACCGGCCATGGCCGGACCGCCGATGATGAAGTCGAGCGGTACAAACACGTCCTGGCCGCGGGTCGGGCCGTTCTGGAACGGCACGTTGAGCGGGAAGTGGCGGCGACCGATGTCGACTCCCTTGATGTGGGTCGGAATGAGGGCGCAGGTGATGCCGAGCTCTTCTTCCTCACCCAGCAGGTGGTCAGGGTCACGCAGCTTGAAGGCGAGGCCGAGTACGGTGGCGATGGGAGCCAGGGTAATGTAGCGCTTGTTCCAGGTCAGGCGCATGCCGAGCACCTCTTCCCCTTCCCACTCGCCTTTGCAGACGATGCCGAAGTCGGGAATCGAGCCCGCATCGGAACCCGCTTCCGGGCTGGTCAGGGCGAAACAGGGGATCTCTTTGCCGACGGCCAGACGGGGCAGATAGTAATCCTTCTGCTCGTCAGTACCGTAGTGTTGCAGCAGCTCCCCCGGCCCTAAGGAGTTGGGAACGCCGACGGTGGAGGCGAGCACGGCGCTGGCGCCGCACAGCTTTTGCAGCACGCAGGACTGGGCGTAGGCGGAGAACTCCAGCCCACCGTATTTCTTCTTGATGATCATGGCGAAGAACTTGTTGTTCTTCAGGTATTGCCACACCTCGGGGGAGAGATCGGCACGCTCGTGGGTCACTTCCCAGTCGTTGACCATGCGGCACACTTCTTCAACCGGGCCGTCCATGAAGGCCTGCTCCTCGGCGCTGAGGGTGCTCACCGGAATGGCGTGCAGCTTCTTCCAGTCCGGGTTGCCGGCAAACAGATCCGCTTCCCACCAGGTCGTCCCCGCTTCGATGGCTTCCTTCTCGGTTCGGGACATCTCCGGCATGATGGACTTGTAGATCTTGAACAGCGGCTTGGTCAGCTGGTTGCGGCGAAACTCCACCAGATTGAGGGGCAGGGCTATCACCGCGAACAGCGCCCACACCAGCAGGGGAACATGGCCATAGAAGGTGCCGGCGACCAGGGCGGCGGCCGTGGCAAGCGTGGCGGTGAACAGGGACGCACGGCGATAGGCCATGGCGCCGATCACCAGGATCACCCCGAGCAGAGTGAGGGTCGTCGTCATTGTTTGCTCCTTGCATGAATTGCCGAGGTTGGGAAATTGGCGTTAACTGATCCAGAGGTCTGACCTGTTGGATATGGCCCCTGTTGTAATTCATACGCACAAACTTATCAAGCTGTTTACAAGCCTGTTACCTTGGCTCTGTGATCGCCATAACGCGCTGCCCGCCCCATCTTGGCGGGCGGGGGGCGACGATTGGACTGGCTTGTGCGACAATGCCGCCACCCTATGTTGGACGACGAGATTTCAAGAACCATGTACCAAGAACTGATCCGCAACGAGTTGACCGAAGCTGCCAGCGTGCTCCAGGCGTTCCTGGCAGATGAGCAAAATCTGAAAAACATCGAGGCGGCGGCCAGGCTGCTCGCCGACTCCTTCAAGCAGGAAGGCAAGGTACTCTCCTGCGGCAACGGCGGCTCCCACTGCGATGCCATGCACTTTGCCGAGGAGCTGACCGGTCGTTATCGCGAGAACCGCCCAGGCTATGCCGGCATCGCCATCTCCGATCCCAGCCACCTCTCCTGCGTCTCCAACGACTTTGGCTATGACTATGTCTTCTCTCGCTATGTGGAAGCGGTCGGCCGTCGTGGTGACGTGCTGCTCGGCATCTCCACCAGCGGCAACTCCGGCAACATCCTCAAAGCCATCGAAGCGGCCCGTGCCAAAGGGATGAAGGTGATTGCCCTGACCGGCAAGGACGGCGGCAAGATGGCTGGTCTGGCCGATGTGGAGATCCGTGTGCCGCACTTCGGTTATGCCGACCGCATCCAGGAAGTGCACATCAAGGTGATCCACATCCTGATCCAGCTGGTTGAAAAAGAGATGGCCAAGTAATCAACGATCCGGGATTGAGAGGGGGGATGGGTGACCATACCGGCCCTCTCATCCAGCCGTGACGGTTGATTGACGAAACCAGAGTCAAGACATTCAGGGAGTGGATGGTATATGTGCGAACTGCTCGGCATGAGTGCCAATGTGCCGACCGACATCTGCTTCAGCTTTACCGGGCTGATGCTGCGGGGCGGCAAGACCGGTCCCCACAAGGATGGCTGGGGGATCACCTTCTATGAGGGGCGGGGTTTTCGCACCTTCAAGGATCCCGAACCCAGCGCCCAGTCTCCCATCGCCAAGCTGGTCCAGGCACTGCCCATCAAGAGCCGTGCCGTGGTCAGCCATATCCGGCAGGCGAACCGGGGGTGTGTCTCCCTGGAAAACACCCACCCATTTACCCGAGAACTGTGGGGCCGTTACTGGACCTTTGCCCACAATGGCCAGTTGACCGGTTACAAGAGGCTGCCCACGGGGCGCCACCGCCCGGTAGGCGACACCGACAGCGAGCACGCCTTCTGCTGGCTGCTCGACAGGCTGGAGCACAAGTACCCCAAACGGCCGGCAAATTTCCCCGCCATGTTCCGCTACCTCGCGACCCTGTGCGACGAGCTGCGCGGGCTCGGGGTGTTCAACATGCTGCTGTCGGACGGAGAGTTCGTGATGACCTATTGCAGCAACAATCTTTACTGGTTGACGCGCAGGGCTCCCTTTGGCGAAGCCCGTCTGCTGGATGAGGATGTGGCCATCGACTTTCAGAGTGAAACCACGCCGAACGATGTGGTGACCCTGATCGCCACCCGGCCGCTCACCGGCAACGAGAATTGGGTGAAGATGGTGCCCGGGGAGTTCTGCCTGTTCAGGCTGGGCGAGCTGGAATATGGCAATGCGGCCAACTTGTTGAACCAGAAATAAAAAATACCAGGGTAGATGTCTACCCTGGTTCTTCGCAGCAGCCATACAGGCAAAAAGGGATGAGAGAGGTGTTGCTGAGCCGCATCATTCTCATGGGTTGCATTGTTACTTTAATGTTAATTTTGTGACAACCTTTATCTCTCTCCATTCTGACTGACATACCGATAACTTGAAGCTGCTCACATTCTGGTGTCCCAAGAGCATCCGGAGCGATACGGGCATGCCCGAAGGGCGGGTGACAGCGGGGCTGTGGGTCCGCTATATTGTGGTCTGTTTGAATACCATCATAGGGAAGAGAAGATGGAGTGGCTGGATCAGAAAGTGCTGCGACAACTGGCAGATGACATCGGTCACGAGATGATGCCGGTCGTCATCTCGGTGTTTGTCGAAGAGGTAGGCGAGCAGTTGGCCCAATTAAGACCGCTTTTTGAGCAGCGGGACTGGTCAGCCCTGGCGCGTGTTGCCCACAGCATGAAATCGTCCTGTGGCAGCTATGGCGCCAAACCCAGCTATCAGCAGGTGATGGATCTGGAGTCCGCCTGTCGCCGGGAAGATGAGCAAGAGGCCGGCAGACTGCTGGCTGAGCTGGAGCACTCACTGCCCCAGGTCTTCACCCATCTGGCCCAGTTTCACTGAGCCAGAAGGGTATCAGCCCGCCATGTCGCGCTCGCCAAGCCTGCTCAGGATCACGGTGTCGAGTGCCAGCCGCAGCTTGAGGCGGTCGTGGCGGTGGGGGAGGGCCGCTTCACCCAGCTCGGCCCGAACGAGGCAGTGCTGCAACTCGGGTACCTGGGGGCCCTCGGGAGCCAGAATGGCATCGATCCGGCCGCTGCCTATCCGCTCTTCCAGCCAACGATGTTGACTGGACAGTGACAACTGGCCTGCCGGACCCTCTTCGTCCACCAGATTGCTGATGAACACTACGATGGCGCGGCTGCTGCGGATCGCCTCCGCAATCTCGCGCAGCAGCAGAGGAGGCATGATGGAGGTGAGGAAGCTGCCCGGCCCCAGGATGATCATGTCGGCCTGGCTCAGCGCCTCGACCGCTTCGCGCGTGGCGGGCACGACCGGTTTCAGGCTCAGGGCCCGTGGCGGTGTGGTGAGCTGATCGATGGAGACCTCTCCCAGGATCTGATCGCCACAGACGGTGTGGGCGCACAGATCGGTGGGATGCTCGGACATGGGCAGCAGATTGGGTTCAATTTCCAGCATGTCGCTGATGAGCCGGATGGCATCCAGGGGGCGCACGCAGAGGTTGTCGAGGGCCAGCAGCATCAGGTTGCCGAGGTTGTGGCCCGCCAGCTCGCCGCGGCCGGTAAAGCGGTGCTCGAACAGCTGGCTACCGATGCTGGGGGTGGTCACCAACTGGTTGAGGCAGTTGCGCAGATCCCCCCAGGCGATGCACTCCTGGCTTTTGCGCAGGCGTCCGGTGGAGCCGCCATCATCCGTGGTGGTGACGATGCCCGTCAGCCGGGATCCCAAGAACGACAGGGAAGAGAGCACCCGGCCCATACCGTGCCCGCCGCCGATGGCGACAACCCGGTCGAAGTCATTGATATTTTTCTGCCACATGCAGTGATCCCGTGGGAGGCCAGTGAGCACCATTCTAGTCTCCATGGCCAGGTAATTGTTTGATAAGGGTATGATTTTTGCTTGATGCAAGCATCCCGTACCCCTAGGAGACGATGTTGAACTTCCTGACGGCTCACTCGCTTGCCGAGACGACCCCACTGGCCGCCCAACAAGTTACAGAGCGGTTGCATGCCCAGTCATCCCATGTTCCATCGCTGTTGCTGGTCTATTTTACCCAAGCACACGAGGCGGCGGAACTGCGCCGTGCGCTCAAGGCACGTTTTCCCGATACCCGGCTGATCGGTTGCAGCTCCTGCGGCGGTATCCTGACCCAGGATGGTCATCATGGTCGGCATGGCTGGAGCCTGTCGGTCGCCGCCCTTTATGATGACAAGGGGGCTTATGGTGTGGCTGGCCAGATGGGGGATCAACCGGATGTGCGGGCATTGCTGCGCCGCGCCATCGCCGATGGTGGCCGACCGGGAGAGCTGCCGCAGCTCGTGTTGCTGCACACCAGCCCGGGGCTGGAGGAGGCTGTGCTCGCGGGGATCGACGCCGAGTTTGGCGCGACCGTTCCCGTCGTCGGCGGGTCGGCGGCAGACGATGGCGTGGCCGGGCAGTGGCAGCTGTGCTGGGACGAAGGGGAGGGATCACAAGGGTGCGTGTTGGCGGTGCTTTACCCTGACTGCCAACTGGCGTTCCAGTTTCATTCAGGCTATGTACCCACCGAGTGTCGCGGCATCATTACCGGGATAGACGGGCGGGAGGTGCTGACCATCGATCACGAGCCGGCGGCCCGGGTCTATGGTCGCTGGACCGAGCGTGCGACGCCCTGGCCGGTGGGCCCCATCCTCAGGGAGACGACGCTCTCGCCATTGGCCCGTCAGGTCGGCATGCTCGATGACCTGCCCTACTACAAGCTATCCCATCCCGAGGCGGTGACGGCGCGGGAGGGGCTGCGCCTCTTTACCGAGACCCGACTGGGAGAGCGGCTGCTGCTCATGTACAGCAGCCAGGAAGGGTTGTTGCAGCGTAGCCTGAATGCGGTGAATATCGAGCCTGAATATGGCATGGCGAGCAATATGCGCCCCTTTGGCGCCCTGGTGGTGTTTTGTGCCGGTTGTCGGCTGGCACTGGGGGACAGGCTGGGGGACATCGTCAGTCAATTCAGTCAGAGGCTGGGTGAGATCCCCTTCATCACGCCCTTTACCTTCGGTGAACAGGGACGATTACCCCATGGTGAGCTGGCACACGGCAACCTCATGGTGTCGAGCGTAATCTTCCTCGAGAGCTGACATTGTGCTGGATTCAAGATGATAGGCAATAGCGAACTCGAAACCCTGGGTGACAAACTGCAAACCACGCTGGTGGAGCTGATGCGTTGCCGGGAGCGGGAGGCCAGATATCGGGAGGAGTCCCAAGCCCTGCTGTGCGGGGTGGCGACCCTGGCACAGGCCCAGAGTCTGGAGCAGGTACTGGAGAGTCTCATTCTTGCTCTCAAGCCCTTTATCGGATTCGAACAGGCGGACGTGGTCGCCTGGGAGGCCGTAGGGGGCAGCACCCATCTGAGCACCCAGCCGGACGAGGTGGGCCGGACCTGGTCGCTGACACCGCTCTTCTCCAGGGCCATCAAGGGGGAGACCCTGGTCATCTATGATCCCGCCCAACTGCCTGAGCTGGCGCCGCTGGCGGGGGCGCCGGGCTGGGCCAGCGTCATGATGACAGGCTTGCAGGGACCGGGGTTTTCCGGTGTGCTCATCTGCCGGCACAGCGTGGCGGGCACCTTCGATCTCAAGAGCAAGGCGGCGATGCAGCGTTGTCGCCCGCTCATCTCCCAGGCCCTGGTCAACATCGCCTATCGGGCTCGCCTGCAAGAACAGGTTGACCTCAAGACCCTGGCCCTGCAGGCCAGCGAACAGCGTTTTCGCAGTTTTGCCGCCATGGCCTCCGACTGGTTCTGGGAGACCGATCCCCAGCACAGGCTCAGCTATGTCTCTGCGCCTGGCTATCAGGGGGAAGTGCTGGCCCGCCAGACGGGGAGAAGCCTCTATGATTTTGCCCACGACAAGCAGGACCCGGCCTGGAGCCACTACCGGCACCTGATCGCCCACCATCTGCCGGTGCGGGGAATGCGGGCTCAGGTGATGCTGGCGGGCGGGCCTTGCTGGATGGAGATCAATGCGGAGCCTTGCCATGATGACGGTGGCCGCTTCCTTGGCTATCGGGGCACGGCGCGGGAGATAGGCAGCCAGATCCGCCGCGAGCAGGAGCTGGCGCGGGCGCGGGACGATGCCGAGACGGCCAACCGTGCCAAATCCCAGTTCCTCGCCATGATGACCCACGAGATCCGCTCTCCCATGAACGCCGTGCTGGGGATGCTGGATCTGCTGCAGCACGGCCGACTCGACACTCCGCAACAGACCCTCATCGGCCATGCCACCCACTCTGCGCATCTGTTGCAGACCATCATCGACGACGTGCTCGATTTCTCGAAAATAGAGTCACATACCCTGACGCTGCACTGTGAACCCTTTCAGCCAGCCGAGCTGTGCCGTGCCCTGGTGGAGCCCTTGCAGGCACAAGCCAGTGCCAAGGGAATCACACTGCATTGGCATCTGGATGAGACGCTCCCTGAACGCCTTCAAGGGGATGCCGTCCGCCTCTCCCAGGTGATAGGCAACCTGCTTGGCAATGCCGTGAAGTTCACCTCCGTCGGCAGCGTGCGTCTGGCGTTGACCTGGGAGGAGGAAAAGCTGGGGGTCATGGTCAGCGACACGGGGATCGGCATCTCCACCGAGGATCAGGCGTTGCTGTTCGAACCCTTCTATCAGGTCGACAGTTCGGCAACCCGCCGCTTCTCCGGCTCGGGACTCGGACTGGCCATCTGCAGGCGGCTGGTGCAGCTGATGGGGGGAGACATTTGCGTGCAGAGCACGCCTGGGCTGGGAAGCTGCTTCTGGTTCGAGCTGCCCGGGATGGCCTCTCCCTGTGCTCCGGCCGCCGCCCCCGGCAGTGAAGAGTGCGCCAGACTGGAGCTGGATGTGCTGGTGGTGGAAGACAGTCCGGTCAATCAGCTGGTGGTATCCCTGATGCTGCAGAAGCTGGTGTGCAGGGTGAGGCTGGCAGGCAATGGTCTGGAGGCCCTGGCACAGGTGGCGAAGCAGCAGCCGGACCTTGTCCTGATGGATATGCGGATGCCGCAGATGGATGGGCTGGAGGCGACCCGGCGCCTGCGGGACATGGGGTGCGAGGTGCCCATCGTCGCGTTGACGGCCAATGCCATGATGGAGGACAGGGCCCGCTGCCTTGCCCAGGGCATGAACGATTTTCTGGCCAAACCCATCAGTCTTGCCAGGCTGCGAAGCTGCCTGCTCCGCCATTGCAGGTGATGTCGGCCGATTTTGGGTAAAAAAAATGGTCAACCTGGTGGTTGACCAATTCTTCAGCAAATACTGAAGAGAGCACGGGATAAATCGGGTTGTACGGTTTTATATGAAAAAGTCGTGCCAACTTTTCAAAACCTGTTATTTGCGGCCTGTAGCTGAATTGTGTGTTATTTATCGCTACCGTGATTGCAAAATGCAATTCTCATTTTTTCATTATAAGAATGCAGTGCCGAGAATTCGCGTTTTGCAAACCAACCGTTGACTCACTCTTTGACTCACTGTGCGATCAGTCGGCGCAAGAACTGGCGCGCCGCTTCACTGTTCTGTTTGGCAATCAACATCTGTTTTTCATAGATCGGCATGGGCAGGATCTCGAGCCAGCGTTGGCAGAGCCAGGCTGCATCGTCGAACTGCTTGTCCGGGTAGAGCTCATCCAGTTCCGGGTATTGTGCAAAGACCTCTCTCAATCGGCTGACCAGCTGGTTGTCGCTGACATCAGAATCCGCACTCGGCCAGTTGGGCAACGGCTCGACCTGGGCGTGCCTGAGGCCTGCGCTATCCGTTTCCATCTCGTGGATGCAGAAGCGTTCAAGGCCGAGCACGGTGACCCCGAGCAAACCGTCGTTGAGGGTATAAAAATCAGTCACCTTGACGCGGGTTCCGACCGGGAGAATCCGTCCGCAGGTGCCCGTGCTGGTGGTCTCTTCCATCACGATGCCAAAGCCACGATCCTCGAGGAAGGACTCCTTGAGCATCTGCAGGTGGCGCGGCTCGAACAGGCGAAGGGGGAGCTTGCCACCGGGCAGAATGTGGGACGGCAAGGGGAACAGTGCCAGTTGTTGAAGTTTCATGCTCCATCCTCCTAATCAGTCATTGCTGAATGTGACAATGCAGTGACCGTGCCAGAGAGAGGTGGCGTGGCGAAAGGGTGAGTCATTTCCCGTGGTTATTTTTAATATCCATTTAAAATCAATCTATTGTGATTTGATGTCGCGAATGCAGGCAAGGCAGTGCGAAAGGGATTCAGGTGAGGTGTTAGGGCGCCGAACATACCCCGTGTGCAGAATGAGTCTATTTTCGCATATTGCAAATTTGATTCATGCAAAATGCCTGTCACAGACCCATTGAGCGATTGGGGGCAAAGGCCAGGAGATCAGGTGGTGAATTCGGTGTGCTGTGTCATGCCGTCCAGCATCAGGGCGGCTATTTCGTCGTACATCTGCGACCAGGCCTGTGCCAGTGCCGGGGTAAAACCACTGCCGAGACGTCGTGCCAGTACCTGGGTCAGCGCCTGCTTGAGCAGCGCAAACTGGTGGGGTTGAACGTTGAATCGCTGGTGACGCCTGCCGAGATCGCGAATGATGAAACCCAGTGCATCCAGCTGGGAGAGGCTGGTGATGACGGTGTTCAGGGTGTCCGACACCTTGGCAACAGGCAGCTCCTGATGTGGGGGAAAGAGGGCCCTGAGTTCGGGGGACAATCTGAACAGCTCTTCATACACCTCCTGGACATAGCTGTTGTTCAGGGCGCTCACCCTGCCCCAGGCTTTCTGGACCAGCTCTATCTGCTCAAAGGTCATGTCGATGTTTCCTTCCCGTGCGATGTCATGAAAATAATAATCTATCTACTCAATAGAGCACCGGGTTCCGCGCCATTTGGGGAAAAGAAGAGGGGGCCAGCAAGGAGGCACGGATGGTGGCCCCTTGCTGGCGGAGGCCGGGACCTCAGTTGCGCTGTTCCAGGTACATGACGGCTGCTTCGACGCGGCTTTGGGCCTCGAGCTTTTTCAGCAGGCTCTTGACGTGGACCTTGACGGTTCCCTCGGAGATATGGAGCACGGAGGCGACCTGCTTGTTGGACAACCCCTTGGCGATTTCACGCATGATCTGCATCTCGCGTCGGGTCAGGCTCTCCAGCTTCTGCTGCAGGTGGTCCAGCTCGTAGATGTTCTCGAGATAGGGGCGTAGCGGCTCGCTCAGGATCTGCTTGCCGGTCATCACGTCAGCCAGCTGGGCCAGCAGCATGTCAGGCTCGGTGTCCTTGAGCAGATAGCCGTCCGCGCCTGCCTTGAGCAGGGCAACCACATCCTGGCGGGCGTCAGAGACGGTCAGGATCACCACGCGGGAAGTCACCTCTTCGGCCCGCAGCGCCTTGAGGGTATCGAGACCTGACAACCCCTTCATGTTGAGGTCGAGCAGGATAAGGTCCGGTTCGGACTCTTTGGCCATGGCCACGGCGTCGGTGCCGTTGGAGGCCTCGCCAACCACGTCGATGTTATCTTCCAACTCCAGCAGTTGCACAATTCCCTTGCGCATCAGGGGGTGGTCATCCACGACCAGAACACTGTATTTCATCTCGTCCATCAGGCGTCTCTTGTTAGGCTGGTGGGAAAGGTCAGGTGTATGCGGGTGCCCCCGGAGGGCGGTTCACTGATGGTCAACTGGCCGCGCAATTTGCTGGCGCGTTCATTCATGATGCTGAGACCGTAGTGATTCACCGCCGAGCTTGCGCCCCTTATTCCAACACCATCGTCTGCAATCTGAACCTGGATGTTACCATCAGCCAGGGTCTCACAGCTAACGTCAATGTGCCGCGCGCTGGCATGCTTGATGGCATTGAGCACTGCCTCACGGATCAGCTGCAGGATGTGGATGTGCTGCCCCGCTTCAAGGTCGGTGTCCGTCAGTCCGTACTGGAGCCTGATGTCGGCGTGCGTCTGGGGTTTGAGCTGCTCGAGCATGACCGCGATGGCTTCACCCAGGTTGGCATCGCCGATGCTGAGGCGGAAGGTGCCGAGCAGTTCGCGCAACTGGGTATAAGCATTGCTGAGTCCCTCGTCGATCTGCTCCATGGCTGCCTCGGTCTTGGCCCTGTCCCCCTTGGCGAAGGAGCGCTTGAGCAGCGTGGCCTGGATCTTCAGGTAAGAGAGGGCCTGGGCGAGGGAGTCGTGCAGTTCACGGGCGATGACGGCGCGCTCTTCCATCAGGAGCAGGCGCTGGTGCTGCAGCAGGGTCTGATCCTTGTGCAGCACCTGGGCCAGCAACATGGAGAAGTTCTTCATCAGCCGCTCGTCGATGGGGTGGTCGCTTATCATGTCGAGCCGGCCGTACTCCTCGTCATCCATCTGCAGGTAGAAGCTCACCACGGCGTCCAGATCCCCCGGCCACCCCTTGCGCCCTGTGATGTAGACCGGCATCGCATTGTGCTCGAAGCGGGTGAGGCGGATGTACTCGATGTGCTGGTGGGCGGCTGCCCGCTCCAGCAGCTTTTGCAGGGTGCGGCGGCTGAGGGGCGCCGCGTGCAGTTTCTGGGCGGTGGAATAGAGGAAGGAGAGGGTGTCGTTGGCCTGTTGCAGCTTGGCCGTTTTCTCCTCCACCTTGCTCTCCAGCTCCCGGTAGAGTTTGCCAAGCTCGTCGGCCATGGTCGCGAACGCCCCCGACAGCTCTCCCAGCTCGTTTTCACAGTGGGGGGGCAGGGTGAGATCGAACTCCTGACGCTGGATCTGGCGTGCGCAATAGACCAGCTGGTTGAGGGGGGCCACCACCTGCTGGCGGGTGAAGCGCACCGTGCACCAGGCGATGGTGATGATGGCGAGCAGACCCAACCCCTCTGCCAGGGCCAGCATGCGAACCTTGAACTCCACGTGGTACTGCATCTGGTTGACGAAGTCATCGATGGCGGCGACGAACTGCTCCGTATTGTCGGTATAACGGCTGGGGGTGGCATTCTCGATGTGTTCGCGCATCACTTGCCATTGCAGCAGGACTTCACCATAGGTGCGGCGCAGGGAGGCGGGCGTGATCCAGCGCTGGGTCTCCTGCAGCTCGGGGGCATGAAGGGTCTGTTCAAACTGGGCGAGCCGACCGAGGACGACCTGATCCTTCTCGATTTCATAGGCCATGCGGTAGGCCTGCATGCGCAGGGAGCCCGACAGGTTGATGGCCTTGGCATCGGGAACCGAATAGAAGAGGGTGACCATGGCCACCACGGCGATCAGGCTGGCCATGAACAGGATCAGCACCATGGAGCGACCGATGGCGCTGCTGACCGACTGCACTCTGAACCATTTTCCCATGCCGACCGGCTCCCTTTTCACCCACAAAGACCCCACAAAGTAGCATGGGAGTGTACTCCAAGTTGTGCTAGCATCGAAAAACTAGATGAACTCCGAGCGATTTTGCCTAAGTCATTGAGATAGGGGGAGATCGCCGTCAGCCGATGTTCGAGCTGAAAGGGTCAGGAAAGAAATGCCCTGGCCTCCCGTATTTGGAAAGGTGTTTATGTTGCCACTTGAAGATGGTTTTTCCCGTCGCTTTTACTATTTGCGTCTGTCGGTCACCGACGTCTGCAATTTCCGCTGTACCTACTGTCTGCCGGACGGCTATCACCCGCCGAAAGGAGATGGTGAGGGGCGCCAGTCCTTCCTCTCCCTGGAGGAGATCCGTCGCGTCGTCTCCGGGTTTGCGGCCATGGGGACGCGCAAGGTGCGTCTGACCGGAGGCGAGCCCTCCCTGCGTCGCGACTTCACGGCCATCATCGAGACGGTGGCCAATACTCCCGGCATCGAGAAGGTGGCCATGACCACCAACGGGTATCGCCTCAAGGAGCGTGCCCGCGAGTGGTTCGATGCGGGGCTGACGGCCCTGAACGTCAGCGTCGACAGCCTGGATCCCCGCCAGTTCCACCAGATCACCGGCGAGAACAAGCTGGCGGAGGTGATGGCGGGGATAGACGCCGCCCTGAGTGCAGGTTTTCGGTCGGTCAAGATCAACGCCGTGCTGCTCAAGGGGCTCAATGATCATCAGCTCGAGACATTCCTCGCCTGGATCCGGGACAAACCCATCGAGCTTCGTTTCATCGAACTGATGCAGACCGGCGAGATGGACGCCCTGTTTCGCGATCACCATACCAGCGGTGAACTCATCAAGCAGCGTCTGCAAGAGAGCGGCTGGGTGCAGCAGCTGCGCGGCGTGGATGATGGCCCTGCCCAGGTGTTCACGCACTCGGACTCGAGGGGCGGGGTGGGGCTCATCATGCCCTACAGCAAGGATTTTTGCGCCGGTTGCAACCGGCTGCGGGTCTCCTCCAAGGGCAAGCTGCACCTGTGTCTCTTTGGCGACAACGGGGTGGAACTGCGGGATCTGCTCACCGATGACAGCCAGCAGGAGGCGCTGCAATGGCGTATTCGCCAGGCGCTGACCGGCAAGGCCGCCACCCATCGCCTCCATGAAGGCAATGCAGGCATGACCCCCCACCTGGCCTCCATCGGCGGCTGACAGCCGCCGTGCACCTCAAATAACCTTCGATTAATTATCAATCCTCACATAGGGGTAATTTACCTTGCCCCTGCTGTGTCTAATTGCGCCAAGGGTTTGATCCAGCGCAAGAATCCCCCCTGTTTATCTCCCTGGTGGTATATCCCCTGACTTGTCAGGGCCGCAATATACACCCACGCTTATAATTGGTATTGAAAATGCCAGTCACGGGATCCGCGCGGGGGCATCCGTCCCCGAAAAGAGGAGTCGATATGACCGATGGGGTCAACTTGTCACGCAGAGGCCTGTTTCGGGGACGCCTGAGCGCCCCCAAGGCCGGGATCCAGTTGCCCTGGTCCGTCTCCTGGGACGAGTTCGTGGCCGGCTGTACCCGCTGCGGCGACTGTTTGGCGGCCTGTCCGGAGCAGATCCTGATCAAGGGAGACGGGGGCTTCCCCACGGTGGATTTTCACCGCGGCGAGTGCACCTTCTGCACCGAGTGCGTCAGCGCCTGCCAGGCGCCGGTGTTCAGGCCGACAACCCAGACACCCTGGGAGTATGTGGCCCATATCGAGGCGGGCTGTCTGGCCACGGCCCAGGTGTTCTGCCAGCGCTGTCAGGACAGCTGTGAGCTGCAGGCCATCCGCTTTTCCCCCCGGCTGGGGCGCGTACCCACCCCCAGCATCCATGCCGAGTCGTGCAACGGTTGCGGGGCCTGCGTGGCGGATTGCCCGGTGGGCAGCATCAGCATCGGTCTGTCTCGTGGCGAGGCTTCGCGATGACCCAAGAGACGAACAAGTTGGAAAACGGTGATATGACGCGAGAAGAGTTCCATGTATCCAGCCTGGTGGTGCTGACCCAGCCCGATCTGCGCCACGCCCTGGCAGAGCGGATTGCGACCCTGGACGGGGCCGAGATCCACGCCGTCAGCGAGGAGGGCAAGCTGGTGGTGACCCTGGAGGGGCCGAGCCAGCGCCCCATCATGGCGGCCATCGACACCATTCAGGGGTTGCCCGGGGTGCTCTCTGCGGCCCTGATCTACCACCAGTTCGATGAAATGGACGCCGAAGATGGGGAATAAGGCGTCATGTGGCAGAAGCGCAAGAGTCGTTCGCTGACCGCCACGGGTAATACACGGGATGCCGGGTCTGTTGTCTGCGTTCGATGAACGAAAAGCCCAGAGCAAAGGAATAAAGCGCCATGGAGCTGAGCCAGCGCGGCTCGTCACAATGGCTGTCATTGATGTGATTAAGCAATGCGAGGATATGTCATGAAGCTGAGTCGACGCGACTTTATGAAGGCCAATGCGGTGGCGGCAGCCGCTGCCGTGGCCGGTGTCAGTGCCCCCACTCTGGCGGCGAACCTGATCACCAGTACCGACAAGACCGCCATCACCTGGGACAAGGCGCCGTGCCGCTTCTGCGGGACCGGTTGCTCCGTGCTGGTGGGCTCCCAGGCTGGCCGCGTCGTGGCGACCCAGGGGGATCCCGATGCACCGGTCAACCGTGGCCTGAACTGCATCAAGGGCTACTTCCTCTCCAAGATCATGTACGGGGAGGATCGCCTGACCCAGCCCATGCTGCGCATGACCAACGGCAAGTTCGACAAGAACGGCAACTTCGCCCCCATCAGTTGGGATCAGGCCTTCGACATCATGGCCGAGAAGTTCAAGGCGACCCTGAAAGAGAAGGGCCCGACCGCCGTCGGCATGTTCGGCTCCGGCCAGTGGACCGTCTGGGAAGGCTATGCCGCCGCCAAGCTGATGAAGGCAGGCCTGCGCTCCAACAACCTGGATCCCAATGCCCGTCACTGCATGGCCTCCGCGGTGGTGGGCTTCATGCGTACCTTCGGCATGGATGAACCCATGGGCTGCTACGACGACATCGAGCAGGCCGACGCCTTCGTGCTGTGGGGCTCCAACATGGCCGAGATGCACCCCATCCTCTGGTCGCGCATCTCCGATCGCCGTCTGTCCCACCAGGATGTGCAGGTGCACGTGCTCTCCACCTTCGAGCACCGCAGCTTCGAGCTGGCGGACAACGGCATGGTGTTCACCCCCCAGACCGATCTGGCGATCCTCAACTACATCGCCAACTACATCATCCAGAACGACAAGGTGAACTGGGAGTTCGTCAACAAACACACCCAGTTCCGCAAAGGGGTGACCGACATCGGCTACGGCCTGCGTCCCACCAACCCGCTGCAGCAAAAGGCCAAGAACCCGGACAGCGGAGACTCCACCCCCATGAGCTTCGAGGACTTCGCCAAGTTCGTGGCGGATTACGATCTGGAGTCCGTCTCCAAGCTCTCCGGTGTGCCCAAGGACAAGCTCGAGAAGCTGGCCCAGATCTATGCGGATCCGGACAAGAAGGTGGTCTCCTACTGGACTATGGGGTTCAACCAGCACACCCGTGGCGTCTGGGCCAACAACCTCTGCTACAACATCCACCTGCTGACCGGCAAGATCTCCCAGCCGGGCTCCGGCCCCTTCTCCCTGACCGGCCAGCCCTCCGCCTGTGGCACCGCCCGTGAAGTGGGTACCTTCGCCCACCGTCTGCCGGCGGACATGGTGGTCACGGATCCCAAACACCGCGCCATCGCCGAGAAGATCTGGAAGCTGCCGGAAGGCACCATCCCGGAGCAGGTGGGCTACCACGCCGTGCTGCAAAACCGCATGCTGAAAGACGGCAAGCTCAACGCCTACTGGGTGATGTGCAACAACAACATGCAGGCCGGCCCGAACATGAATGAAGAGGCGCTGCCCGGTTATCGCAACCCGGCCAACTTCATCGTGGTCTCCGACCCTTATCCGACCGTGACCGCCCAGGCGGCCGACCTCATCCTGCCCACCGCCATGTGGGTGGAGAAAGAGGGTGCCTATGGCAACGCCGAGCGTCGCACCCAGTTCTGGCACCAGCAGGTGAAGGCACCGGAAGGGGCCAAATCCGACCTGTGGCAGCTGATGGAGTTCTCCAAGCGCTTCACCGTGGAAGAGGTGTGGCCGGCCGAACTCATCGCCAAGATGCCGGAAGTGAAGGGCAAGACCCTGTTCGACGTGCTCTATGCCAACGGCCAGGTGAACCAGTTCCCGAAAGAGCAGAGCAAGGGTGCCCTGAACGACGAGGCCGAGCACTTTGGTTTCTACGTCCAGAAGGGGCTCTTTGAGGAGTACGCCTCCTTCGGTCGCGGCCATGGCCACGACCTGGCGCCGTTCGATCAGTATCACGAAGCCCGTGGCCTGCGCTGGCCTGTGGTGGACGGCAAGGAGACCCTGTGGCGCTATCGCGAAGGGTTCGACCCTTACGTGAAAGCGGGGGAGGGCGTGCGCTTCTACGGCAAGCCCGACGGCAAGGCGGTCATCTTCGCGCTGCCCTATGAACCCGCCGCCGAGGCTCCGGACAAAGAGTACGACATGTGGCTCTCCACCGGCCGCGTGCTGGAACACTGGCATACCGGCACCATGACCCGCCGGGTCCCCGAGCTCTATCGCGCCTTCCCGGATGCGGTGCTCTTCATGCACCCGGAAGATGCCAAGGCTCGCGGTGTGCGCCGTGGCGAAGAGGTAATCGTCTCCTCCCGCCGGGGCGAGGTGAAGACCCGGGTCGAGACCCGCGGCCGCAACCGTCCGCCCAAGGGATTGGTGTTCATGCCCTTCTTCGACGCGAGCCAGCTGGTCAACAAGCTGACCCTGGACGCCACGGATCCGCTCTCCAAAGAGACGGATTACAAGAAGTGCGCCGTCAAGGTCGTCAAGGCATAAGGCGGGGGAGCGCGAGATGAGTCGTAGTCGGCGCCAGTTTCTGGCCGACATGGCCAAGGGGGCCTGCGGTGTGGGCCTGCTTGGCGTGGGGCTCGGCGGCATGGCGCGCCAGCAGGTGCAGGCTTTGCCTGCCCAGGCGCTGCGCCCGCCGGCGGCCCTCGACGAGGCCGAGTTTCTCGGCGCCTGTGTGCGCTGCGGACTCTGCGCCCTGGCCTGCCCCTACGACACCCTCAAGCTCGCCCGGCTGTTTGAACCCGTGACCACCGGCACCCCCTACTTCAAGGCGCGCGCCGTCCCGTGCGAGATGTGTGACGATATCCCCTGCGTGGCGGCCTGCCCGAGCGGGGCCCTGGATCGGGCCATGACCGACATCGATCAGGCACGGATGGGGGTGGCGGTGCTCATCGATCACGAGACCTGCCTCAACTACCTGGGGCTGCGCTGCGACGTTTGCTACCGGGTCTGCCCCCTCATCGACAAGGCCATTACCCTTGAGCTGCAACACAACCCGCGCACCGGCAAGCACGCCATGTTCCTGCCCACGGTGCACAGCGATCTCTGCACCGGCTGCGGCAAGTGCGAGCACGCCTGCGTGCTGGAGGAGGCTGCCATCAAGGTGGTGCCTCGCGGGCTTGCCAAGGGGGAGCTGGGTCACCACTACCGGCTCGGCTGGGAAGAGAAGGAGAAGGCGGGCAAGTCCCTTATCGGTGAGCGACTGACCCTGCCGACCCGCAAACCGGAGGGGCTATGAGTCGGTATCCGGGAGCCGAGGCCACGGCCAGGCTGGGGTGGTGGCGTGCCCATCGCTTCCTGCTGCTGCGCCGGCTTTGCCAGTTCGGGGTGCTGGGGCTGTTCCTGCTGGGGCCGCTCGCAGGCATCTGGATCCTCAAGGGCAACCTCTCCAGCTCCTTGCTGCTGGAGACGGTGCCCCTCACGGATCCCCTGACCCTGCTGCAGTCGGTGGCGGCGGGCCAGTGGCCCATCCCCACCCTGTGGCTCGGGGCCGGGCTGGTGCTCGTGGGTTACTGGCTGGCCGGGGGGCGGGTGTTCTGCTCCTGGGTCTGTCCGGTCAACCTGGTCACCGATGCCGCCGCCTGGCTCAGGGGGCGGCTCGGGCTCAAGGGCAATGGTCAGTTCAACCGCGCTACCCGCTACTGGCTGCTGGCCATGGTGCTGGTGGCACCGGCCATCACAGGCGTGCTGGTGTGGGAGCTGGTCAATCCGGTGTCGCTCACCCTGCGCGGCCTGTTGTTTGGCATGGGGGTGGGCTGGGGCCTGCTGGCGGCGCTGTTCCTGTTCGACCTTTTTGTGGTGGAGCGGGGCTGGTGCGGCCACCTCTGTCCGGTGGGGGCCTTCTATGCCCTGGTCAACCGGGTCGGGTTCATCAAGATTGCAGCCTCGGGGCGCGAGCGGTGCAGCAACTGCATGGATTGTTATGCGGTCTGCCCGGAGCGTCCCATCCTGCGCGGCCCCGTTCACGGTGCCAGGCGTGGTCACGGGCCCTTGATTGCGGCTCAGGAGTGTACCAACTGCGGCCGTTGCATCGATGTCTGCGCGGAGCAAGTTTTTGAAATCACTGTAGGTTTTGCCGTCAAGGCAGAGAAAACGTCGGAGAACACATAATGAAGAAGCTGATTGGAGCAATGCTGGCCTGCCTGATGGCGGGTTCCTTGATGGCGGCCGTCCCCGAGATCACCAACAGCACGGGGGGCATCAAGTCGGAGCGGGGAAGCACGGATCTGGTGACGGATGCCGACGCGGCCCCCATGAAGAACTTTCGCAAGGATGGCGACCTCTACGATCGCCAGTACATGCACCAGCCCCCGCTGATCCCCCACGACACCCGCAACTATGAAGTGGACAACAAGGTCAACAAGTGTCTGGCCTGTCACAGCTTCAAGAACGCCAGTGCCATGAAGGCCCCCAAGATAAGCCCCACCCACTTCGAGACCCGCGACGGCATGACCCTGGGCGAAGTCTCTCCGCGTCGCTACTTCTGTCTGCAGTGCCACGTGCCGCAAGCGGATGCCAAGCCGCTGGTGAACAATACCTTCAAACCGGTTGAAGCGCTGAACTGAGGAACCCATAGATGAAATTACCCGGCTTTGTGAAGCGTCTGTGGACCACCTTCAAGTCACCGTCGAAGGCGGCCCTCTGGGTCATCCTGCTGATGGGCTTCTTCGGTGGCGTCATCTTCTGGGGCGGGTTCAACACCGCCATGGAAGCGTCCAACACCGAGGCCTTCTGCACCGGTTGCCACGAGATGAAGGACAACGTGTTCGTGGAGTACCGCGACACCATCCACTACGCCAACCGCTCCGGCGTGCGGGCCAGCTGCCCGGATTGCCACGTACCCCACGAGTGGACCTACAAGATCATCCGCAAGGTGCAGGCCTCCAAGGAGCTGTGGGGCATGATCACCGGCAAGGTGGATACCCGCGAGAAGTTTGAATCCCACCGGCGGGAGATGGCCGAGCGGGAGTGGCAGCGGATGAAGGAGACGGATTCGCGCGAGTGCCGCAACTGCCACAACTTCGAGTACATGGACTTCTCCCTGCAAGGGCGTCGGGCCGCCCAGATGCACTCCACCAACCTGGCAAGCGGGGCCAACACCTGCATCGACTGCCACAAGGGGATTGCGCACCAACTGCCTGACATGAAAGGGGTGCCAGGCTTCTGATGGGAAGGCC